>UCOA01000077.1 GCA_900474095.1 Hyphomicrobiales bacterium | reverse complement strand
TCGGGAAGGCGATCCGGATCGGGTTCCACCACGGGTCGGTCAGGCTCGTAGATTGGCGGGACAGGCTCTTCAATCGGCGGCACGGGCGGAAGTGGCCCCGGATCATCCGGGCCGGGATTTACAGGTGTGTGAGCGCTTTGAGCGTTTCCCACATGCCCCGTCCAGCTGCAGTGAACTCGCCGATCAGATCGACGATTGAGTGATCCATCGCCTGTTCGGCTCTGAAGCCGGGATCGCCGATCGGAAGCCGTTTCGAATGTGGGTTTTTCATGACGATCCCCTTTAAAAGGAGAGCATGACACAGGGGCATTTGTTCCTTATATTAGGATATTAGGCGGGAAGGAACAACAGCGCCTTTTATCCCGGCCATCCATTCGCCGGCTGTCCGAGACGGAGGTGCGGCATCACTGACCCAAGACACCATCCTTCCTTGTCCCCTCCCGCGCACTCGTCTCAACCGAGCAGTGCTACGGCCGCCAAACCGGGCGGCGATGCTGGCAGTTACCTTGATGTCGCTGATTTCATGCCCGCCATAGACCACGCGATATCTGCCGGCCTCGACGGGAAACATGGCGTAGACGATCCCCTTGATGGTCTCGGTGCGGCCGGCTCGTATTTCGCGAACTCGGACCAAAGTCACCTAGCCCGTCGGACCAAAGGCCGAGGCGCACGGATTGGATCCAGGTCAGCATGCGCCGAAGGGAACTCGATTCGATTGGGGGCGCTGACCGGAGGCAAGGGATGGAGATGAACGCCGAGCCATTATTGTGGGCCTTTCTGGAGCGCCTTCAGCCACCCTCGCTTGACCGTGAATTCTCGTCAACCGAATTCGAGCTCGCTTTTGTCGTCAACGTTCGAACCGCCTTGCTCCTTGCAGACGCCACGCCCGCTTTTCGTCGGCTTGCCGACATCGCCATCGAGACTGCGATCAATTACAGCTGTTTGCGCCACAGCGGCGAAAGAGGCCGGGTGCTCGCCAATGCCCACCGCGCCATCGACGAGGCCTTGTGGCGCTTAATGACCGAGTTGCGCAGTTGTAAACTGAAGGTGAACGCTTGCGCCGAACCGAGTTTGATCAATCCGACCAAGTTGACCGACCGTCGGGGCGCGACAAATCGCACGCTACAGAGAGCGTCTCGAATGTCAGCCTCTATCCCGTGAAGCTCATTTGTCCGCTTTCCCCGAAAGGTCAGGGTGCGGAGCGGGAGCAGCGCGATCGGAAGGTCGGTTGAGCAGCCAAAGGGCGCGATTGTTGAATAGGAGCAAGGCCCGGGCGGTGTGCGAGAATCACCGCTCGGGCCCCTCGTCGCTTGTTCCACTAATTATGGCAGCGACGTGTAGAGGTTTTGTGAGGGGATCGCAAAACCTCATCCGATCGATCGAAGGTTTGCGGCTCTGATCGGCACCTTATTTTAGCCATTTATAATATCTCGGCAATATCAACAGCTATCATCATACTTGACGACGCGCGAACGCACGAAATGTAATCCTATGCGCAGCTCCCTACGCCTCCCGGATGAACAAGTGACTCCACCGGTTCCGGATCATCTGCCGGGCACAAGGCGGCCCCGGAGTTGCGCGTACGTATTAACTCTGCCGTTCAATAGGGAGAGTGCACTGGCGCCTTGGCCCGTAGTTCGGCTGATAGGTACCTGAGCATCGTTCACCGCGAGCTTTTCGGGTTTACTGCCTTCGGCGATTACCAAACGCAAATGTACTGAACTAACCTTCTACTACATCGCTTCCACGTCTGCCGTGTCGTATCCGGAATCCCCGCCAAACCGAGAGAATGCGCGAGTAAAGCTGCAATACTTCCACCAATACGTGCAGGCATCGGTCGGCACAAATCTCCGGAAATCTCTCTGCGTTCTCGCTCAGGGGAAGTCGCCAAAGGCACACTTCTCCAACTGTGCCAACCCGCCACACTTCTGACATCCGCGCTTAACACTGTTAATTGCATTAAATGATTATTACTCTATAGGTTGTGGTATTTGCTATAGGGATGGTGCCGCCCAAATTGTCGGGCACACCACCCAAGCAGGAGAGAACCATGGCCGTCTTCGGCAAAATTATTTCTGAGTTCGACGGATCGAGCGACCTGGCTCAAGCCGAGCGAGAAGCACTGGAAACGCTCGAAACGTTGGGCGAAACCAAACGTGAACTTTTCACGAAACAAATTACTCTTCTGATCTTGGATGCTGGGCACGGTACCAACAAAACTGTGCCTATTTCTAAGGTACTTCGCTCCGAGGGCATGTCTCGGGCTTTTAGCTCTCACAACATGAAGGACATACCGGAAGTGATCAAAACAGCAGTCGGTGGATTTATAGAGGGTGGCACTACCAATATCATCGATAGCGTATTCTCCTTACTCGCCAAGGCTCTGGAGGTTTTTCTGGGATCAACCGAAGGGCAGTCCATGACGACAAGCAAATATTTCGTTTATTCCACGGATTTCGCCATCTATCGCGTTGATCTGATGGCGTGGTCGAGAACGGTAAAGGCTGCTTCGCTGAAGACCAAGGTCGAGCAGGCGACGGCCTTTTCCTATGTTCTGTCAAACGTTGATGTCGGAAAGATCACGTGGTCCGATTTCGTTGCAATATTTGCACTTCAACTGGACGAACTCTCGACGCTTACGAAGGAACAGCGCGATGAGGCAAGGCAGCGCATGAAGGAAACCTGGGATTTCCTGACAGGTGGAGGGGCTTCAGCGACCATGATCGAGGACGAGGCTGCAAATATCGCCAGGATAGAGACTGAATATCAGCTGCCTTTGATCAGTTACAACTAATTTGAGGCCCAATTCGCAACAATTTTCGAAGGAGTCGAAAATGCCAACAGTCGCGAATCCTCCGGCCCTGGTTGCTCAGGAGACACCCTCATGGTGCTTCGCTGCCGCCGAGGTGATGGTTAGAAACTACCGCAAGCTTCCTCCGTTGTCTCAATACGAGATCGCGAGGCGGATCACGCGATCGCTTGCAGCGCTGGATCCTGCAGTTCAAGAGCAATGGGACTTGGCTGAAGCCTTGGACGCCTCCACCGAGCAGCCCGAAAACGGCGGAGCCAACATGCTCAGTCAGGTCGTGCAATTGGTGCGCACTCAGTGGAATGCGTTCGACACCGCTGCCACTGGCGGCCGCTTTGCACAAAATCTCACCTCCGAGCAGGTGCGGACCGAGATAGATAGTGATCGAATCTTCGTAATTGGCACAACGATTCACTACTACGTCGTGTACGGATATTCGAAGGACGGCAATGTCCTGGATATTCACGACCCTTGGCCGGCGGGGCGAGGAGGATTAAGGACGCAGATCACGTTGGAAGAATTACGGAACCTTACTGCCAACGTCGTGATCTTTTTCCCATAGTTAGAACCGATACGCTGGCGCTCGCGGTAGATGTGTCGTCGAGAGCTCGTCATGCGACGCCAGCGATTTCAAGATTTACTACCTTCCACCGGCGGAGTCGGGCCGCCGCGCTGAGCGTCGCCGGACGCGTACTCCGGGAAAACGACAGCAATTCCACCCATAGCAGCACGTTGACACGCCAAATTTTGCCAAGTCCGAGTTATCTGAAGAGGAGATACCATGGCCATTCTTGAGAACTTCGCGGTCAAGCACATCCGGCCGATTGGGCAGCAAGGCTACGACACGTTTTGCAGTGAACAGATGATTGCTTTTCTAGTCGGGCTCGGTTTCGGACTCCCGGACATCGCCCAGATCTTCGCCACCTGGCGCACCGCCGCCCTGGCTGATCCCCACGCGAACAGCCACGTCTTCCTTCAATCCGCAAACGAGGTAGCTCAGGCCCGTTGGGGCCAGCTTTATCCCACCGATAAAAGCACGCTTATGTTTCTCGACGCCGATCAACTTGTTTCTCTCAGCAACCTCCAGCCAGGTCCCAACAGCCACTTCTCCTGGCAGCCCCCGACGCCACTGGCAATCTGCGTAACGATCCACCGCAGCAGTAACCAGCACCATATTATCTGGGAGGGGACCGGCTTCAAGGGCGCAACGGATTCCAACGGAATGATTTCGCACTTCACAGAATTGATTACTTGATGGGTGAGCATTCGGTCAACCGAAGATGTTTCTCGGCGCATAGGTGATCGAAAGATAGAAGAATGTGGCGATTCATATTCTAGTATTGGCTTGGTGTTCAGGCAGCAGAACCAACGCTACAATACCGAAGGGGCCAAATGAAAAGCAGAAAGCTCCCCAAAACATAGGGCTCCTGCGCTTTGATTTCGCAATACGAGCTCCGCAATGCCCACAGAGCGCTGCAAGCATCAAGACAAACTACTACGAAAATCTCCATGGATGAATGCTAGACTAGGGCACGGACTCATTAGCACGCAACCAGACGCGGATTGATGCGAGCTTGACGAAGGCCAGGTAGTTGGCCGCGAGTTTGTCGTATCGGGTCGCAACACGCCGACATTGCTTGATCTTGTTGAAGAACCGTTCGATCAGGTTGCGCGCGCGATACAGATAGGAGCTGAAGCAAATCGGGCTGATGGCCTATGCTCGCGCCGGCGACACGCTCGCCGTTGTGCGGCTCGACCGGCTCGGCCGATCGCTGGCAGAATTGCTCGAAACGGTGAAGGTGCTGCACGAACGGAAGATCGACCTTCTCAGCCTCGAGGAAAAGATCGACACCTCCTCGGCAGCCGGCGAACTGATCTTCCACGTGTTTGGGGCGATCGCACATTTCGAGCGGCGGCTGATCTCAGAGCGCACAAAGGATGGCATTGCTGCCGCGAGGGCACGCGGGAAGCGCCCCGGACGCCAACCGCTTGACATGAAGAAGGTCGAAGCCGCCATAAAGCTGATCGAGGCGAAAACACCTCCAGCGGAAGCTGCCAAGCAACTTGGACTTGGCCGTTCCACGGTCTATCGCGAAATGCGCCGGTTAGGCGTCAGCCGCCCTGCGTAGTGCAACTTCGCTTTTCGATCCTTCTACGACATTCCTCGACGAAATGTGATCGGGGAGTAATGCTCGAATAGCAGACACTCCCGGATAGCCAGAACCGGTCCATCTCCAATTGGGAGATGGTCGCGGAGGCGGCACTAAGCTATTCTTCCCTGGTTCGGAGTGTTTGGCCGTGAATACCGGGCAGCACCAGGGGCAGAGGTGATGTTACCCCACGAAGAACGCAGACTGGCGGCAATCTTCGTTGCCGATGTGGTTGGCTACTCGCGCCTTGTAGAGCTGGACGAGACAGCAACGCTCGCGGCGATCAAAGATCTGCGTCGGGCCTTGTTCGAGCCCTTGCTGGCGGAGCACCATGGCCGCCTCGTCAAGCTGACCGGCGACGGCCTGATCGCCGAGTTCGGTTCCGTCGTCGATGCTGTTGCCTGCGCCGCTGAAGTTCAGAAGCAGGTGCCCGACCGGCAGGCGGAGATACCGGTTGAGCGCCGGATTATCTTGCGTATCGGCATCAACCTGGGCGACGTTGTGGTCGATGGCGACGATCTGCTGGGGGACGGCGTTAACGTGGCAGCTCGGCTGGAGCACATCTGCCCGCCTGGCAGCGTGCTGATATCCGGGACAGTGTATGATCATCTCCAAGGCAAGCTGGACTACTATTTTGAGTTTGCAGGCGAACAGTGCCTCAAGAACATCCGGCGGCCCGTCAGGACGTACAGGCTGGCTCTCGACCGCACTGCGTCCAGCTCAGTTGGTACTGCGCAGCTGTCCGCCAAACCTGCGGTCGCCGTTCTACCGTTCGAGAACATGAGCGGCGACGCCGAGCAGGTCTATTTCAGCGACGGCATTACCGAAGACATCATCACTGAGCTCTCGCGGTTCCGAGAACTCTTGGTGATCGCTCGCAACTCGTCATTTTCATTCCGTGGGCAAGGCGTCGACGTGCGCGAAATCGGCCGCACACTCGGCGCGGCATACGTGGTCGAAGGGAGTGTGCGCCGGGCGGCGAACCGGGTTCGCATAACGACCCAGCTCGTGGATGCGGTTACCGGAACTCATCTCTGGGCGGAGCGATATGATCGGGCCCTTGAGGACGTGTTCGATGTCCAGGGGGAGATCGCCCAACAGATCGTCGCAACTGTTGCCCAACGCATCTATGACGAGAGCGAGGTAGCTGCCCGGCGGCGTCCGCCGGAGGACATCCGCGCTTATGATCTGTTCCTTCAGGGCCTCCGTCTCTCCGATACATTCACGCCAGAAGCTCAGGTGAGAGTGCAAGTGCTGTTCGAGCAGGCCATTCAGATCGACCCCGGCTTTGCCCGGGCTTATACTGGCCTCGCCTTCGCTTACCTCAACCGCGCTATCGACGGCGGCGTCGGGGTGCCCCCTGAGAAGGACGAGAACCGGGTCACGGCGCTGCGCCTGGCCGAACAGGCGCTGGCACTCGACCCAAATGACCCAAGGGTGCACTCCACGCTCGGGTATATGTGTCTGACCTGGCGCCAGTTTGAGCGCGCCGAACGGCATCTGAACCTGGCCAGGGCGATGAACCCGAACGATGCGACGATCCAGATCACCTGGGCCTGGGTTCAGGGATGCATGGGAAAGCCAGAGCGCGCCCTGCCGGCAGCCGAGATCGCCTTCAGGCTCAATCCGCGTCACCCAGGCTGGTACACCTATTATCTCTCGCGCATTCTCTTCCTTCTTGGTCGCTATGGAGAGGTGGCTACTCTGCTGGAGCAGCGAACCCTCGACGCGCCTGCTTTCCACCCACGGGACATGGCTTGGCGGGCAGCGGCCTATGGTCATCTGGGCCGCTTGGAGGAGGCGCGCCAGTGCGCCGAAACATTCGTACAGTCCGTCCGGAGCTACTGGCGCGGCGACCCGTCGGCAGGTCCAAGCGAATACGTGAACTGGCTCGTGGATATCTCGTATTTGCGACGGGAGGAGGACGTGGAACGATTGCGTGAAGGCTTGCGTCGCGCCGGGTTGCCGGCCTGAGGATTACTCTCTCGGGCCGCTCTTGCCGCAAACAGGTCATTCCGCAAGCCATCCCCATTGGGCGGGGTTCCACCCAAATGAGAAGTTCAGCGCACGCTCAGTTTCCGTGTTCGTGATTTGATCCCCCTTAGCGTTGGTTAGCGGGAAACCAACGCTATGCCCTCAGGAGGGAACGCTGGTTCTGATGCCGACGCATTGCAGAACAGCGCGTCGATTGGTGAGGCATTGTTGGGGAAGAAAGGCCTCAGCCTTTGTAGAAGACGCCGAGACCAATTTGGTTCCACCGGTGCGCGCATGTTCGTGACCAAGCAGCCTTTCAAACCGAAATCGAAAAGCGGGAATTGCGCGGGCGCTGAGAGACGATGAGCGAAAAAATCTTCGACGTGATCCTCCAACTGATCATCGGCGTCGCTGCGATCGCCATTCCCGTCGTCCTCGTGATGCAGACAGCTCGCCTGTTCGGCCGGTCTTGACTATCCTCCGTATGAGAACATAATAAGAACAAACGCGGCCACCAGCCGCCAATCTGAAATTTGTTCCCATATCGTCCGCTGGGCCATGCACAGTGGAGAGGAGAAGCTATGCGTCCGCTCAAGGCAGCGTTACCCGATAAACCCGCTACACCCTCGCCGGAGGCGGAGTTCAACGACGTTCTCCGCTATCACGACGGCGACGCCGACGCGGCCGTGCGCACCTTGTTGGAGGATTGCCGGCACCTGCGTCAGCAACTGGCATTGACACAGATGGGCATGAGCATCGGCTTTACCCGCGGCTGGACACCGAGCTTTGACCGAGACTGACCGTCATGCGGCACGACAGAAGCATAGAGTTGGCGCCGAGCGCCAGACCACAATTCGACTACGAGACGTTGAGCGCTCTTCCGGAATGGTTCGTAATTGTCGCCCGGTGCGGCGCATGCGGCCACGAGGACGAGCTGGATCGGGGCGCGATCGCGCGTCGATTCGGCAAGAACGTCGAACTGGATACGCTGCCGATGCGCCTTCGCTGCCGCCCACCTTGCGGCAATCGCATCGGCAACCGACTGTTTCTCAGGAAGCTGGCGCGATGAGGAAAGCAGCCCAGACCGGTCGAATGCATCCGAGCATCGCCAGGCATCTTCCCAAGATGTCGTCGGCGGTGGAGCTCGGTCAATTCATCAAGATCACCTGCCAGCACTGCAGAGTGACACATCGCTATGACCCGGACGATTTGATCAAAGTTCTCGGAGACGTCCCCTTCCTGAATATTCAGGCGAATTTCCATTGCTCGAAATGCGGGAAACGGGATTACATGAGCGCCGATCTCGAGACGCCTTCGGCACGTGAACGTGTCGGCATGACGGTGCGCAAACTGGTCGAGATCAGAACGGTGCGAAGGCCCGTCTGGGAAGATGTCACGCTTTAGGGAGCACGGAATGTGTAATCTGTATCGGGTCTATACCAGCCAGGAAGAGATCCGCGGCGCCACGCGCGCGATGGTCGACAGCATCGGCAACATGGAACCGGAGATCGAGGTATGGCCCGATCGCATGGCGCCGGTCGTGCGCAATGCGCCGGCTGGGCGCGAGCTAGCCATGGTGCGCTGGGGCATGCCGGGCTCTAGCCAGGCGCTGTTCGAAGCGGCGACCAATCGTGCCGATAAGCTTCGTGCCAAGGGCAATGACGTCGACTTCCAGCAGCTGTTGAAGATGGAACCGGACGGCGGCACCACAAATGTCCGCAATACGGCGAGCAAGCATTGGAAACGCTGGCTGGGCGTCGAGAACCGCTGTGTCGTGCCGATCACCAGTTTTGCCGAACCGGACCCCGCCAACAAGGTCGAGGGCGAAAGAACCCCGAACGCGTGGTTCGCCAGGAGCCCGGAGCGGCCGCTGATGTTCTTCGCCGGCATCTGGGTGCCGAAATGGGAAAGCGTCCGCAAGATCAAGGAAGGCCTCGTCAGAGCCGATTTGTTCGCATTCCTGACGACAACACCGAACGCGATCGTCGAGCCGATCCATCAGAAGGCCATGCCAGTCTTGCTGACCGACGGTGACGAAATCGAGACCTGGCTTACCGCACCGTGGGACGTGGCAAAAGTTCTGCAGCGCGCCTTGCCCGAAGACCGGATGGTTCTGCTGACGGGAGGAGGATGAAATGTCAGACGAGCGGACCAGCCCACAGTCGGCAGTTCCCGTGCACTTCGATCATTACTGCGATTGTCCTGGCTGCGTGAAGTGGGGGGCCTTCGGGAAAGAGCGTGCCACGGGATCACCGAATGGCGCTGCACGGAGCACCTGGCCGCTGACTATTGGGACGGGCGATACCACCCGCGAAACGGAGCGACCGAGCTCAAACGAACAAATGAGGCCATCCTTAAGTTCTAGCGCGACAGGAGGGCACGATGACAATCCCGGCGCCGAGCAGGTCAGGCCGCACGCTTCCTGGGAGTTTGGCCAAGCCCGCTCGCCCTTGCCAGTTGCGAGCGCTTAGCGGCATAGGCAGGCGCGACCATTGGATAGTCGTCTGGAAGGTCCCATTTCTTGCGGTATTGCTCCGGCGTCATCTGGTATTTGACCATCAGGTGGCGCTTCAGCGATTTGTATTTTTTGCCATCCTCGAGGCAGATCAGATAATCGTCGTGAATCGACTTTCGCACCGACACAGGCGGCGTGGGCTTTTCGGCGACAGGCTCCGGCTTCAACACGGTGTCACTGGCGACCGCGCTCAGGGCGGCATGGACGTCCGTGATGACCTTGGTGACCTCAACACCGCGAATGACATGCTTCTTGACATAGGCCGAGACGATTTCGGCCGTCAGAGTAACGAGAAGACCGTTTTGCGGTGGAAGCTGGGACATGTGGCTCTCTCCCGGAAGTATTGATCGAGATCCTTCCTAGACGACGAGAGCACTTTTTGAAAGACAAGGCCGACGCCCAACGTCGGCAAAGCTATTCATCGATCAATGCACTTACAAGCGAAAGGAGCCGGTTCCTGATGCGCGTTGGTAGCTTCAAAATGTCCTCAATGAGCTGGCGACCTTCGGCCGTCGAAATGTAAGTGATGCGTTCGTCAATGTTCGCCGCCACGTGGGTGAGATCTCCGGTGCCAGGCTCCGGAAGTCCTTCAAAGAACGATGCAACAGACACGTTCAGGCAGCTCGCTACTTCGTAGAGCATTGACGCGCTGACCCGATTTTTGCCATTTTCGTATTTCCGCACCTGCTGAAAGCTAACGCCAATGCTGCTGCCAAGATCGCGTTGCGACACGTTCGACTGAATTCTTCGAATTCGGATCTGCTGCCCGATGTGAAGATCAACTGGATGGGTCGTTGAGGCTCGCGTTTGCCTCGAACTTTGCTGCTCTGTCTTGCGTCGCGCCGCTACTCTGCCACTTCGCATGTCTACACCTCGGATATTGGCTAGCGACAATTTAAATAGAGGGAGGCGTCCTCACTTTCAGAATCTTGCTCCGAAATTCAGGCAGACCGTCGGAAAGGCGAGTACGACATGCAAGATGTACTGGGTTTGTCGCGAAATTAGCATCTTTTGCGACAGACGAGTGGCTGGCTTCCGCCAAGGCGGGACTCCTGAGTAGGTCCCAAACGCGCCGTAGTCGTCTGCGTCTCAATTGCTCGCCTTGAACCGTTTTGAACCGTAGCTCCCGCTGTCAGAGAGGCGTTGCCGCTGTCGTGCACTTCGCGCAGGCGCCGGACTACCTCTTTTGTGTAGCTTTTCGCCGATGCACGCCCGCGTTTTACTATCATCGCGCGCAGTGGGGAGAGGGGCATGCAACATCGTCAGAGGTCGGTGCTTTTCGCGGCACCTGGACTAGTTATCGGGGTGGTCGCGGTAGGTGCCGCCGGCGGTATGACCCTTGGCGACTTCGAGAAGCCTGAGCTGCTAATTGCCTCTCTGTTTGTCGGCTTCATCATTGGCATGGCCGTTGACGAGCTCCTATCCATGATGCGGAAGCAGTCGTGGCGAACAAGGAACCCACGCTGGGAGAAAAAAGGCACCGGGGCCAGCATCGACGCTGCACCTTGGCTCCCGAAAGCTGTTCCGGGGTCGCCGAATCTGCTCGACGCTACCGAACAGTTGCGCATTGTCATGAGCTCGAATTTCACGATTCAGCCACTCCTCAACAAAAGCGAAGCGCGGGTGTTCAAGGAACTCGACCGCATTGTGATCGGCTGCAATCCCGCTTGGCAGGTGATGGCGCAGGTCTCGTTAGGCGAGATCCTCCGCAGCAAAGATGCTGACGCATACCGTTGCGTCAACTCGAAGAGGGTCGACCTGCTACTGGTTGACGGTAACTGCCAGCCGAGGCACGCCATCGAATACCAGGGTGGGGCGCACTATCGGGGTACCGCGGCCGCGCGCGATGCGGTCAAGAAAGAGGCGCTGCGACGCGCCGGAATTGGCTACGACGAGGTCGTGGCTGGCAAAACGACCCCGTCGGAGCTTCGGCGATTGGTCGAAAAGCTGGTGGACAAGCCGGATGTCAACTAGCGCCCTGCCCCGTCGATTCAGCTCGCGCCATTGGTTTTGCCCGCCGCCTCCTCCTCACTCGTCCACAGAGCATCGAGCGTTTGGTGATGCCTGAATCGGTTGCCTCCAACATGGCCTTGGATCTCGCGGCAGTTCGAGGATGAGTGCAGGCAGCCTGGGCCACTTGGTCGGCATGGCGGCTGAAGAGCGGGGAGCGGCGAGAGATGGCTTCGGCTCGTTGACGTTTAGCCAGGTAGATTGTCACCCGGTATGATTGCTTGCCGCGAGATTCTATGCAACCTTCGATATGCTCGCCGACGGTCGGCGCACATCAGGAGGAAAAACCATGATCCGTACTACTGCAGCTGCAGCACTTGTGTTTGCTGTAGCAACCTCGGCTTTTGCCTTTGATGCAAGCAACTTCAAGGAATTTTCAAGCATCGCCTCGGCTTCCAGCAGTTGGCAGAACCAGTCCGGCTCGACGATGATCATTCAAATCGACTCGTTCGGAAATGTCTCAGGCCAATATGTAAACAGAGCCCAGGGCACCGGATGCCAGAACTCGCCCTATCCGCTAACAGGAAGGGTAAACGGCATTTTCATCGCATTTTCGGTCGGCTGGAACAATTCGACGGAGAACTGCAATTCCGCAACCGGATGGACCGGCTACGCACAGGCCAACGGCAACAACACTGAGATCATCACGAGCTGGAACATCGCTTACGAAGGCGGTTCCGGACCGGCCATTGCGCAAGGACAAGATACTTTCCAATACGTGCCGACGACAGAGAGCAAAAGCTTCCTGAAGGATTAAGCTCCGCTTGTCGTCGATTTGCCGACATCGCCATCAACACTGCGGTCACTTACAGCTGTCTGCGCCACAGCGGAAAGAGCGGCCGGGTTCTCGCCGATGCCCACCGCGCAATTGACGAGGCCTTGTGGCGATTATTGACCGAGTTGCGCAATTGCAAAGTGAAGGTGGACGATTTCGCCGAACTCAGCTCGATTTATTCGACCCAGATGACCTATCGCCGGGGCGCGACAGATCGCACGCTACCGAGAGCGTCTCGCCCGCTGTTCGCCGAACAGCCGGGCAATAATGAGAGCTGTCGAATGCAGCGCGATCGGAAGACGGTTGAGCAGCCGAGAGAGCGATCGTGGGTCAGGAGCAAGGCCCGAGCGGTGTACAAAAATCACCGCCCGGGCCCTCGTCGCTTGTTCCACAAGTGATGGCAGCGACGTGTAGAGGATTCGCGAGGGGATCAACAAAACCTCTAGCCGATCGATCGAAGGTTTGCGGCTCAGATCGGTTCTTTATATTAGCACTATGGAATATGGCTGCAATATCAATAGCTATTATCATCACGGATGCGCGAGCGGATGAAATGTGACGCCTTATACCAACCGGCGCAGTCTTTGACTCTTGAGGGTTCACAAAGCGCGATGAATCTGAATCCATGTTGCAAACAGGAGGTGGCATGAAAGAGGCCGCGCCCGCTGAGAGAACGGATCACTGAGATGCAGGTGATGATCGAGGGACAGTCACACTTCCAGCCTTTCGGCTTACCTTATTGGGGTTTCGCAGATCTCAACAAGGGAGTTGGAAGCATGACTGCCTGTTATGAATACCATATCGGCGTGGACTACCACAAATCCTACAGCCACCTTGTTGTCCAGGACAGCAGCGGCAAGACGCTGAGATCAGGCCGGGTTAAGAACGACCGCCAGTCGCTGGGCGGCTTCCTGGAACGCTATCGCCAGAACTCGCATGCGGTTGTCGAAGCGACGCGCAACTGGATGGTGATGTACGACTGGCTCGACGACATTTGTGATGATGTCGTTCTCGCCCATCCGTTAAAGGTCAAGGCGATCGCCGACGCCAAAATCAAGACCGACAAGATCGATGCCACGGTTCTGGCGCATCTGCTTCGCGCCGACCTGGTGCCGGAGGCCTGGGCGCCAACCGAGAAGTCACGGGAGCTGCGCGTCGCCCTGCGCGAGCGGATGTTTTACGTGCGGCTACGCACGATGACGAAGAACCGGATCGTCACCGTCTTTGATCGCTATCCGGAGCAAACGGCACTGCTGAGGAAGCTCGGCGACCTGTTCGGCAAGGCCGGCCGCGTCCAGCTGGCGCAAGTGAAGGTCTCGGAAATCGACCGCATCCAGATCGACCGTGGCCTCGACTTCATCGGCGACATCGACGTCCGGATCAAGCAGTCGGAAGCAACGATCCGAGCGATGACCAAGGCCAATGCCAACGTCAAGCTGTTGAAGACGATCCCCGGTATCGGCGAGTTCTTCGCCCGGCTGATTGACGCGGAGATCGACGACATATCGCGGTTCCGCAACCCGAAGAAGCTTGCCGCCTATGCCGGCCTTGTGCCCTCGACCTACTCCTCCGGCGGCAAGACCTATCACGGCAAGATCATCAAGCAGGGCAACAAGTGGCTGCGCTGGGCTTTCGTGGAAGCTGTCGCGCCGGCCATCGCTACCGATCCGCAGCTTCGAGCCCAATACGACCACCTGAAGATCAGAGGAACCAACAAGGCGCGCGTGGCCATTGCACGCAAGCTTTTGACGATCGCCTTCCAGATCCTGCGTGACCAGCGCGCCTATGAGCCGCGCGACACCAGCACCAGGGAAGGCGCGTCGACGATATCCCGGTTGTCCTGATGACAGTCTAGCGAGCCCGGCAGGACTGGGCTGCGCTCTTACAGGAGAATGGGAAGCCGGGAGCCGAACGCCACTCTGTGACCGAAGCCACAAGCATCAGGGTCACGCATTGGAGAATGGTTCAAGAACCGAAGGACAGCAAAAGCAATCTGTCCGGCGGGAAAGAAGGACTTTGCCGATCGGCGCGATTGCCGGTCAAACATAACCGAACCCAAGGAAAAAGCCGCCAAATGGTGGTGTTCTGCCCCTTGCGTTCTTTCATTGGAGGTTTGTCATGGGCTCAGCACTTCAGCTTCGAACGGACTTTGTCAGCGACGACCTGCGCAAGGCGGCGCGGGTGTCGAAAGATGCCGTCCAGACGCGTCGGCTTCTGGCTCTCGCGCAGATTTATGATGGAGCAACGCGCGGCGAGGCCGCCAGAGCCGGCGGCGTGACCGTGCAGATTGTGCGGGACTGGGTTGAGCGCTTTAACGCGCATGGCCCCGAGGGGCTGTTGAATGTGAAGGCTCCCGGCAAGCGTCCGAAACTCAACGACGATCAGCGCCAGGAACTTCGTCGTCTTGTGGAGAAGGGGCCGATCCCGGCGATCCATGGCGTTGTGCGCTGGAGGCTGAAGGATTTGGCGCGTTGGATTTTCCAGGAGCACCGGATATCTCTTGATGAAAGCACCGTCGGCCGCGAATTGAAGGCAATGGGCTTTGCCAAGCTGTCCGCCCGCCCGCGCCACTATGCCCAAAACGAATTGGCTGGTGAGGATTTTAAAAAAGCTTCGCGCAAGAGATCGAGACGATCCGCGAAGGTCTCGCTCCCGGCATAGAAATAGAGCTGTGGTGGCAGGATGAAGCTCGCATCGGACAAAAGAACAAGATCACCCGGCGGTGGGCGCAACGCGGGACACGTCCATCCGCGCCGCACGATCAACGTACCCTCTCGGCCTACATATTCGGCGCGATCTGCCCGAAGAAGGGCAAGGGAGCAGGCATTGTCATGCCCTGGTGCGACACGCTGGCTATGAACGAACATCTTTTGGAAATCAGTGGCGAGGTCGATCCCGGTGCGCACGCGGTGCTGATCCTCGATCAGGCGGGCTGGCACTCATCGGCCAAGCTGATCGTGCCGAAAAACATCACCTTGCTCTTCCTGCCGCCGCGTTCCCCTGAACTCAACCCTGTAGAAAACGTCTGGCAATTCATGCGCGACAACTGGCTGTCAAACCGGGTTTTCACATCCTACGACGACATCGTCGATCACTGCTGCGAGGCTTGGAACAAGCTCATCGATCAACCATGGAAGATCATGTCAATCGGATTGCGGGATTGGGCCCATCGGTCATGATCAACACCGATTGGTATTACGCGTGGCTCCTACACCTCCCGGATGAACAACAGGCGCCACCATATGCGGACCATGGTGCGTCATCGGACACCACGTAACCGTTCAGTTGACGGCTGATTTTTTCGGCCCACCCTCGTCATAAAACTCAAGGGGGGGCCTCCGTTGTTCCAGGATAACCAGGCGAGGTCGAAACAAACACGGAAATCGTCGCTCGGCTGTTCCATTCAAGGACAACCGGGGGCAACCGCAGGTGCAGCAATAGGAAGGTTGTCGGCTCGTTCCGATACAATCCGGACTAGCTTACCTTGGCCGGAACCGGTCCTGCGTCTATTCCAGCCAGAGTTGCAATTAACCTCACGTATTCACCTAATCAGGAAAGCTGTTGTTCCACCTGCAATTTCGATCGCACCGCGTTGCCGGTCATGACGCTCAGGCAAATTCCGACCCTATTTCACAGCTAACTCTCAAAAGCTTTTATGGCGACCGAACCAGATCGACTTTGTCAACCATGACGCTAGTAAGGTCAGCGTAAAGTCAACTTAAACTTGCCAGTTCCACGTGGGCATAAGACTATTCCCCTCATGGTTGAAACAGGACGCCGAGACGGGGAGCCAGTCCATGACAATTGTGGGATCAATTGATTTTAATAGTCATTTTAGAACATCAAACCTTTTGTGGCCTTATCGGACTTTATTTTGCGTCCACAACCAATCTTCAAGAGAGTGGTCCGAGCAATGACTGACATCTTCCAGTTTGCTCTTGGCAATGCTGCACACGGTCTACCGTTAACCAGTTCAAGCCAGCAGGCGCTGCAAGCTGCTTTAGCCGGTGGCTCAGCGACTGCGGCATTTTTCGAGGTGCAAAACTCGATTGGCATGCTCATCAGCGCGGTGAACGATGGGTCAGCCGTCTGGTTTCAAGGGTCGGACGGAAAAGGAAATCCCACGTGGTCGGCTTTAGCTACTGTCCAAGATCACGTCATCCAGATTACCCTCGCGGGTGTAGCAAGTCCGAGCGTGATTGCCGGCAGCAGCCCGCCCCCCACTTTCAGTTGGAATGGCAACAATTACAATGTGGTCGGCACCTTCACGGGAACAATCACCTTCGACGGCGTTCCCGCTTGGGCAATCCAGGTTCCATTAGGCTTGAGTTCGGCGGTCGCAGTGACCGCTCTTGCAGGCTATGCGTGGTCTGGGCTTATCGCTCCACTGATTACCGGCTTCTATCAAGGTGTCAAATCGTGCTTCGCTCAGGCCGACACAATTACTACCGCAGAGGACGCAGCTGCAGCCGGCGAAGAAGCCGCTGCAGATGCTGCAGTCGAAGACACCATCGTTGAAGACGCGGTGGTAAGCCTGGAAACCGGCGGCATAGCCTTCATTGCGATAGTTATTATAGCAGCCCTACCATTCTTAATCTCTGCGTTGATCCACACGACATACCATAACCTCCGCATCTACAATCTCACTCCCTACAATATCGCTTGGCAGCCTCCGGCGATCTACGACAATGAGGCCAACCTGGTTTCTATGCCGGTGAGTGGGGACGGATCAGGCAGTTGGGATTACAACATTCCCGCCATCGGCAGCTTTTCTCCTCCCGGCGGCCAGAGTGTCACAATAGCCAATGAAGCAAGCTTTGCTTTCGCCAGTACAAGTGGCTTTGCCGGTTTCGCGTATGTTTTGCCGATGGTGCTGACTGACCCCTCTACGGGCTCTGGTCTCGCTGAGGCGGCGGCGCTTTTCGATCTTCCATGGGGCACGGACAATTCGCTATACGGCAGCTTCCTTGAACTGGATCCCGACGATTTGTTTCAGAACTGGGATGGCCAGCTGAAGCAAACCCAGTACTCGTCGTCGACGACAATGCCGGACGGGAACCTCGTAACAATGACATTGACCTACGATTACATCTCCGGTGAGCACGAGAATCCGGAGGGACAGTCTGCATATCTCTATAACTCATTGCTTGTCTTTGCCGTCACTTCAAGCAGCGCTTAGGCATTGCTTGGGTCGCGTGAAACATCGCGTTTTGAATTGTCCACAATAACAAGGTTAGGAGCGCATCATGAACATCCAGGCCACCACGACAACGAATTTCCAGGCAATGCTTCTTCCGAGTACCACCGGGCTTCCGGCACCCGCCGGAACCATTCCGGCGGCACTGCAGGCTCTGCTCCAGAACGCCAACGGGGCGCAACAATTCTTCGCTCAGCAATATTTCGCGGCAGGTCTGGTCAATGACGTGAACTCCGGCGCCATCGACTGGATTGCAGACACGGATGACAACGGCAATTCGATGTACTTCTCCGCGATCCAGGATGGAAGTGGAAATACGATGTACCTCGAGCTGACGAGCAGCGCACCGCCCGCGTCGAACAGTGATCTTCCGCAGTACACGGCGCCGGACGGTAGTAGCTATGACGTCATTGGAAGTTTTCATGCCACGTTAAGCTGGAACGAAAACACGATGTGGGTCGTCAACGTGCCGGTTGGTGTGGCGAGCGGCGTTGGCGCCATGCTGCTGGAATACTATGCTTGGAATGCATTCATGAAACCGATGCTTGAAGGATTGCTGTCGGGCATCAAGAGCCTGTGTGCTTCCGCGGTCGACTGCGTTACCGGAGCAGATGTCGCGGCGGCGTCCACCGCAGCCGAAAGCTCAGCGGAGGTGGCAGGGGAGAGTATTGGCGAGGGTGCTACCATTAGCATGACTGCTGGCGCGTTTTGTTTCGCAGGCGCGGCACTCCTTATTGCCGTTCCCTTCATATTGTCCGCTCTGGAGCATTCGACCAGCCACGATGTCAAGGTCTATAATCTGACGCCCTACACATTGACGTGGCAGGACCCATACGTGGACGACTGCCAGATGACACAATATCCATCTGTGAGCGATGGTAGCAGCGTAGCAGTCTATATGATCTCGGCACCATCGACGCTCACGCCACCGAATGGCCAGCCTGTGACCACTTACCATGAAGGCGATTACGCATTCCAGAGCACTTCGGATCTGAAAGGCATATCCTGGGCGATGCAATTTACCTTCACGGATGAGCAGAACAATCCGCAGGGAATTGCCGCCGTTATGTTCGATCTACCATTGATGACCGCCAACTCACTCGCGGGAGAGTGGCCATCAGCTGGGATGTCCACTCAAGCCCTGGAAACCTGGGCTGAACAGAACTATGGGCAGTTGAGTGATACGCAGCTTGTCGTCAGCGGTCCGAACAGCCTGGTTATGACGCTCACCTATAGTGCACTTTCGGGAAAGCAGCCGCTTCCGAGTGATCCAAATGAGGAGGGCTACGTGTATTCTTCTGCAATCGTTTTCCAGCAGGTCGCCTAGCCGCCAGACTTGGTGAAAAGATCCCCCGAAGACTTTAAGTTTGCTCTTCAGACGCGCCCAACGCCTAGGGCGCGTCAGGCTGAGAACCAATGGATTTGATGTGGTCTGAGATTAAGAGATTTCGTTGAAGAGCCTTCGATGAATGGCTTATTTCTACCGCGCATGGCGCAAACGTCGCGGATTGACCACTTTTCCTTTTGTCTCCCGATCTTGCTCGCGTTGATGATCGTCGCGTCAGGGATCGTCTTTGTCATCCGCGAGGGCTTTCGTTGCGTCAGGCTTGAAGGCTCGGGTCTTGCTCTAGCTCCGCTCCGCCTCTGCCGACTGCTCGCCGTGGGGCGCTCCTCGTTCCATCACCAATTCTACCAATAGACCCAGTTGCAGTATTCTTGCACAACGACACTAGGTTCGGAGCTACACCTTCGAGCAGGATCAGCGCATCCTGGCGGCCGGCACGCGCGGAAACGTTCCGACCGCTCTACCCTTTGCTACGTACGGACGGACCGGAACGCCGGCGGGCGCAACATACTGGCCCTGCGCTGCACCGGCATCTCCGTTTCAGCAGCGATGTCGCTGCCGCCTGTGAGAGTTCGAGCTTCAGTTGCGTTTCTTGCATGGCTTCAGGATCTCCAACCTTCGGTGCTTTTGCCATTTTTGTCTTCCTTTCATGGATTGATCGTTGATGCGACGAGAGCTTATGCGGGGTAGGTGCTTCCCTTGATGACAGAAAAGGTTGTTGGAAATTTTGCCTGCAATGCGCCGGCCGGCTGGCGCTGGAGGCCGTCTATCCTCGCGTACCACGGCGGCATTGCGCAGGTTCCGCAGGAGACATTATGCGATCCGGCGCGCCAGAACGAGAATAACTCGCGCGACATAGGACCGATCTTTTTTCGCGCCCCGACTGACACCATTGCGGACATTCTTTCTAACGTCGTCGGAGTCTGCATTCCCTCGACCTGCCCCCCGCCCACAGTCGATCACTACAACTTGGACAAGGACCTTCGTTGAGTAGCCTACTTTTTACTGATACGCGGTGGTGTGGAATTCTTTGCGGGAACGTTGTCAGACGCATCGATGTCGATGCCGAAGTGCTTAACCGCATCATCAAGTATGGATTTGATCTTTGCGACACCCTCATCGATCTCTTCTTGTGCTGGGAGACGACCGCCCTCTTCGGGATGACGGAAAGTAGTAGTCGCGTAGGCGGTCAAATAAACGAGGCTCCGAAAACGAGCCTTAAAAGGGTTCTCATCGGGCAACTTGTCACGCAGAACATCGAGGCGATGAGCGTCCTTGCGCTTGACGTGCGTTTGTTCGGAAGTAATCAGCGCAAGCAGAATTTTTTCGGCCGCTTGTTCGGCGTGGTACGCGCCGAAGCGATTGCCCGCCTTAATCAACACCTGGGCGGCTTTGAGATCTTCGTCTGCCAGACGAAGATGGTTCGCGATGTGAAGATCAATGGCTTTCATCGTCCGACCTCATTCTTTAGTCAAGATAATCAAGTACTTTCAAAATTTCCAGCGACCGATCCGGATTTCGGCGGGTCCTCCTGATCTCATCGGGAACTATGGATGCCCCCATCCTTTTTCATTTTCCGTAGCAAGCGTGATGTACAAAGTATCGGCGTCTCGCGCCTTGCGCATTGGGGCCGCAGGACAGCCGCATCCGTTCTCGTCGGTGAGCGCAAAGCAACAAGACAGACCGCACGCAAGGGCGCTCTGTCGATGGAACTTACCCGCGAGGCAATTCGCAGGGCTGCCCGCGCTGCGACGGAGATAGTCCGAAACGAGGGTTCGTTCCCGACTAAAAAAGTGGGCAAGCCTGTAAGGGGGCGCGGAAGCACGCAAACAAGCGCCCGCGCCCGGCCGCTACTCACTGAAGGCCGGCGCCGCAGGCCCATCATCAAGGAAAGACGTCGCAGTTGCCTTGGCTGAGACGTCTCAGAAGTCTCACCACAGGCTGGTTTGGCCGTCGGTCGAGCGGCGAACCTTGGGTCGCTGCCCGGCGGCCCAGACGCGCCCTGGCGATCCCGAGCACTGAGAAAAAGAACCGCGGTCCTGCTACAGGTTCTTGGAGAGCACCGAAACCCGAGGATGTTGATCACGAGCAGCCACAATCCATGCCGTACATCAATGAGCCGCTCCTGCCGTCCATCGATTTCCGCCTCGGCGAAAGATGGGTTGAACCCTCGGACGGTTGTGATGGAACGAACGCCCGGACAGTTTTACATCGGGTTGGCCCTGCTCTTCGTTGCCGCCTTCGCCGGAACTCGCACCCAGACTCTTGTCGGTGATCGACAGTTCGATCCTGATGTGTCGCAAAGCCAGTCTCACAGAGCGGGAACTTATCGATCTCTGCAACAACATCTCTCAAGGACAACGCCAGGAGATCGACCGGATGAATGCGGTTCAAGGACGATTGAACAACAGGGGCTAGTCACCTGGAACTGAAGTAAGCCTCATTATATATTGCTTCTGTTGGACCGGCAGGAGGGTTAGTGATGGTTGGCAGACCGGCGGATTTGGTCGTGTTGAGTAACGAGGATCGGACTTTTCTGGAAGCTCAGGTCCGTCGACACAAAGCGCCCCGGTCGCTATCAGACCGGTGTCGGATGATCCTGCTGTGTGCCGAAGGGCTGCAAAGCAAGGAAGTTGGCGAACGCCTCGGTGTCCACGAGCACACGGTCGGCAAATGGCGTCGCAGGTTCGTGCAGGATGGCATTGAAGGCCTAACAGACGAATATCGTGCGGGTCGTCCACGGACAGTATCTGACGCGCAAGTGGCTCAGGTGATTGAGCGTACGCTGAACACCACGCCGAGAGACGCGACCCATTGGTCGATCCGCTCCATGGCAGCCGGCTCCGGACTATCGCACACAACCATCCGGCGGATTTGGACCGCGTTTGGTCTGCAGCCGCACCGGTCAGAGACATTCAAGTTGTCCACCGATCCGCTGTTCGTCGACAAGGTCCAGGACATTGTTGGCCTCTATATGTCGCCGCCGAACCGGGCGATCGTGCTGTGTGTGGACGAAAAATCGCAAATACAGGCGCTGGATCGCGAGCAGCCGGTCTTGCCAATGGCACCGGGCGTGCCCGAGCGGCGCACTCATACCTACGTTCGCAACGGCACGACATCCCTGTTCGCAGCACTCGATGTGGCCACCGGCGCTGTAATCGGTAAGTGCTACAAACGCCATCGTGCGACCGAGTTCCTCGACTTTCTCAAGCGGATCGACTGCGAGATGCCCAAAGGGTCGGACGTACATCTCGTGATGGACAACTATGCCACCCACAAGACACCGAAGATTAAAGCCTGGCTAGCACGCCGCCCGCACTGGCATGTGCACTTCACACCGACATCGGCGTCCTGGATCAATCAGGTGGAACGGTGGTTTGCAGAGCTAACACGCAAGCAATTGCAACGCGGTGTCCATCGATCCACCGCTGAACTCGAAGCCGACATCACCGCCTTTATAAAGGCCCACAACGAAAACCCCAAACCCTATAAATGGGTGAAATCCGCAGATGAAATCCTCGCCTCCGTCAAACGCTTCTGCCAAAAGACAATGAGCCGAACTTCAGATTCACATGACTAGGTTCAACGGGCGAACTGAACTCACCCTTGGGCAGGCGCCGCCGCCGCGATAGTTGGGTGGTTCTTGCAAAATGCGGCATCGCTGGTGCGGCCACCTAGAACGAGCGGGGCGGCACAAACAGACATATCGCTCGAGCACGGATGCTGCCCGGAGGCAGGCACAGATGAAAGTCACCGTCTGGCGAGACTTTGAGCCGCGGATCGCCGTAGCCTATGATCTCACCTGTCTTTTGTACGAGATATCCCTCTGGCCGTTCTCTTACCGCGGTGCCGTGGACCGGCTGACAGTCGCGGTCACTGCAGCACTCGTAAGGATAGAACCATCCTGAAGGCGCGCTATGCGCGTCCGCCTTGACGAGGAAACACATGCCGACGAAGAGCCCCAAGTGAACACTTAGGAACACTCGTGCGGCATTCCACACTTGGCTAGAAAACCAGGAATGTTCAGAACGACCGATCTTGGGGCTGAAGCTGTGCATGATCAATCCTCGCTGTTAGAAGATTTCGGTAAACCGCCCCGTGCCGAGGCGATTAGCCGCTTCATGGAGCTGGCATCGGTCAGGCCACGCATCCTTCCCGACGACGAAGCTCGGCGTTTCTGCTTCAAGTGTACCAAAACTCTGAAAGGACTACATCGCGTCCCGCGAGACACTCGCCCCCTTGACCCTCCCATCGTTGGAAGCCCCACATTGAGAGCATCGAAAGGAGACACCGATGTATGAGTTTGACATCCCAAACATGACCTGCGGCCACTGCAAAGGAACCGTCGAGAAGGCGATCAAGGCCACCGATCCCGCCTCGGCGGCAACCGTCGACCTTGCCTCAAAGAAGGCAACTGTCGAGACGACACTCGATCCTGCCGTCATAAGCCTGGCGATCGAGGCTGCCGGATATCCGGTGTCCTACACGAAGCGATGACTCCCTGCCGCCTCCGCGATCAATTGCGTGGGCGGTCTACTATCCGCGGGGCTTGTATCCCTCGCTCTGTCGTAGTTTTCGATTTGCGTTTCCGTCAGCACGTCGAGCAGGCTTAGAGCAGAGAGGTGGATATACCGCAGCCTGGCGCGGCTATGTTCTATCGCCGGCAGAAGGCTCTTTAGCATCGCATCTGAAACCGCCAGATCCCGGAACCGGGCCTCCAACCCCCTCCTCAGGAAAACGGGGCGCGCGCTTTCGGCCGCCGCTTCGCGCTGCATGGCTTCGAACACCGCACGCACCCGCCGCTCCGTCGAGGGCTGAAAACGTCAGCGTGCTTTGATCAAGTTTACTCGGCCAGGGCATCAGCAGGAAGGCATCCTGATCTTCGTTTCGGACCGATTTCGCCCTCCGCCTTGTCGCCGACCAGCGGAGCTGGAGGTCTCCAGTATATCCTGCGAGGGCATTGACCTCAATTCGCCTTGAGTACAAGTAACGTTAGCTTTCCACAGCTTCCTGATCGATTAATGGTCGGATCAGGCCACCAATGGCATGTCGGACTTTGGCAGAAGGTATGGAGTCATAGGTTTGCGCGATCGCCAGGGCTTCCGGGCTAAAAGGGAACAGCGTCTCGCCCGCATCATGCTCACCTGTTCCGGAAAACAAGGTCGCGACATCAACCTGAAAGTATTTCGCGATCTGCGACAGCTTGCTTGAACAAATCCGGTTGCTGGCCTTTTCATATTTCTGGACTTGCTGAAAAGTTACACCGAGCGCTTCAGCCAGTTTTCCCTGGCTGACGTTGAGTTTGGAACGCAGCGCCCTGAGATTTTGGCCGACCCTGACATCAACCTCGTGCGGTGGATTTCTGATCATGTTCTTCTCCCCGCTGCCGGCGAAAAATATATAAAATTGTCGTCATTTTGCAACCGGCTACAACCATAATGCAACGGCCGTGAAGGCGGGCATCTACGACGCCCCACATTTTGTCGTTTCCCAACTACCGGAGTTGGAACAAGCTTTTCAAAACGCAATGCCTTCGAGCGCTATGATCCTCGTCCTGGCGCATCGCTCGCGGATGGCTTTAAGCCGGCTGTATTCTGGCGAATCGTACCAACCCAATCAGAGCCGCCATGTCTGGAAATTCGATGATGACCAGACGGTGCGGCTGCCAGTCGCCTTCGAGCACCCT
>UCOA01000078.1 GCA_900474095.1 Hyphomicrobiales bacterium | reverse complement strand
GGCGCCAGCCTGCCGCTTTTCTCCCGCTATCTTATCGACACGAACGTTCTTTTCAAGGAAACAGCCTGATGCTGAAAGGTCTAAACCCGATCCTGAGCCCCGAGCTTCTGGCAACGCTCCGGGCAATGGGCCATGGGGACGAAATCGCGCTGGTCGACGGCAACTATCCAGGCCTCGAACATGGTCGCCGGTTGATCCGGCTCGACGGTCATCATCTGATCCCGGTTCTCGACGCGATCCTGAGCGTCATGCCGATCGATGATTTCGTGCCGGAAGCAATTTTTCGTGCCACGGTCAAGCAGGACCTCAATGCGCTCGATCCCGTGCATCGCGACATCATCGCATGCTGTGCCAAGCATGAGCCCGATCGCGTGGTTACGCCCCTGCTCGGGCCGGACTTCTACCCAAGAGTCAGGGCCGCGCATACGGTCGTCCAGACCAGCGAACCGCGGCTCTATGGCAATGTCATCCTGCGCAAGGGCGTGATTTACCCCTGACGCTTGTTCCAAAACAAAAAAGGCCCGCCGGGTGATCCGGCGAGCCTTTTTTCTCAATCTGTCCGTACTCTCAGGCGTTAGCCGGGACGCCGCGGCGGGCATCGACGGAGATCGATCCCGGGCCGAAAGCAGCGAGAACCAGGAAGCCGCCGGCGATCGTGATGTTTTTCATCATCATGATCTGGTTGAACATGCTCAGCATGCCGTTTGCCTCGGGAGAGAAGGTCGGAACGTTGATCGGTCCGCCGTGGAAGACAAAACCGGTGAACACGCAGAAGGCGGCAAGCAGATATGCGGCGATGCGCGTCTGGAAACCGACCAGAATGGCCAGTCCGCCGATCAGTTCGAACAGACCGGCGAGATAGGTCAGAGCCGTTGCTGCCGGAAGGCCGGCATTGGCGATCATGCCGGCGGTCGAGCCAGCATCAGTCAGCTTCGAAAAGCCGGACATGATGAAGATGATGGAAAGCAGAATGCGTCCGATGAGGACAACGGCGTTTTGCGGCATGGAAAAGACTCCGGTTTTGGTTCGTTCTGGCGCTAGAAATACCAGCAATTCCAAATTCATCCAGCCCACCAGGACGAAACAGATCGTTCACAATAACAAAACAACGCACCCCGGTCGTCAACATTGCGTGTTAAGGTGCCCGCTCGATAAATCCGGCTGCACCAATTCCATTTGGAAGCGCTGAGAGATATCGGGCGCAGTCGATTTTCCCCGGTCTTTTTTGTTGCAACACCGGAAAGACTGCGAGAAGAATTTCGCTGCGGCAGAAAAAACTTGAGGGACGGGGAAGCAGTATGAGTGAAATCAACAAGAGCCCCGCCTTCTGGCGTTCCTTCCCGATCTTCGAAGAATTCGACAAGGAAACGGTGGCGGCGGTTGCAGCCCTTGCGACCTACCGCAAATGGACGGCCGGCACGGTGATCTTCCAGCGTGGCGACGAAGGCAACCACATGATCGCCGTCTTGTCCGGACGCATCAAGCTGTCGCTCATCACGCCACAGGGCCGGGAACTGCTTCTTCGCCATATCGAGGCCGGAGCGCTGTTCGGCGAGATGGCCATTCTCGACGATCAGCCGCGCTCGGCGGACGCCACGGCGATCACCCTCACCGAAGGTTATGTCATCGGCAAGAGGGCCTTTCTCGACTTCATCACCCATACTCCAAACGCCGCCGAATCGATCATCCGCTATCTCTGCTCACAATTGCGCGATACAACGGACCGGCTGGAAACGATCGCGCTCTACGACCTGAATTCGCGTGTTGCTCGCTTCTTCCTGGCAACGCTCAAGCAGATCCATGGCAACGAACTGCCCGAAAGTGCCAACGTGCGTTTGACACTCAACCAATCCGACATCGCCGGTATTCTCGGCGCCAGCCGCCCGAAGGTGAACCGCGCCATCCTGGCGCTCGAGGAATGTTCGGCCATCAAACGTGCCGACGGCGTTATCACCTGCCATATCGGCCGCTTGCAGAAGGTCGCGGAACCCGAAGAGGAATAAGGCTTTGAAAAGCGTCCGCCTGTCCCGGGTCAGGCCGCTCTTTGCCGGAGCGGCCGCGAGCGTTTTGAGTGCGCTATTCCTGTTCTACTACGCCGGACCAGTGCTTGAAACGCAGCGGGAGCTTTTCTTCGATTCGCTCACGCAATGGGTGCCGGCGCCGCAATCCGATCAGATCATCGTCATCGACGTTGATCGAAAATCGGTGCAGCAGACCACGCAGAAGAGTTGGGGGCGGGGCGAAACGGCCGATCTTCTCTCGCGATTGTCACAGGCCGGTGCCAAGGCTGTCGCGGTCGATTTCATTTTCAGCACGGCCTGCGATCCCGCCGAGAAATCCAATGCCGCGCTGACGCAGGCGATTTCCAGCGTGCCTGTCATTCTCGGCTTTCTGATCGCGGATGGTGGGCCAGAGCATCCGGCGCCCGTCCCGCCCGTTGCAGTTCAAAGGCCGGTGGCGATCCCCGACCTGTGGTTCATCGACGGCGCCGAAGCTTCCTGCACGTTTATGCAAAAAGCGTCTCGCTCTGCAGCGGCCGCCTTCCTGGTTGGCGACGAGGATGCCCGCATCCGCCGCGTCCAGGCTTTCTCGATCCTTGGCAACGACGCTTATCCGGCGCTGGGCATCGAAGCCGCACGGCTCGCCGAGGGCGGGCGAACACCGATCCTGGGCGGCCAGCCTGCCTGGCTGAAGCTCGAATCGCGACTGATCGAACTGGACGAGGATGGCAGCCTGCGGTTTGCTGCGAGCCCCACTGCCACAATCGAGGCGCGGACACTATCTGCGGTGGATGTGCTGAGTGGCGCTGTCCGGGATGAGCGTTTCAAGGGCAAGACGATCTTCATCGGCAGCAGCCTTCCCAATCTCGGCGGCTTGCGCTCCACGGCCTCGATGCCGCTCGAGCCCTCCGTGCAAATCCATGCCGACATCGCCAATGCCGTTCTGACCGGCTTCCTTCCCAATCGCGACGCACAACTGCCGCTCTATGAGGCGGCGCTGGCTTTGATCGGCGGGCTGCTGATCGCCCTGGTCGCGACCCGCCTGCGGCCGGTAACGTCGGCCCTCTTGGGACTTCTGGCGATCTCCGCGACGATCGCCGCGGCAGCCGCGATCTATGCCGCCTCCGCCATGCTGGTCGATGCCGTCGGCATCAGCCTTGTCCTCGTCTTCGTGCTTGTCGTCACCAGCGTGCTGCAGTTCGCTCGGGTCAGGCGAGCGGAATCAACGGCGCGCAGCAAGTTCTCGCAATACCTACCCCAGTCCGTGGTGGCCCGCTATATCGACAATCCGGACGACGACCGCGTCGCAGGCGAGGAACGTCCGGTGACGGCGCTGTTCACAGACATCGAGGGCTTCTCCACCCTGTCCCAGAAGCTTGCGCCGCGCGACCTCGTCACTCTGCTTGACATCTATTATGCGGAGGTGAACGGTCTCGTCGCCCG
Organism: Hyphomicrobiales bacterium; assembly: GCA_900474095.1. Classification (GTDB taxonomy): domain Bacteria; phylum Pseudomonadota; class Alphaproteobacteria; order Rhizobiales; family Rhizobiaceae; genus Pararhizobium. The sequence continues at coordinate 48,109 of UCOA01000078.1, read as the reverse complement.
CTATGGCGGCATGGTCGACAAGGTGGTGGGGGACGCGGTGCACGCCTTCTTCAACGCACCGGAGGATCTCAAGGATCACGTCAACAAGGCGATCGACTGCGCCGAGGCGATCCGGGCACTGACAGAGGAAATGCGGCGGCGGCCAGGCTTCATCGAACATCAATTCGGCCGGACGCGCATCGGCATCGAAACGGGGATCGCCGTGCTCGGCGAAGTCGGAGCCGGCGGCAAGCTGGACTACACCGCCCATGGCGACGCCATCAATCTCGCCGCGCGGCTTCAGGAAGCCAACAAGTTCCTCGGGACCGCCATCTGTATCGGTCCGGAGGCCGCGGTTGAGAGCGGCCGCAGATTGCGCTCGCTCGGCATGCAAGAAATCCGCGGCTTCGGTGAAATGGAATTGTTCACCACCGAAGCCTGAGCGCGGCCTTTAGCGCGTCAGGCCGACACTCGCATAGGCTTCGACGATTCTCGCTTCCTTCCAGACGACCGTTTCCGTCGGCGTATCGCCGGGTCGTGCGATCTCGATTCCCTCGCCGGCGCCAACCAGACGCTGAACGCCGCCGCCCTCGACCGATACCTGGCCGTGTTCGACGAAGACAGCGAAAACTCCACGGTTCGGCCCGGCGAAGAATTTCGTTCCGCGCACGCCGATCATGCCGAACGTGGTGCGCAAGGCGAGGTCTATCTTCGGCAGGCCTTCCGGCCGGTCAAAGACCATCTGCCCCATGCCGAGCTCCATCGTGCCGCCCTGGCCGGCGATGAAGCTGTCGACCAGCAGTTCCGTCTCGCTGCCAAGCAGGATGCGGGTATCGTCGAGCTGCAGGTCCGCGAAGCTTTTCGCGGCGGTCCGGACAAAATCGTTGTCCATGATCTGCGCGCCGGTCGCCAATCCCTCTTCCTTCTCCGCCCGCTTGAGGCTGACGTTGCCGCGTACGTCGGCCGCCTTGCCGATGACGGTGCTTGCCTGCGTTGGAATGGGAAAAAATCCGCTCGCGGTCAAAGCGCAGCCGGCGACGAATGTCCGCCGTCCGATCAGGACCTGCCGCATCGGGATGCTGTCTCGCATCATTGCCCTTGCTCCTTGTTCAAACAATCCGGTTCCGCAGCAGCATCCGCTCAACAGGTGGGAAAACCTGCCCGCCGGACACCTGTTTGGCCGGGTTGTCGTCATTCTCTTCCCCGGCGGCGCGAAACTCTGTTTCCCAAGGAACAGCAGCAGGCCGGTGCACCCCATAGGGTGGCACAAACACCAGGGAGAACGCCATGAAAAACGAAACCAACACGCGCATTTCAGTGATCAACGCGATCCTGCTCGCCGCCGTGAGCCTGCTTTCGATCGCAGCGATCACCGTCCCTTCCGCCCGCGCCGCCTCGCCGATGCTTCCGGCGGATCAGTGCGACGCCGAAGCAGGCAGCGAACACGACCTGCAGCGCAACCTGTCCTTTCGTCCCGTCGCGACCGAAGACCTCCGCATCGGCATTGCCCTTTCGGCTTGCCGCGAAGCCTATAACCAGGGCAGCGGCCCGCGACAGACCTTTCAGATCGCCCGCGTGCTCCACGCCGCAGGCCAGCAAGCGCAAGCCTTCAAGATGCTCGAAAAAGCGGCCGAAGGCGGGTACGCGGCCGCGATGGTGAACTATGCCGTCATGCTCGGCGAAAAGGGCGATCCCGCTTCCGCCTTCGCGCTCTACCAGAAGGCTGCAGCGACGGGAAACATCCTCGCCGCCTATAATCTCGGCGTCGCCTATCGCGACGGCGTCGGCACTCCCGCCAGTGGATCGCTTGCCGCGCAGTGGTTCGAAAGGGCATCGGTCGCCAAGGACAATCTCGGCGCCTTCAACCTTGCCGTTATGCTTGACGAAGGCACGCAGGTTCCCGAAGACAACCAAAAGGCCGCACGGTTCTACAGGCTGGCTGCCGATCGCGGCAACGTCGATGCGATGGTCAATCTTGGCCTGATGCTGGAAAATGGCGAAGGCATGAAAGCCGACCCAGTTGCCGCCACGGCGATGTTCACGAAGGCCGCAGAAAAGGGCGACGAATTCGCCCTGGCGAAGATCGCGCCGCCTCAGATTGATGCGGCAACGACCGCCAGCATCGAGCCGAGCGAACAGGCAAACCTCATTCTCACAAAATCGGGCCGCGCGAAGTGAGGCAGCCACATCCGAGAAATGGCTTGCGGCCTCTCAATCGCCGCGAGCGGTGCGCCGAGCGGAAGGACCGGCCGCAGTGTCTATTTCCTGAACATCGAACCGTAAGCATTTACTGACATTATCCGTCAGCGGATTTCACCGGCCTGCGGCCCCCATGTATCGGTCAGGGCAAACCCATCGGCCAGCGGATCGAACGGATCGAGCGCGACCTGATGCAGGCCGAAGGTCCAGCCGCGGCCTGAAATCGTCGGGATGATCGCGGGACGGCCGGCAACTTCGGTGACGCTTTCCAGCCCCACTTCGAATTCGGAACCGATGATGGAACGCGACTTGAAGACGTCGCCGACCTTTGCCAGCCCGCGTGCGTGCAACGTCGCGAGATTGGCGGAACTGCCGGTGCCGCAGGGCGAGCGGTCGACCCGGCCCGGCCACATCGTCGTGCAGGTACGCACCGTGCCGTCCGCTTCGGTATCGCGGAACATGACATAGGCGACGCCCTTGATCTCCGGAATTTCCGGATGGACGACGGGGATCGTGCGGTTGACGAGATCTTTCAGCATCATGCCGGCCTCGACGATCCGGCGGGCATTGGCCTTTTCGATCGTCGTGCCGATCTGCGCGACATCGACCAGCGCATAAAAGACGCCGCCGAAGCAGAGATCCATCTTGATCCGGCCCCAGTCGGGTGTATCGACCTCGACATCCAGTTGCTGCACGAAGGACGGCACCATGGTCAGCTTGACGCGCTCACAACGACCGTCGCGACAGGTGGCCGTGGCCTTGACGAGGCCGGCAGCGGTGTCGAGCATCACCACCGTTTCCGGCTCCTTCATCTCGACAATGCCGGATTCGAGCAAAGCCGTCGTTACGCAGATCGCGTTCGAGCCGGACATGGCATGCGCCTGGTCGGCTTGCAGGATGATGAAGCCGGCATCCGCTTCCGGCCGCTTAGGCGGCACCAGAAGATTGACCGAGCCGGTCGAGCCCGAGCGCGGCTCGAGGCAGAGGAAGCGCCGCAGGCTGTCATCGACGGTATTGATGTGGTTTAGCTGTTCGGCGATCGAATTGCCCGGGATTTTCGGTACGCCGCCAATCGCGACCTTGCCGATCTCGCCTTCACAATGAACATCCAGCAACTGGATCGTGCGTTTCCATCTCATCGCTTCAACTCCGGATTCGAAAAAATCAGTTCCAGCCGCGCATCAGCGCCGCGTCGGCGGTGAGTTCGGCCATGAAGGTGCGTTGTTGCCTGAGAGCAGCCACGGCTGTGTCGCGCTCGGTGATCTCGAAGCGCAGCCGTGTACCGACGGGCGCCTGCGCCAGCTTCCACAAATCCGCCTCGATGACATTGGCGATCTTCGGATAACCGCCGCAGGTGTTGGCTTCGGCGAGCTGGATGATCGGCTGGCCGTTCGGCGGCACCTGCACCGTGCCGGGCATGATACCGTGCGAAAAAAGCTCGAGCTTGCGCGTCAGCGAAAGTTCCGGCCCGCTGAGGCGGTATCCCATGCGGTTGGCGTCATTGGTGATCAGCCAGTCGGTTTGATGAAATTTCGAGATCGCCTCACCCGTGAAGGCGGCATATTCGGCGCTCGGCAAGACACGCAGGCGTATCGCCTCGTCATTTTCCACCGGGCGTCCGCGCAGCGCCGATACATCCGCGCCGTAACCGCCTTCCATCCGCAACACTCTGCGAGATGCCGCCACGAGCGCCAGCCTGTCGCCGCGGTTCAAGCCCCGTCCTTCAAACCCGCCAAAACCGCTCTTGAGATCGGTGGAACGCGAGCCAAGTACCAGCGGCACGTCGATACCACCCTGGAGGGCGATGACGGTACGGGCACCCGAGCGCGGCAGGCCGAGGGTCAGGACTTCGCCCGCCTTGGCATTCATGGCCCACCAGCCGGGAACCTGCCGATCACCCAGCTTTGCCGGGCTATCGGCGCCGGCCATCGCGAAAACCGTGTCGACCTCGAACCGTAACCGGAAGGGAAACAGCGCCACCTCGATGCCGGCCGCGACTTTGTCGTTTCCGACGAGCAGGTTGGCGATTTCGAGCGCTGGCGTATCCATCATGCCGGAACGGCCGACACCGGCATTGAGATAGCCGGTGCGCCCGAGGTCCTGCACGGAATTGACCGCGCCCGTCGACAGGATTTCGATCATGCCTTGACCTCGATCACACTGAAGCGGATGCGATCGCCCGGCTTGCAGGCCGATGGCGGATCGCGCAACGGGTCGAAGAGAGGGACTTCGGTCCTGCCGATGATGTGCCAGCCGGAGGGTGCCGTGCAGGGCATGATACCGGCCTGTGCGCCGCCGATGATCACCGAGCCGATCTCGACCTTCATGCGCGGCACCGCACGGCGGGGCATGGCAAGGGCTGGATCCAGGCCAGAGAGGTAGACGAAACCCGGCATTGCGCCGACGGCCGCGACCGAATAGACCGCTTCCGAATGCCGGCGCACCACTTCGTCAACGCTCAATCCGGCGTGCTCTGCGAGAACAGCAAGATCCTCTCCGGTGGCTCCTCCGTACACGACAGGTATGTCGACATCCCGGCCCGCAACCGCATCGGGTACCACCGTCTGCCAAGCTTGAAGAAGCTGGCGCTCGACCACCTCCGGCGCGACCGCCAGCGGATCGAACACAATCATCAGATTGTTCATGCCAGGCACGGTCTCCGCGACGCCATCGGCCTTCAGCATCCACGCCGCCACGGCCCAGATTCGCGATTGGGTATCGTCCGAAAAAACAGCGTCGGCAGCGTCGAGCAGGATCGCGCCCGCGCCTTCCGTGCTCAATCTGGGAGAAACAGCTTCAATCACGTGAGAAAATCCGTCGACAAAACCTACCTGCCTCTCTGATATATCAGCGCGGTGATCTTGCCTAGCTGATATCGGTGTGAGACGGACGATTCTGCTCCATCTGCTATGGCGTCAAGAACACCAGGCGATTTGACCGGAGCCCGTCCGGGCCGTCAACCATCCTTTGCGACGGCAGGCAGGCTATCCGGTCATTTCCCTTACCCTCGACATAGGCTAAGATCGACCTGCCCCGATCATCCTGAAGCTGGAAAAGCCTTGAACACCAAACACTTGAGCGTCGACCTGAACTCCGACATGGCCGAGGGATTCGGAGCCTACCGGATGGGCGACGATGATGCGATCCTGAAGGTCGTCACCTCGGCCAATATCGCCTGCGGGTTTCACGGCGGCGATCCGGAGATCATGGCGAAGACATTCGCGCTGGCAAAGGAGCGCGGCGTCGCCGTCGGCGCCCATCCGGGCTTTCCCGATCTCTGGGGCTTCGGCCGTCGCAACATTCCTTTTTCCGCCGGCGAGATCGAGCGGCTGGTCGCCTACCAGATCGGTGCGGCACAGGCGATGTCGGCCTATGCCGGCCACCCGATCACCCATGTGAAGACGCATGGCGCGCTCGGCAACCTCACCCAGCAGAACGCCGACGTGGCGATGGCCGTCAACCGCGCCATCAAGGCCGTCGATCCGTCTCTCGTCTGCCTCGTGATCGCGCTCGGCCACCAACAGCGGCAGGCGAACGAGATGGGGCTGAAGACCGCGTCCGAAATCTTCGCCGACCGGGCCTATACGGACGAAGGCTACCTTGTGGACCGCAAGATCGCCGGCTCGGTGATCCACGATCCGGCGGAGGCCGCCGCCCGCGTCATCCGCATGGTCCGCGCCGGCGCGATTGAAACCAGCACCGGCAAGAGCATCGGGACCCCGATCGATTCGATCTGCGTCCACAGCGACACGCCGGCGGCCGTCATGATCGCGGCAACCGTCCGCTACGGCCTCGAGACCGATGGCATCGCGGTGAAGAACTTCCTTTCCTGATCCCTGCCGAAAGAGACATTCATGGACCTCGACCTGATCGAACGGCTGATGCGCCTTCTGGAAAATTCCAGCGTCGACGAACTGGAACTGACGGAAAACGGCACACGCATCCGCCTGTCAAAGACGGGGGCGCCGCAGTCCGGCGCGGCCAGCGCTGCGTCCTCGTCGACGGCAACTCGTGCGAACGCGACTGCATCCGCCTCCGCGACGGGGTCAAAGGAACATGTGATCGTCGCTGGTTTACCTGGCACGTTCTACCGCTCGCCGTTGCCGGGCGAGGCGCCCTTCGTCGAGATCGGCGCCCTAGTCGAGGAGGGCCGCAAGCTCGCTATCATCGAGGCCATGAAGATGATGAACCCGGTGGAGGCCGACTGCGCCGGCCGGATCACCGCAATCCACGTCGAAGACGGCGCGCAGGTCAATGCGGGCATGCCGCTGATGACGATCGAAAAGGCTGCGTGATCGATGCAAAGCAAGGACATCCAGAGCGTCATCGCGTTGATGAAACGGCATCAAATCGCCGCCTTCGACTATGAGCATGGATCGGTCCAGCTTCATTTGACTCTGGGTGTCGATACGGACGGCGCCGCGACGGCATCAACCTATCCGGCCGGCACGTCAGACCCGCAAACGATCAACTCCCCGGGCGTCGGCGTTGTTCTCTACGCTCATCCTGCGCATGCGGGCTCGGCGCCGACGCTGCCGCGGAAGGCCGCGAAAGGCGACATCGTTGCCTACATCAAGACAGGCCTGACGCTACGCGCCGTCCCTGCCACGAACGATTGCCACCTTCGCCGCGCTCTGGCCGCGGAAGGGACCGGCATCGGCTATGGCGACGCCCTCTTTGACATCGCGCCGTGACGGAATAGTCCCAATTATGTTGCTTGACGCCCGGGCCTCACGCGGCCAGCTTGAATGGTGCGCATTAGTAATAACGGACTTACCAATATGACGAAACTGATCGTGTTCACCGACCTACATATGGTGCCAGAGGGCACGTCGATCATCGGGCTTGATCCATTCCAGCGGCTTTCCGCCGGTATCGCGCATGTGAACCGCTATCACCCTGATGCCGACCGGGTGATCGTGATGGGCGACCTGGCGCATCAGGCCGACCGGCCGTCCTATGAACGACTCAAGGGTCTGTTGGACCAGTTGGTCGCGCCGCTCGCCATTACCATCGGCAATCATGACCGGCGCGACATCGTTCTCGACGTCTTTCCGGATGTCGCGCAGGACGAAGACGGTTTCGTGCAGCAGAGCATCGATTTTCCCGACTGCCGTGTCGTCATCCTCGATACGCTGTTTGCGCCGCCTTACGACTATCCCCGCAGCCATGCCGGCTTCCTCTGTGCGAAGCGCCTCGCCTGGCTCGACCGGCGGCTGGAGACGGCCGGCGGCCTGCCGGTCCTACTCTTCATGCACCACCCGCCGCATGCGACCGGCTTTACCGGCATGGACCTGATGCGCCTGATCAACGAGGTCGACTTCTACGACGTGGTCAAGCGCCACGGGAATGTCCTGCATATCTTTGCCGGCCATGTGCACCGGACGATTTCCGGCTCCAGCCGCGGCATCCCCTTCTCCGTCTTCAAGAGCCCGGTGCATCAGCAGCCGATGCCTTTCGACACGCCGGACGCCTCGCTTTCCGTCGACGAACCCGCCGCCTACGGGATCGCGGTCATGACCGACACGGGCATCCTGGTACATACGGAGGATTACGAGATCGCGGTCAGGGAAGCAGGGGTGGCTTGAAGTCTGGCCCCCCTTGTTGGGAGGGACTGTTTTGTAGAAGGAAGGAACCTCCCCTTCCGCTTCGCTCCGACGCCCCCAGTAGGGGGAGGGTTAAACCGCACGAGCCGAAACTTCATTCCGCCTTGCCCTTGTTTCATGCTACTCTATGCGTCATGACCCTTGCCGTTCCCACCGAAGATTTCGACTGCCAGAGTTGCGGCGCCTGCTGCAGCTATTCCGAGGATTGGCCACGGTTTTCGCTGGAGACGGATGAGGAACTGGAGCGTATCCCGAAGGAATATGTCTCTTCCGACCTCGGCGGCATGCGCTGCGAGGACAATCGCTGTTCGGCGCTGGACGGCAAACTCGGCGTTCATGTCGGCTGCAGGATTTATGCCGTGCGGCCGATCGTCTGCCGCACCTGCATGCCGGGGGACGACGAGTGCCTGATGGCGCGCCACAAGCTGTCGCAGAAGGTCCTGCTCTGACTTCCGATTGTCCGGCAGATTTTCATATCTGCCGCATGCTACACGGTTTAGGCGGCCATATTCTGAGAAATGCTCGCCGAATCTGGCGTTTTACCGGGTGGATATTCGGGGACCTCTATCCTATTTTTGCGCGCAGGATTTGACGGCGCTCCGCGCCAGTATCAGAGGGACGAGATCGATGAGCCAGGCGCAGAAGACTCCGCAGACTACCTCCGCCCCCCTGCCCTTCGAAAATTTTGCCCCGCCGATCGCCACGCAAACGACGCTGCGCCAGGCAATCACCGCGGCTTACCGCCGGCCGGAAACCGAATGCCTGCCGCCGCTGGTCGAGGCGGCCACGCTGCCGGAGGACATCCGTGCCCGTGCCAAGGCCACCGCCCGCAAGCTGATCACGGCGCTGCGCGCCAAGCACAAGGGCTCCGGCGTCGAAGGGCTGGTGCATGAATATTCGCTGTCGAGCCAGGAAGGCGTGGCGCTGATGTGTCTTGCCGAAGCGCTGCTGCGCATCCCCGATACCGCGACCCGCGACGCGCTGATCCGCGACAAGATCGCCGACGGCGACTGGCGATCACATATCGGCGGCGGCCGCTCCCTCTTCGTCAATGCCGCCACCTGGGGCCTGGTCGTCACGGGCAAGCTGACCGCCACCGTCAACGACCGCAGCCTGTCCGCCGCACTCACCCGCCTGATCGCCCGGGCCGGCGAGCCGGTGATCCGCCGCGGCGTCGACATGGCGATGCGGATGATGGGCGAGCAGTTCGTCACCGGCGAAACCATCGACGAGGCGCTGAAGCGCTCGCGGTCGCTGGAAGCCCGCGGCTTCCGCTATTCCTATGACATGCTCGGCGAAGCGGCGACCACGGCCGCCGACGCCAAGCGTTATTATGTTGATTACGAGAACGCCATCCATGCGATCGGCAAGGCTTCGGCCGGGCGAGGCATCTATGAAGGCCCTGGTATCTCCATCAAACTTTCGGCCCTGCATCCGCGCTATTCCCGCGCGCAATCCGCCCGCGTCATGGGCGAACTGCTGCCGAAGGTGAAGGCGCTCGCCCTCATCGCCAAGCACTACGATATCGGCCTCAATATCGACGCCGAGGAAGCCGACCGGCTGGAGCTGTCGCTCGACCTGCTCGAAGCGCTACGGCTCGATCCGGATCTTTCTGGCTGGAACGGCGTCGGCTTCGTCGTCCAGGCTTATGGCAAGCGCTGCCCCTTCGTGCTGGATTTCATCATCGATCTCGCCCGCCGCTCGGACCACCGCATGATGGTGCGCCTCGTCAAGGGCGCCTATTGGGATGCCGAGATCAAGCGTGCGCAGATCGACGGCCTCGATGGTTTTCCTGTCTATACCCGCAAGGTCTATACCGACGTTTCCTATATCGCCTGCGCGCGAAAACTGCTTGCGGCAAAAGACGTGATCTTCCCGCAGTTCGCCACCCACAATGCCCAGTCGCTAGCAACGATCTATGAAATGGCAGGTCCCGGCTTCAAGGCCGGCGACTACGAATTCCAGTGTCTGCATGGTATGGGCGAACCGCTCTATGACGAGGTCGTTGGCAAGGGCAATCTCGATCGCCCGGCCCGCATCTATGCGCCGGTCGGCACGCACGAGACGCTGCTTGCCTATCTGGTACGCCGCCTGCTTGAAAACGGCGCCAACTCCTCCTTCGTCAACCGCATCGCTGATCCGGCCGTTTCCATCGACGAGCTGATCGCCGATCCGGTCGATATCGTCCGCGCCATGCCGGTGATGGGAGCGCAGCACGACCAGATCAAGCTGCCCGCCGACCTTTACGCCGGGCGCCAAAACTCCACCGGCTTCGACCTTTCGAACGAAGCCGAGCTGTCGCGGCTGTCGGATGCGCTGAAGGCAAGCACCACGATCGACTGGACAGCCGCACCGCAGCTCGGATCGCAGACCCTGCGCGGCGAAAGCCGCGCTGTCCTCAATCCCGGCGACCATCGTGATGCCGTCGGCGCAGTCATCGAGACCTCCGAGGACGACGCCTGCCGGGCCGTGACGATCGCTCTTGCGGAAGGTGCGAAATGGAGCGTGGTGTCGCCTGCCGAACGTGCCCAATGCCTTGTCCGGGCCGCCGATCTGATGCAGGCGCGCATGCCGACGCTGCTCGGCCTGATCGTCCGCGAGGCCGGCAAATCGCTGCCGAATGCGATTGCCGAAGTGCGCGAAGCCATCGACTTCCTGCGCTACTACGCCGAACAGGCGACCCGCACGCTCGGCCCGGCGCATCAGGCGCTCGGTCCGATCGTCTGCATCAGTCCATGGAACTTCCCGCTGGCGATTTTCACCGGCCAGATCGCCGCGGCACTCGTCGCCGGCAATCCGGTGCTGGCAAAGCCGGCGGAAGAAACGCCGCTGATCGCAGCCGAAGGCGTTCGCATCCTGCATGAGGCCGGTATTCCGCCGGAAGCCCTGCAATTGCTTCCCGGTGACGGCCGCGTCGGGGCTGCCCTCGTTGGCGCCAAAGACATTGCCGGCGTCATGTTCACCGGCTCGACGGAAGTTGCCCGGCTTATCCAGGCCCAGCTTGCCGGTTGCCTGTCGCCGTCCGGCCGTCCGATCCCGCTGATTGCCGAAACCGGCGGCCAGAACGCCATGATCGTCGACTCGTCGGCCCTTGCCGAACAGGTCGTCGGCGACGTCATCGCGTCTGCTTTCGACAGCGCCGGCCAACGCTGCTCGGCACTCAGGGTTCTCTGCCTGCAGGACGATGTCGCCGATCGTGTTCTCACCATGCTGAAGGGCGCGCTGCACGAGCTCGATATCGGCCGCACCGACCGGCTTGCCGTCGATGTCGGTCCCGTCATTACTGCGGAAGCCAAGGGCATCATCGTGAAGCACGTCGAGGCTATGCGCAGCATCGGTGCCAAGGTCGAACAGATCGCGCTTACGCCTGCGACCGCTGAAGGCACCTTCGTTCCGCCGACGATCATCGAGCTGAAGAAGCTATCCGACCTGAAGCGCGAGGTCTTCGGCCCGGTCCTGCACGTGCTGCGCTACGAGCGCGACGATCTCGACCGGCTGATCGACGACATCAACGCCACCGGCTACGGCCTGACCTTCGGCCTTCATACGCGGCTGGACGAGACCATCGCCCATGTCACGTCCCGCCTGAAGGCCGGCAATCTCTACGTCAACCGCAACATCATCGGCGCCGTCGTCGGCGTACAGCCCTTCGGCGGGCGCGGACTGTCCGGCACCGGTCCGAAAGCCGGCGGCCCGCTCTACCTCGGGCGCCTCGTCACTACTCCGCCGGTGCCGCCACAGCACAGTTCGGTGCACACCGATCCGGTGCTGCTCGATTTCGCCAAGTGGCTGGATGGCAAGGGCTTGAAGACCCAGGCGCAGCACGCCCGCGAAACGGGCAGCCAGTCGGCACTCGGCCTGACGACCGAGCTTGCCGGCCCGGTCGGCGAGCGCAACCTCTATGCCCTGCATGCGCGTGGGCGCATTCTGCTCGTGCCGGAAACCGAAGACGGCCTCTACCGCCAATTGGCCGCCGTGCTTGCCACCGGCAACCACGCCGTCATCGATATCGCATCCGGCCTCAAGGAGGCGTTGACCGCCTTGCCCGCCACGGTCGCGGCCCGGCTTTCCTTCACCTCGGACTGGAAGACCGATGCTCCGTTTGCCGGCGCGCTGATCGAAGGCGATGCCGAGGGTATCCGGACCGTCAACAAGCAGATCGCCGCCCTGCCCGGTCCGCTGGTCCTCGTTCAGGCGGCATCGTCGGAAGAGCTTGCCCGCAACCCCGGTGCCTATTGCCTGAACTGGCTCGTGGAAGAAGTCTCGACCAGCATCAACACGGCGGCAGCCGGCGGCAATGCGAGTTTGATGTCGATCGGGTAAGGATGCTCGTCGTTCCCAATGGGAGCCAATCCACAGTTTCCATCCCCCGATGGCTCGGTTTCGTTTGGCGAACCTCCATCCCTCCGTCATCACCCCCTGGTGGCGGGCGGGAATTCCGCCACTGCGCGCCTGGCGCGGTGAGAGAACCATTTCCCACGCCGAAAGTAAGGGTCTTTAGCCCCGCGGACGCGGCGCTGCTGGATCCCCGCCACAAGAGCGAGGATGACGGAGGGTGAGGGAGCCGCCCGCTGGAAACGTCACACCTGTTGGCACAAGCCCACCCGATGCGCTATCACCGCGCAAACGGACCGGACGAATGTTCACGCTTCAGCGCATCGAAACCCATATGCAGGAAATCAAGAAAAGCCGTTTCCTGGCCATCTGCGGCCCGGTTGCGAACGAGGACGAGGCCAGAGGTTTCATCGCGCGGTATTCGGACCCAACGGCCACCCACAACTGCTGGGCCTTCCGCATCGGCCAGACCTATCGCTTCAATGACGACGGCGAGCCGAGCGGTACGGCGGGAAAGCCAATCCTGCAGGCGATCGACGGCCAGTCGCTCGATCACGTCGCAGCCCTCATTGTCCGGTGGTTCGGCGGTACCCTGCTCGGCAGCGGCGGCCTCATCCGCGCCTATGGCGGTACGGCGGCCATGTGCCTGCGCGCGGCGGAAAAAACCCAGGTGATCGAAACCACCGGCGGCACCGTTGTTTGCGAATTTGCCGATCTGGCTCTCATCAAGGCCAGGCTTGCCGGCATGGGCGTGACGATCGCATCAGAGACGTTTACCGGCACCGGAGCAGAGCTCACGTTGCAAATCCCCAGGGGCAGCTGCCAGGCCGCCTCGGCCATCATCCTCGACCTCAGCCGCGGCAGGGCAGCTCTCAAATTGGAAGACTAACTTAGACTTTCGCCGGAAGCATCATAACCAATTGAAACAAGCAGGAATTTTTCTCCAGGTCGCGCGCGCCCGAGAAGATTGAGCGCTGGCCCCTCCGTCATATTCGGATTAGAAACAGCAGGTAAACAAAGAGCCCGGTTGTTCGGCCGGATTTTAAGGGCTGCCGTCCGACGAGGAATCACACATGAAAAACAGAATTTTGGGGCGCACCGGCGCCACTATTTCAGAAATCGGCTTCGGCGCGTGGCAGATCGGCGGCGCCTGGGGAGATGTTTCCGAGGACGACGGCAAGCGGGCGCTAAATGCCGCCCTCGATGCCGGCGTCACCTTCATCGACACGGCCGACGTCTATGGCGACGGCCGCTCCGAAAAGATCATCGCCTCGGTTCTCAAGGAACGCGGCGGGAACAGGCCCTTCGTCGCAACCAAAGCCGGCCGCAGGCTGAACCCGCATGTCGCCGATGGTTATACCGGCGCCAATATCGAGGCCTTCATCGACCGCAGCCTGACCAATCTCGGCGTCGAGACGCTTGACCTCGTCCAGCTCCATTGCCCGCCGACGGACGTTTTCTACCGACCGGAGATGTTCGGGGCGCTGGACCAGCTCGTCGTCAAGGGCAAGATCCGCAACTACGGCGTCTCAGTCTCGACGGTCGAAGAGGCGCTGAAGGCGATCGAATATCCGGGTGTTGCGACGATCCAGATCATCTACAACATCTTCCGCCAGCGCCCGCATGACCTGTTCTTCGAACAGGCGCAGAAGAGGAATGTCGGCATCATCGTCCGCGTGCCGCTGGCCTCCGGCCTCCTTTCCGGCAAGATCACCGCCGAAACCAAGTTTGCCGATGACGACCATCGCAAGTTCAATCGTCACGGCGAGTTCTTCGATGTCGGCGAGACCTTTGCCGGCGTGCCGCTCGAGGTCGCACTCGAAGCTGTCGAGCAGGTGCGGCCGCTGGTGCCGGAGGGTGTTTCCATGGCGCAGTTCGCGTTGACCTGGATCCTCCAGACCCCCGCCGTCTCCGTCGTCATTCCCGGTGCCCGCAACGAAATGCAGGCCCAGGCCAATGCTGCGGCAAGTGATGTCGCAGCAATTCCCGAAGAGACCATGGCGGAGCTTGCAGCCGTCTATGAGCGTTTGATCAAGGTGCACGTTCACCAAAAGTGGTAGAATAATGGGCGGCGCCGGACAATCCTGCGCCGCCTCGTTCCTGGATGTTCGGAGGTGCAGCGTATGAACGATCCGTACCACCTTTCCCGCTTCATCGAGGCGCAGGAGCTCATCTATGAGACCGCATTGCGCGAGCTGGAACACGGCCGCAAGGAGAGCCACTGGATGTGGTTCACCTTTCCGCAGATCGCCGGTCTCGGCCATTCGCCGACCGCCCAGCGGTTTGGCATTTCCTCGCTGGAGGAAGCCCGCGCCTATCTGGCACACCCGCTTCTCGGCAGCCGCCTCATCGAATGCACGCACACGATCAACGCCGTGCGCAATCGCACGGCGCATCAGATCTTCGGCTCGCCCGACGACATGAAGCTACACTCGTCGATGACCCTGTTTCGGGAAGCAGCAAACGATCCCTCGCCCTTCAAGGCGGCGATCGAGCGGTATTTCGACGGTAAAGCCGATCAGCGGACGCTTGACATTCTCGCTAAGCCCTGAGCCGGGGGAAACACAAGGCAAGGAGGAGAAGCGATGCCACTCAAGGGAAAGGTAGCGCTGGTAGCCGGGGCGACACGCGGCGGCGGACGCGGCATAGCTGTGGAACTCGGGGCGGCGGGCGCGACCGTCTACGTGACGGGGCGCACGACCCGGACACAGCAATCGGAGTATTGCCGACCCGAGACGATCGAGGAAACCGCCGAACTGGTGACGGCGGCAGGCGGCGAGGGCATAGCGATCCAGGTCGATCATCTCGACGCCGCCGCGGTCAAGCGGCTCGTCGAGCGCATCGGCCAAGAACAGGCGCGGCTCGACATTCTCGTCAACGACATCTGGGGTGGAGAGAACCTGTTCGAATGGAACAAGCCGGTCTGGGATCACAATCTCGACAACGGCCTCAAGATGCTGCGCCTCGGCATCGACACGCATCTGATCACCGCCCATCACGCGCTGCCGCTGATGATCGAGCGCCTGGGCGGTCTGCTGGTCGAGGTGACGGACGGCACCGCCGAATACAATGCCGGCCACTACAGGCTTTCGCCCTTCTACGATCTGGCCAAAGTGGCGGCCAATCGCATGGCCTTCGCCCACGCCAGGGACCTTGCCCCCTACGGCGCAACGGCCATCTCCATCACGCCCGGCTGGATGCGCTCCGAAATGATGCTGGGACACTACAATGTCAGTGAAGACAACTGGCGCGACGCGACGCAAATGCAGCCGCATTTCGTCATCTCCGAAACACCCCGCTTCCTCGGTCGCGCCGTAACCGCGCTCGCCGCCGACCCGGACAAGGCACGCTGGAACGGCCAGTCGGTCTCAAGCGGCGGGCTCGCCCAGATATACGGCTTCACCGACCTCGACGGCTCGCGCCCGGACTGCTGGCGCTATATGGATGAGGTGATGGATCCGGGCAAACCCGCGGATGCGACGGGGTACCGGTGAAACGGGAGATCAAGGACGCAACCGGCAATACGCGGCTCGGCGGGTCACATGCGAAAGACATCATCAAACAAATGCGGCATTGATATGGTTTTTGCGTCGTATTGAATACGCTCCGCCAAATGTTCGATCGTGGAAAAGAAATGGCGCACCCGAAGAGATTCGAACTCCTGACCCCCAGATTCGTAGTCTGGTGCTCTATCCAGCTGAGCTACGGGTGCGTGTCGCTGCGGTGATCACCGCTTGCGTGGCGATCCTCTAAAACGTCCAACCGGGGAATGCAAGCGAATTTCCGCAAAAAGATTCTTTTTTGCGCCGCAATATGATTATTGCTTTGAAAAGGCTGTGAAATCCACTTTGACGGCTGTCATTACCCTGTCATTTCCGCCCGATCTGCGCCGCAAGCGGTCATACTCTGCTCAATGCCGGGCCTTGGATCGGAAGGCGTCTAGCGGAACCGGCCGGTCCGGCAGTTCGATGCGAAACAGGGTGCCCGGCGTCGGCTTTTCAACCAGCGCGATGGTACCGCCATGGGCGAGCACGAGTTCGCGGGCGATCGCCAAGCCGAGCCCCGTGCCGCCCGAGCGGGCCGAACCGCGGAAGGCCGCGAACAGGTTTTCGCGTGCCTTCGGCGGCATGCCGGGGCCGGTATCATCAACGGAAATACTGACAACGCTGCCGGTGCGCATCGCAGAGACGGTGATCGCGCGGGGGGAACCGGCCTCGCCCGGATCGTTGACCAGCGCCTGCACAGCATTGCGGCAGATATTGTGCACGACGCGGAACAATTGCTCGCTGTCGGCATCGACCTGCAACTCATCCGGTATCTGGATGCGGAAATCAATGCCGATAGTGGGATCGATCGCCAGCATTTCGGCGACGTCGCTGACCAGCGGCCTGAGCTTGACGAAACGCCGATGCGGCGCCGGCTCGGTCGTGCGGCCGTAGGAGAGCACCTCGGTCGTATAGCCCACGGCGCGGTCGATGGTGCGCAGCAGCGTCGGCGCGAAGCGCTTGACGATCGGATCGTCGACATCGGCCAGCCGGTCCGAGATCAATTGCGCGGAGGAGAGGATGTTGCGCATGTCGTGGTTGATCTTCGACACTGCGAGGCCGAGATCGGCGAGGTTCTTCTGCTGCTTCAGGGTCTTCTGCAACTGCTGCTGCATAGCCGCCAGATGCTGGCCGGCGATCGAAAGCTCGTCTTCTCCCGGCGCCGGTTCCAGCACGCGGGCGGGATCAGCGGGGTCGGCGGAGAAATCCTGCATGTTGGCCGACATCCTCCGGATCGGCGCGATCATCAGGCGGCGGATTGCCAGGAAAATCAGCATGGCGGTGAACAGCGAAATCGCGAGCGACAGGAAAAACACGTTGCGCGAATAGACCAGCATCGCCTTGCGCAGGCTTTGATCCTCCATCACCACCTCGATGATCGCGTCGCTGTCGCCGACCGGCCCGTAGATCCGCACCACCTTGTCGCCGCCGAACAGCAGCGTGTCGAAGGCATCGCGGATGGCGGCAAGTGGCGTCATCGCCGCGACGTCGTACTGCGCATCGACTTCAGGCGGCATGTCTTCGGCCGCGATCAGCCGCGATTCGCCCTTGCGCCTGAGCACGATCGCCTTGGTGCCGGTCGCCATCAACGTTTCTTCCTGCAGCGGGCGGGAGAGCTGCACATCCTGAAGGCCATCGACCACCACGCCGGCCGCAGCCGCCGTATTGAGCCTGTCTTCCAGCCAGCGGATGCGCATATTGGCGACAGACGGCACGAAGATCAGCACTTCGGCGAGCATGACGAAAGATATTGTGAGGAGCAGCAGCTTGCCGGAAAGGCCGCGAAAGAAGCCGGTCCGCCGCGGTGGCTTCTGCAAGGCTGTGGTCGCTGTCTTGTCTGCCGTCATGTTCTCACGCAATCCCGCCGTCCTCAGCCAAGACGCCGCAGCAGCCGGATGACGGCCCGGGCGAACGGCTTTCGTGTCAGGGGTGCATGATAGGCGATGACCGCGCGTTTTCCAATCTCCGTCATGGTCGGATAGGGCGCGCTATGGCACGCCCTTCACCAAGGCCAACGGCAGCGATTTCCGGATCTGTGAAGGTTGCACGCGGAATGATGTCGCGATTTTCCGGCGCCGGCAGCCGGAACAGGATTTGCCGAAGCACAAGCGAGGCGTGGTAGGTGGCGGCATGGGTGAATGAATTGCGGCACCGGTAGCGATGACCGAAACGGCGTGCCCGAATGACAAAGCCGCCGGCCTCGACACCCTGACGCCGAGGGCGGCGAACCGCTCGACTGAATCGTTCGGGGTGATCGCGTCGATCACAGAGCGCATGGGGCATTCACCTTCTCAAAATCGATGTACGGCTCGTCGGCGAAAACCCCGAATTCGGCCGCCTTGCGCACCGCATGCGCATGCCGGCCCGCGGCGATCAGCGCCTTGGAGGGGACGCAGCCATAGTTCAGACAGTCGCCGCGGCAAAAAACATCGCCGTGATCGAAACGTGGAATGCAAAAATCCCGCGGCGATATGTGGATCGCCGCGGGATTGTGTTCACTCCATCCTGAAACCCGTCAGAATTCTTCCCAACTGTCCTTCGAGACCGCTGCACTGGCAGATGCACCACCGAAGGCGCGGGCGACGGTGCCGAGCATCTTGCGGGCCGGCGAGGCAACCGGACGGGCCGTTTCCCGAGCCGGTGCGACGACCCTGAGCGGCGGCGCATCGCTGAGCTTGAAGTGCGAGATCAACCGGGCAAGGTTGCTGGTCTCCGCCGAAAGCTTGTGGGTCGCGGCATTGGCTTCTTCCACCATGGCGGCGTTCTGCTGCGTCACCTGGTCCATCTGGTTGACGGCGATGCTGACTTCGCTGAGACCCGTCGACTGTTCGCGGGCGGCGATAGCGATCGAGTGGATGTGGTCGTTGATTTTCAAGACCCGCGTTTCGATCTGGCCGAGAACCTGGCCGGTCTCCTGCACGAGCTTGACGCCGGTTGCGACCTCCGAGCCCGATTTGGCGATCAACCCCTTGATGTCCTTGGCAGCGCTGGCGGCGCGCTGGGCAAGCTCGCGAACTTCCTGGGCGACGACGGCAAAGCCCTTGCCTGCATCGCCGGCGCGCGCCGCCTCGACACCGGCATTGAGCGCCAGAAGGTTGGTCTGAAAGGCGATCTCGTCGATGACGTTGGTGATTTGGCCGATTTCGCTGGAGGCCTGCTCGATGCGCCCCATGGCTTCGACCGCATTGCGCACGACTTCGCCGGATTGGGCAGCACTTTGCTTGGCCTCGGTCACCATGACAGTCGCCTCCTGGGCGCGGTCGGTCGAGTTGCGGACAGCGACGGTGATCTCTTCCAGTGCCGCCGAGGTCTCTTCAAGGGAGGCGGCCTGCTGTTCGGTGCGCTTTGCCAGGTCGTCGGCAGCGGAACGCAGTTCAGTCGAGTTGCCGTTGATCGAATCGCTGGTGGTTCGGATCTCGCGCAGCGTGTTCTGCAAGGTCGACAGCGTATCGTTGACGTTCTGCTGCAGTTCGGCGAAGGCGCCATGGAACGTGCCGTTCATGTCCTGCGTCAGGTCGCCGACAGCGAGGCTGGCGATGACGCGGCGGGTCTCGTTGATGCCGCTATCGACACTGCCAACCAGTTCGTTGACGCTGGAAGCGAAACGATTGAGATCGCTATTGCCATAGTCCTTGTTGATGCGCTGGGTGAAATCCCCGGCCGCGGCGGCGGCAACGACCACTGCAATGCTCGACTGCAGGTCGGCGCTCTTTACGCGCAGCGCGGTTTCCTGGGCGTTGAGTTCGCGCACGGCAAGGCCATTGCGCTTGAAGATTTCGACGGCAGCCGCCATTTCGCCGATTTCGTCCTTGCGATCGGCAAAGGGCACGGCGGCGTCGAGATCGCCCTCGGCTAGCCGCTTCATTGTCCCGGTCAGCGTGAGGATCGGCTGGCTCAGCTCCTTCGTACCGATGTAGAAAGCTGCACCGAGTCCGGCTGCAAGGCCGATGCCGGCCGTCAGGAGGACGATGAGGATCATCTGTTTCTCGATGGCGCTCAATTCGGCCTGGATTTCCTCCAGCGCGGCGCGGTCCGTATCCACGACAGCGTCGATCTCGGCCTGGAAGGCCTTGCGGTTGGCGCGGTTGAGTTCGTTGTTGCCCTGCTCGTTGGCCGCCTGCGGCGAAACTTCCTGGCTGAGGCGTGCCGTCTCCGTCCGGAAGGTGCGAAATTCGGCAGCGCGCTTGATGACCGCTTCGAACGCCGGCAACTCCTCCTCCGGAACGAGAGGTCGCCAATCGGTGAGAAGCGCATCCATCTTGCCGAGGTTCTTCATCAGGCCTTCGGCGAAGGACTTGGATTTTTCGACGGTCGGCGCCGCGTAGATGCCGCGCGATTCCATCACTACCGCAGTCACGAGGCGGTTCAGGCGTTCGCCGTTGAAGGCGCGATCGGAGGCGTTGTCGAACTGGACGAGCCTGGCGTTATATTGCGTGATCACGGTCAGTGCCATGCCCGTGACAGCCAGCGTGATCAGGCTCATCACCCCGACGATGAGATAGATCTTGCCTCGAATTTTCATGGAACGCGTCTCCTTGGAACCGGCAACAGGCTTGAAGCGACAGCTTACGGGCTCGTTTATATGCAGGGACACTAAGACAAAGATGATTAACGAAACGCCTCCTGGACAGATAAAATTCTAGGGGTTTTGTTTTAGGAGTTCCTTCAGTTTCTCACATTAAGATATCCTAATTTTCAATCTTACGTTGAAACTTGCCGGTTTGAATCGTGCGGCTATCATGCCAACTGGGAGCGCCCAAAACGCGCAAATCCCAGCTTTTCCACGCCGGCAATTGACTTTCGCGCGTCTTTGCTCCTATAAGCCGCCCCACGTCCGGACAAGTCCCCTTGCCCCGTGCAATGCCGTGTCTGGAACGTAACGCTCCCTTGCTAAGTAGCAAACCCAAGAAGGGCCGCACACCGCGGTATTAAAATAAATGACGAAGCGTACCTATCAACCGTCCAAGCTTGTTCGCAAGCGCCGTCACGGCTTCCGTGCACGTATCGCCACCAAGGGTGGCCGCAAGGTTATCGTTGCCCGCCGGGCACGTGGCCGCAAGCGTCTGTCGGCTTAAGCCGATCGGGCCCGAGGAAAGAATGCGGGCACATGACGTCAAATAATCAAAAATCGACTGTCGGGCGGCTGAAAAGTCGGCCGCAGTTTCTTGCTGTGCGCCATGGGGAGCAGCGGAAGGGGCCGTTGTTCCTTCTCGAGGTTCTTGATCGTGACGAACCGGAGAGCCCGCCGCGCTGCGGCTTCACCGTCACCAAGAAGCATGGCAATGCCGTGGAACGCAACCGAATGCGCCGGCGCCTGAAAGAGGCGGTGCGACTGTCTGCCCGGTTTGCAATGAAGCCCGGACACGACTATGTGATTGTCGCCAGACGCGACCTCCTGAGCGCTCCCTTCGAGCGATTGGTGGGAGGGCTCTGCCAGCGGATCGAAACCAAGCAGAAAATTCACGGCCGCAGCCGGCCGGCTTCAGGAAAGAATGATGGAAAATAACCGCAATTACTTCGTGGCAATTGCCCTGTCGGTGCTGATCCTGATCGCCTGGCAGTTTCTCTACGTCAATCCGAAGATAGAGAAAGAGCGTATTGCGGCCGAGCAGAGCCAGACGCAGGCCGATCCGGCCGCAAACGGCCAGACAACGACGAGCCAGACAACGACGGGCCAGACAACGACGGGCCAGACAACGACAGCCGGCGCGGTGCCGGGTGCGGTTGAAACCCGCGACCAGGCGATCGCCAAGTCAGCCCGCGTCACCATCGACACGCCGGCGCTCAGCGGCTCGATCAATCTGACCGGCGCACGGTTGGACGACCTTAAGCTCAAGGAATACCACGAGACCGTCGACGACAAGAGCCCGATCATCACGCTCTTCAGCCCGGCCGATACGAAGGACGGCTATTTCACCGAACTCGGCTATATCGGCAACGAGGCGACCGGGACCGTTCCCGGCCCGACAACGGTCTGGACCGTCAAGAGCGGCGACAAGCTGACCGAGTCGACGCCGGTGACGCTGACCTACACCAATGAGAAGGGCGTCGTCTTCGACCGTACCATCTCGGTTGACGAACACTTCATGTTCCAGGTGAACGACAAGATCACCAACGGCGGCGGTGCCCCTGCCTCGCTTTCCTCCTATGGCCGCGTCACCCGCTTCAACAAGCCGACGACGCCGAGCATCTACGTGCTGCACGAAGGGTTCATCGGCGTTATCGGCGAACATGGGCTGAACGAAGTCGCCTACGGCAAGGTCGAGGACGAGGCGCCCATCCAGCCCGGCAAGACGACGACCGGCTGGCTCGGCATCACCGACAAATACTGGGCCGCGACGATCGTGCCGCCGCAGGCAACACCCTACGAAGCGAAGTTCGCGCATTTCCCCGACGGCCGCCCGCGCTATCAGGCTGACTACAAGCACGATCCGATCACCATTGCTCCCGGCCAGTCGGCCGACCTCAAGACGCTGGTCTTTGCCGGTGCCAAGCAGGTTCCGCTGGTCGATGGTTACGAGCAGTCCTATTCCATCCCGCAGTTCGACCTTCTGATCGATTGGGGCTGGTTCTACTTCATTACCAAGCCGATGTTCAAACTGATGGATTTCTTCTTCCGGTATTTCGGCAATTTCGGCGTCGCCATTCTGATGACCACCATCGTCGTCAAGGCACTGTTCTTCCCGCTCGCCAGCAAGCAGTACGCTTCCATGGCGAACATGAAGAAGGTTCAACCGAAGATGGAGGAACTGAAGAAGAAGCACGGCGACGACCGCATGGCGCTGCAGCAGGCTATGATGCAGCTCTACAAGGACGAGAAGATCAATCCGATCGCCGGCTGCTGGCCGATCCTTCTGCAGATCCCGGTGTTCTTCGCGCTCTACAAGGTGATCTACGTCACCATCGAGATGCGTCACGCGCCGTTCTTCGGTTGGATCCAGGACCTCTCGGCGCCGGATCCGACCTCGATCTTCAATCTATTTGGGGTCCTGCCCTTTGACGTGCCGGCCGCGCTGATGATCGGCGTTTGGCCGCTGATCATGGGCGTCACCATGTTCCTGCAGATGCGCATGAACCCGACGCCGCCGGATCCGACCCAGGCGATGCTGTTCACCTGGATGCCGGTTGTCTTCACATTCATGCTGTCGAGCTTCCCGGCTGGCCTCGTCATCTACTGGGCCTGGAACAACACGCTTTCGATCGCCCAGCAGGCGGTCATCATGAAGCGCCACGGCGTCAGGGTCGAGCTGTTCGACAATCTCAAGGGGTTGTTCTCGAGGAAGCCGAAACCGGCCGAATAAGCCGGAACGGCTCAAACGCCAAAGGCCCCGGATTTTCTTATCCGGGGCCTTTTGTTTTCTGCCACCACCTTGCGCGTCAAGCCGCCTTACAAGCACCTGCGGCCGTCCCTAAGCGCGCTCATCAGCCGCGTGAACGAAGCCCTCTTACACTTTGCCACATCCCGCCTTCCGCCATGGCCACGGCAGTTTACGACAGCCCCGTGTCGCGACTACCGGCGTGCGCGGAGCAATTCGCCTCTACATTCAGCCGTCTCCAAACGGGTTCTTGTCATGTCGCAGCCTTCCGCCTTGCCGCAATCCGTAACCGCTGGATCACAAAACCCGGTGCAGGGAGCAATGCTGGTGCTTGGCTCGGCCATTGTCTGGAGCTTCGGCGGCACGCTGGCACGGTTCCTTGCGATCGAGGACGGCTGGACCATTGTCTTCTGGCGCTCGCTGTTTGCCGCTCTGTTCCTCATCGGCTTCATGCTGCTGCGCGACGGCCCGCGCGGCACCGTCACGCTCTTCCGCAACATGGGCCTGCCGGGCGTCGCCGTCGGACTCTGTTTTGCCACCGCCTCGACCTCGTTCATCCTGGCGCTCGCCTACACCACCGTCGCCAATGTCGTGCTGATCCAGGCCGGGGTGCCGCTGATCGCGGCACTCGTCAGCTGGATCGTCTTTCGCGAGAGTATCTCGCTCCTGACCTGGCTTGCCATTACAGCCGTGATCGGCGGCGTCGCCATCATGGTATCGGATTCCGTGAGCGGCGCGGCCTCGCCGATCGGCGATGCGCTTGCGGTTCTTATCGCCTTCGTCTTCGCGCTTGCCACCGTCATCACCCGCCGCTACGCCCACGTGCGCATGACGCCGGCCGCCTGCTTCGGCACGATCGTTGCCGGCGCCGTCGCGGCAATCATGTCCTCCGGTCTCGCTGTCTCCGCATCCGAACTCGGCGTCCTCGTGACCTTCGGCGCGCTCAATTTCGGCCTGGGGCTTGCACTGTTCGTCACCGGGGCGCGGCTCGTTCCTTCTGCTCTTGCCGCCCTGCTCGGCACCGCCGAGACGGTGCTCGCGCCGGTCTGGGTTGCGGCCATCCACGGCGAGATCCCGAGCGTCAACACCATCCTTGGCGGAACGGTGGTGCTCACCGCCCTTCTTATCTATCTCAGTGTCGAAATGTGGCGGCAGCGGCGCGCACCCGGTTGAGACAGAGCTGGGCTGTGACAGATTGGCGAAAATCGCAAGTTTCCTTGACTTGACGGCGCAAAACCGCGAAGTCCTGAGCAGACCAAGGACAGGACCGCCATGACAGACATCAAGCCGCAGGACGACAAGCCCCTTTTCGGGCGGCCGTGGATCTTCATTCGCGGCGTGCCGTCGATGAAGTTCCTGCCGCCGGAAGGCCCGCTGGAGATCGCCTTTGCCGGTCGCTCCAATGTCGGCAAGTCGTCGTTGATCAATGCGCTGGTCGGCCACAAGGGTCTCGCGCGCACCTCCAACACGCCGGGCCGCACCCAGGAACTCAATTATTTCGTGCCGGATGGCTTTTCCGGCGAGGCCGGCGACCTGCCGCCGATGGCGCTCGTCGACATGCCAGGCTATGGCTACGCACAGGCACCGAAGGAACATGTCGATGCCTGGACCAAGCTGGTCTTCGACTATCTGCGCGGCCGCTCGACGCTGAAGCGCGTCTACGTGCTGATCGACAGCCGCCACGGCATCAAGAAGAACGACGAGGAAGTGCTTTCCCTGCTCGACAAGGCGGCGGTGTCCTACCAGGTCGTATTGACGAAGACCGACAAGATCAAGGAACCGGCGGTTCCGAAGCTGATTGCTGAAACGCTGGAAAAGATCAGGAAAAGACCGGCCGCCTTCCCGGAAGTGCTCTCCACCTCCTCGGAAAAGGGCAACGGCCTCGAAGAGCTGCGCAGCGCCATTCGCACCGCAATCGCCTCTTAATCCGGGCTGTCGCACTACCCGGACATCAAATGTGCTCTATCTCCGCTGCGGGTAGCCTTGCGGCAACCTGCGAGACGTCAAACGTTGAGGGAGAATCGACATGTCTGATCTGATTGTCATCGGCTTCGACAACATGGACGAAGCCGACAAGGTACTTCTGAAGCTCCATAAGCTGAAAAAGGAATATCTGGTCGATCTCGAGGACGCTGTCGTCGTCGTGCGTGACGAGGCCGGCAAGGTTCACCTGAAACAGAGCATGAACCTAGCCGCGATCGGCGCAACCTCCGGTCTCTTGAGCGGTGCATTGTGGGGTGGCCTCGTCGGCCTTCTGTTCCTCAACCCGCTTGCAGGCTTTGCCATCGGCGGCGCGATCGGCGCAGGCACAGGCGCCCTCTCCGGCTCGCTTGCCGACTACGGCATCGATGACGACTTCATCAAATCTCTCGGCGAAACCATCCCCAGCAACTCCTCAGCGCTTTTCGTGCTCGTGCGCAAGGTGCAGCCGGAAAAGGTGCTGACGGAGCTCTCCGGCCTGCGGGGCAAGGTGCTCAAGACCTCGCTCTCGCCGGAGCAGGAAGCCAGGCTGCAGACAGCGCTCTCCGGCACCCAGCCGCAGTCACCGACACCCGGCACGTTCTGAAGTGCATCGCATCAAAACGGATCATGCGATGCGCTTGTCTTTGCCTCTGTGGATGTAGTCTCAAAACCGAGGCACGCTTTGGGCGACATGCACTAGGATAGCTCAAGCCGCCGTCGCCGGCGTAAAGGTCATCGCCATGCCGTTGATGCAGTGACGCATGCCGGTTGGCGGCGGGCCGTCGTCGAAGATATGCCCCAGATGCCCGCCGCAGCGGCGGCAATGACATTCGGTGCGCGTCATGAACAGTGACGTATCCTCGCGCGTGCCGATCGCATTCGGCAGCGATTCCCAGAAACTCGGCCAGCCGGTGCCGCTGTCATATTTCGCTTCCGAGGAATAGACCGGCAGGGCGCAGCCGGCGCAATGGAAGATGCCCTTGCGCTTCTCAGTATTGAGAGCGCTGGTGAACGGTCGCTCAGTGTCCTCATGGCGCAGGATCCGATACTGCTCGTCCGTCAGCAGCGTCTTCCATTCGGCGTCGGTTTTCGTCACCTCGAATGTCTCGGCGGATGCCGCGGCCACGCTGATCGGTGCAAAGCCGTGAAGGACAGCGGCAGCGAGCATGGTTGTTCCGGAAAGAAGAAAGAAGCGTCGGCTTGTCATGATGGTCTCCCTTTGCCGGATGTTTCGGCAATCCTTTGCGATCAACCTAAGGGCCTCACCGATTGACGGCAAAACAAATGACGATCAATCCCGCGTGAGGAAATGCAAAAGGCCACCGGCAGGTGACGCCGGTGGCCTTTATAGCGCCGCACGTCAAACCTGACGCGCAAAGGACGCTGTAGCACTTCGAAAATGCTGCATGATTTTATCCTTAAATCGCTTCCGATTTACGGAATTGTGAGCCGAAGATACAGTCCAGATCGCATCCGGCTCCCAAGGCGGTGGCGGTCAGGACTTCGGCAGCAGTACCTTGTCGATCACGTGGATGACGCCGTTCGACTGCTTGACGTCGGCGATCGTGACGGTCGCCACCCCGCCGGTCTCATCCGTCAGCGTGATCTTGCCGCCATCGGCTTTGGCCTTTAGGACGCAGCCGCCGACCGTTTTCACATCATGCGTGCCGCCATCATCCATCACCATCTTGTTGATGGCATCGGACATCGCACTGACCGACACCACATGGCAGGTCAGCACCTTGGTCAGCATGTCCTTGTTTTCCGGCTTCAGGAGCGTATCCACCGTACCGGCAGGCAGCGCGTCGAAAGCCGCATTGACCGGCGCAAACACCGTGAAGGGACCGGCACCCTGGAGCGTTTCGACGAGGCCAGCAGCCTTGACGGCCGCAACCAGCGTCGTGTGATCTTTCGAATTCACCGCATTTTCGACGATATTCTTGTTGTCGTACATCGGAGCACCACCGACCGTCGGGTTTCCGGCATGGGCGGCAAAGGCGCCGGCCGCCAGTATCGAAGCAACGGTCACCGTGCGCGGCATGGACTTGAACATCTCTATTCCTTCCTGTTGATCTCGCGAACCCGCATTGCGGGTCTCTCCCAATTTGCTGGAGTTCATGTTCCCTGCGCAGAGGACAAAGCGAGTAACGGCAGGCTTCCAAAAAGAGTTTCAGGAAAATTGAGAGATTTCCAACGGGCTGAAATTAAAATGCTTTCTTTTAATTGTCGGCGGCGAAGGGCAGCATGTGGTTAGGTACGACTGACCTGCGATCAACTGTCAGGGGAGCCGTGTCTTTCCAACAGCGACGACAGGTCCTGTCGCTGTGCCTGTCGGCGAGCCGCCGAGCGGTTCGACGCTGACCGCGAGCGTGACACCCTCGCCGAACTTCGCGCGCAACTCCGGCGCGAGGACGATCTCGCCCTCGCCAGTCTGCGGCAGGACGCCGAGCGATTTGGCGGGATTGTCACCTTCGATCAGCCAGACTTCCAGCGACTTGGCCTCCGCCTGCCGGGCCGCAACCGGCGTCACCTTCAGGGCACCCGTGCCGGCGTCATACTGGGCCAGCAGATTGATCGCGGCGCTGCCCTCGCCGGCAAGTTCGGCGACCAGCGGCCGTTTCTGGCTGACGGGCTCAAGGATGCCCGATGCAAAGGTGGCAATCGCGACAAGACCGGCGACGGAGGCAAGCGTCAAAATCCGCCAGAAAGGCAGCGAGTTCCAGAAGCCGCCGGTGACAGTTGCCGGCTGCTCCGCAAAGAGCCGGCGCTCGATCGCGGTAAAGACCTGCGGCGGTGGTGAGAGCGGTTCGTAGCTTTCGTCGAAGGAGGAGAGATTGCTCTGCCAGTGTTTGACCATGGCCGCAAAAGCGCGGTCGAGGACCATGCGCGCCTCCACCTTGCAGCGGTCGTCGGCAGAGAGAACACCAAGCACATATTCGCCCGCGATCACCTGGTCGCGGCGGGAATCTCCGCTTTCGGGGTTCTGTGTGGTCATCGCTCCATGCACTCTCTCAGTTTCGAAAGGCTGCGGCGCAGCCATGTTCGCATCGTGTTCAACGGAACGCCGAAGTGACCGGCGAGTTCCTGATATGTCAGGCCTTCGACATAGGCCTTGCGCACCGCATCCGCGCGGTCCGCCTCAAGCTCGCCCATGCAATTGTCGATTTTGCGGCCTTCCGCCGCGTTGACGGCGGATTTTTCTGGATCGGGCGCAGAATCGGCCAGATCATAAGCCTCGTCAATCGTGTTTGCCACAGGCTTTCGCGCTCTCAACTGATCGATTGCATGATTGCGGGCGATCGCCGAAAGCCAGGACATCGGATTGGTTTCACCGGCGACGTACCGGTCGGCGCGCTGCCAGATCTTGATGTAGATTTCCTGCAGCGCCTCTTCCGCTTCCGTCCTGTCCCGCAAGATACGCACGCAAATGGCGAAAAGTTTCGGGCTGGTCGGGCGGTAGAGCGCCGTGAACGCCGCGCGGTCCTTCAGCGAAACCCGGCCGATCAACGTCGAAATATCGTCAATGCCCATGAATGCTTCCGGTCCTCGCCCCTGTGGCGGCGAAGATAGGGCAGAAAACCGGGGATAAAAAGGGAGGGCCGCCAGATAAAACCGGCCAGCCAAACCAATGTCACATTGGCTTTATCTTTCATGCAGATCATTCCCTCCGCCGGAAACATGCGCTAAACAGCACCCGGCTTTTTCCAGAGGTATTCCCATGTCCACATCAGAGAGCGAAATCCAGGCAGATCTTCTCGCCAAGGCACTGCCCTATATGCAGCGCTACGAGAACAAGACGATCGTCGTCAAATATGGCGGCCACGCCATGGGCAATCCCGAGCTCGGCAAGGCCTTTGCCGCGGATATCGCGCTCCTGAAACAGTCGGGCGTCAACCCGATCGTCGTCCATGGCGGCGGCCCGCAGATCGGTGCGATGCTGACGAAGATGGGCATCGAATCGAAATTCGAAGGCGGCCTGCGCGTCACCGACGCCAAGACCGTCGAGATCGTCGAAATGGTTCTTGCCGGCTCGATCAACAAGGAGATCGTCGCGCTCATCAACCAGACCGGCGAATGGGCGATCGGGCTCTGCGGCAAGGACGGCAACATGGTCTTCGCCGAAAAGGCCAAGAAGACCATCAAGGATCCCGACAGCAACATCGAGCGCGTGCTCGACCTCGGCTTCGTCGGCGAGATCGTCGAAGTCGACCGCACCCTGCTCGACCTGCTCGCCCGTTCCGAGATGATCCCGGTCATCGCCCCGGTCGCGCCCGGCCGCGACGGCCACACCTACAACATCAATGCCGACACCTTCGCCGGTGCCATCGCCGGTGCGCTAAACGCCACCCGCCTGCTGTTCCTTACCGACGTTCCCGGCGTGCTCGACAAGAACGGCGAGCTGATCAAGGAACTCTCGGTCGCCGAAGCGCGCGCGCTGATCAAGGACGGCACGATTTCCGGCGGCATGATCCCGAAGGTCGAAACCTGCATCGAAGCACTCGCCCGCGGCGTCGAAGGCGTCGTCATCCTCAACGGCAAGACGGCGCACTCGGTGCTGCTGGAGATCTTCACGGAACATGGCGCGGGAACGCTGATCGTTCCGTAAGCAGTTCTGTCAGGTGTCTTTGTGCCTTTTGACGAAATCGATGGCCTTTTCGAATTCGTCAAATTCCAAAGGCACCCATACAGTGGCCTCTCCGCCCTTTGCTTTGACGGCCACGTAGGTCGCACCAATTGGCTGTTGCTTGATTTGTATCGAGAGGTAGCCTGGACCGAACTTTGAGTTCAGGCCCAGTTCATGGATCACTTTGTCTTTTAAGATGAATTGGTAGGTTTGTTTGAGCCTGCTCAAAAAACTCATCGGTAGATCTTTCCAGCCTCACCCTTCAACCAATCGATCATCGCCCGGTACGGCCCCGGCCCGTAGCTCACGCGGCCGACACCCAAGGCCGCAAGCGTCCCTATGTCCGGCATGCCCGACCGCATCATGATGTTGACCGGCAGCGCGACCGCCTCGCAGACCCTTCCAATCAGGTCCGGGTTCGACAGGCCCGGCACGAAGAAGCCGCTGGCGCCTGCCTCGGCATAGGCCGCGGCCCGTTCGATGGCCTCATCCACCAATGGTGCGTGGCGGACCGGATCGGAGAGCTTTAGGAACAGATCGGTGCGGGCGTTGATAAAGACGGGAACGGCCTTCTGGTCGGCCGTCGCCCGGATCGCCTTGATCCGCGCCGCCTGCGCTTCGAGCGTGTGTAGCCCGCTGCCGCCGAGCACCTGGTCCTCGAAATTGATGCCGACAGCACCCGCATCGATCACCCGGCCGACATTCAGCGCCGCCTCGGCGGCATCCTCGGCATAACCGCCCTCGAAATCGATCGACACCGGCAGGTCGGTCGCTGCCACGATGGCGCGGGTGATATCGACGAGTTGCAGCAGCGGAATGTCCTGACCGTCGCCATACCCGTTGGCAGCCGCCACCGACCAGCTTCCGGTCGCCAGCGCCTTTGCGCCCGCCTCCGCCACAGCCCTGGCTGTGCCCGCGTCCCAGATATTGTAGAGCACCACCGGATCACCCTTGTGGTGCAATTCCGCGAACGCCTTTGCCTTCTCCACTTGGTTCATCGTTTTTCCTCCGAAAACATTCCCAGTGGACTTCATGCCGCAAAAGCCAGTGCTTGCGCCAGAGACCGCCGTCAGATTTCGCGGGTCTGTTGGGTTAAATCACCAGCAGCATGACGACACCGAGAACGATCAGCAGGCAGCCGATCACCTCCAGCCGGTTGATCCATTCGCGGAAGATGAAGACGGCCGAGGCGAAGGTGAACAGCATCTCCACCTGCGCCACCACCTTGACGATCGCCGCCTGCTGCAGCGTCATCGCCATGAACCAGCCGAAGGAGGCAGAGGCACCGGCGAAACCGACCAGCAGGCCCGGCCGCCAGGCGGTAATCACGCGTTTCAGTTCCTCAGGCTCGCGGATCAGGATCCAGGCAAACATCGTCACGGTCTGCAACAGAATGACGAAACCCAGCGTAAAACTCGCCTGCATGACGAAATCCGGTTGCGGCAGGCTCGGCGCCAGCGCCAGCGAGGCGGAGCGGTAAGACACGGCCGACAGGCCGAAGAAGGTGCCGGACAGAAGACCGATCCCTGCCGTTCGCGTAAAGACCGAGGCCACCAGCGATTTGACGCTGAGCGGCGTGCGCGCCACCGAAATAATCATCACGCCGACGACCGAGATTGCGATCGCGATCAGTGTTCCGCGACTTGCCGCCTCGCCGAGGAAAATCAGCCCGAACAGCGCCGCCTGCGCCGGCTCGGTGCGCGAATAGGCAGTTCCGACCGCGAAATTGCGGAAGGAAAACAAATGCACCAGCAGGAAGGTCGCGACGATCTGCGACATCCCGCCGATCACCGCCCAGAGAAAGAACTGCCCGTCCGGCACCGGCAGCGGCCGATCGAAGCCGCGCCAGAGGATGGCGAGATAGAAGAGCGCAAAGGGCACGCCATAGCCGAAGCGCACGAAGGTCGCCCCGGTCGTGCCCATGACACCTTTCAGGTGTTTCTGCATGGCGGAGCGGATGTTCTGCAGGAAGGCAGCCGCGACGGTGATGATGATCCAGGTTTGCATGGCTGCGGGCTAGCACGCAGATCCGGGCATTGCCAAGTATGGCGGGCGACTAAAGGCGGTTCAGCCCGAATTTTCCTGAACCGCCCGCGCCGGCTCGGCCTGCCTGAATGTCAACGACGGGACGTCCTCCTCGAATTTCTTCACACGCTGGTCGTAGTCCGGCGAAACCGTGCCCAGGACGCGGTCCCAGAAGGAGAAATAGTTGCCGTAGTTATACCGAAACCCCGAGTGGTGCTGGTCATGGAAGGTCGTGCACAACAACGGCGACGGGTACCGCGCCGTCGATGAGGCAAAATACTCGAATCCGCAGTGGCCGAACATGCCGTTGAAATGCTCGAACAGCCTTTGCCCCACCAGGATGGCCGGCGGGAACGGGACGACGAAGACGATGACCGCCGAAAAACTCTGCAGCAGAAAATTGTCCAGAACATCCTCCGAATAGGTGCTCCAGATCGTCGGCGCGATACTTTTATGATGAAGAGCGTGCAGCGGGTAGAGCCACTTCGTGTGCAGCAGCCGATGCATGAAATAGAACCAGGTGTCGTAGAGGAACATGCACAGGATAAACAGCGGCACCGCCGCCCACCAATTGAAGGCCCAGGGCGCCGGCGCCCAGCCCTTTTGCTGGAAGTAGAGGCCGATCGTCACCGGCAGGCAGGCGCTGAACATCGAAGCCAGGCTCTGGCGAATTTCCGCATTGCGACGTTTGCCGGGGCCGCGCCCCTTCTGAATCTTCCGCTCCGGATTGCGCTCGTTGACCCATGTCAGGCCATAGCCGAGGGCGAAATAGGTCACGACCGTCGTGGCGTAGAATCCGAACAGAAATCCAAGATAGAAAACTTCATCCGACATCGGTATCAGTAACTCCCGAACCAAAATCGCCCCGGCCGGGAACGTGCCACATCATGCCCGCAATTCAAAGTGGAAATTCCCGCAGGCACGACAAAGCCGGCTGACCACGCGCGGCACATTTCCCGTTTGCGTCCGCTGCTGCTCGTGGCATAAGGCGCCCATGACACAGCTCGATCGCCTGCCGACCAAAGCCGACTTCGCCCATGTCACCGACTGGGTGTTCGATCTCGACAACACGCTCTACCCGCACAGCGTTAATCTGTTCTCGCAGATCGACCGCAATATGACCGCCTTCGTCGCCACCTTGCTGCGGCTGGACCCGGCCGCGGCCAAGACGCTGCAGAAGCAGTATTATCGCGATCACGGCACGACGCTGCAGGGACTGATGATCCACCACGGCATCGATCCGAACGATTTCCTCGAAAAGGCGCATGCAATCGACTATTCCGTCGTGCCTGCCGATCCGGCGCTGGGCGACGCCATTCGGGCGCTGCCGGGGCGAAAATTCATTTTCACCAATGGCAGCGTCAAGCATGCCGAGATGACGGCGCGGGCGCTCGGCATTCTCGATCATTTCGACGATATCTTCGACATCGTCGCGGCGGACTACGTGCCGAAGCCGGCCGGCGACACCTATCACAAGTTCATGAGCCTGCACCGGGTCGATACCAAGCATGCCGTCATGTTCGAGGACCTGCCGCGCAATCTCGTTGTGCCGAAGGCGCTCGGCATGACAACAGTGCTGCTCGTGCCGCGCAATTTCGAATACGAATTCGCCGAAGCCTGGGAAAAGACATCCGACGGCGACGCTCAGGTCGACTACGTCACCGAGGATCTGACGGGTTTCCTCGCGCGGCTTGTTACCGAGAATTGACCCCCCTATCGAAAGACCGGCACTTAGACCGCCGGTCTTTCTGGCAGAGCGTCACCCCTCTGGCAGGCGTCTTGCAGCGCTCGCCGCGTGTCACTGCGGCAGATCGTGAAAATTCGCTAGTGTGAGGTCACGCGCTAGCGAACGCCGGACGCCATCGGCACCTTCTTGGGATCCATCGTCTGGTAAAATTTCGAGATGATATCCCAGGCCTCGTCCGCCGTTTCTACGAACCGGATGAGATCGACGTCGTTGGGCGCGATCGTGCCGAATTCGGCCAGTGCCTCGAAATTGATGATCGTGCGCCAGAATTTCTCGCCGAACAGAATCAGCGGCACCAGCGCCAAGCGGCCTGTCTGCATCAGGGTAATCGTCTCGAACAGTTCATCCAGCGTGCCGAAGCCGCCCGGAAACACCACGACGGCCTTGGCGCGCAGCAGGAAGTGCATCTTGCGGATGGCGAAATAATGGAAGTTGAAGGAAAGTTCCGGCGTCACGAAGCGGTTCGGCGCCTGCTCGTGCGGCAGCACGATGTTGAGGCCGATCGATGGCGCGCCGATTTCGGCGGCCCCGCGGTTTCCCGCCTCCATCACGCCCGGCCCGCCGCCGGTGACGACGACATATTCCTTGTAATGCGTCTGCGCCGAATGCTGCGAACACAGCGTCGAAAACTTCCGAGCTTCGTCGTAGTAGATCGACGCGGCCGTCAGGTTCTTGCGCTGCGTCTCGTTCCTCGCGGCCCAGGCGTCGCCGCCCGGTTCAGGAATGCGCGCACCGCCGAACATCACGATCGTCGAATTGATCCCGCGCTCGGAAAGGACCATTTCGGGCTTCAGAAGCTCGAGTTGCAGCCGCACGGGGCGCAGTTCCTCACGGGACAGAAAATCGTCGTCCGTATAGGCGAGCCTGTAGGAGGGCGACATCGATTGCGGTGTCTGCGGCACGCCGGCTGCCCGCGCCCGCGCCTGCCGGCTATCGACCAGCGGGTCCCAGACCCCGTCCTTGCGCCGCAAATTCCGCTTCTTCATTCTTGCCATGTCACAACTTTCCTGCCGCAAACCGGCAGCCTTTCATCGCTGCCGGATGCTCCTTCGAACATACGGGGTGCTACGATCAAATCACCGCAGCCATTCCCGTGACATACACCTTCATCCATCGCCGACCGCAACCGAAAAGGCTTCAATTTTTCGGGATCATGCTCTAGAGCATGTTCACGATAGACGCCGAAGTTTAAGGAATTCCGATGACGAACCATGATCTCGCTTCCCTGTCCCAGACCATAGACACGGCTTTCGACAATCGCGACAGCATTACCACGTCCACCAGGGGCGAAGTGCGCAACGCCGTCGAAGCCGCGCTCAACCTGCTCGATGGCGGCAAGGTGCGGGTGGCCGAGCGCGGCGCGGACGGCAACTGGACCGTCAACCAATGGCTGAAGAAGGCGGTCCTTCTCTCCTTCCGCCTCAGCCCGATGGAAATCATCAAGGGTGGTCCGGGTGACGCCGCCTGGTGGGACAAGGTTCCTTCAAAGTTCGATGGCTGGAGCGTCAACGAGTTCGAAAAGGCAGGCTTCCGCGCCGTACCGAACGCCATCGTCCGCCGCTCGGCCTATATCGCCCCGAATGCCATCCTGATGCCGTCCTTCGTCAATCTTGGCGCCTATGTCGGCGAAGGCACGATGGTCGACACCTGGGCAACGGTCGGCTCCTGCGCCCAGATCGGCAGACACGTCCACCTCTCCGGCGGCGTCGGCATCGGCGGCGTGCTGGAACCGATGCAGGCCGGTCCGACGATCATCGAGGACAACTGCTTCATCGGCGCCCGCTCGGAAGTCGTCGAAGGCTGCATCGTGCGCGAGGGCTCGGTGCTCGGCATGGGCGTTTTCATCGGCAAGTCGACCAAGATCGTCGACCGCGCCACCGGCGAAGTCACCTATGGCGAAGTACCGCCCTATTCGGTCGTCGTTGCCGGTTCGATGCCCTCGGGCAATGCCGTGATGGCAAACGGCCAGCCGGCACCGAACCTCTACTGCGCCGTCATCGTCAAGCGCGTCGATGAAAAGACCCGCTCCAAGACCGGCATCAACGAACTGTTGCGGGACTGACCGATGCCTGCGGAGGGGCAGCAGACCATGCAATGGCTGTTCTTCAGCCCCTCCGGCCGCCTGGGCCGGCTGCCCTATTTCCTTGGCTGGCTGTTCTGGGTGGCGATCAGCGGTTTCGTTTTGACGCGCATGTTCGCCAATGAAGGAAACGACATTGCTCTGGCGCTCTGGACGCTGATCCTGGTCGTGGGCGGCCTCGTCTCCACCGCGTCGATCGTCATGCTGACGATCAAACGCCTGCACGACATCGGCTATCCCGGGCCGCTTGCCATCTGCCTGTTCATTCCCGTCCTGAGCCCCGTCGTCTTCATCGCGCTCTGTCTCTGGCCCGGAAAGCCGGAAGCCAATGAATACGGATCGTGAAAGGCTTCACTGCAACGGCATTTGGAAGGTGAAGCAGGTTTCCTCGGGCGTGGAGGTGACCGAAAGCCTGCCCTTGTGCGCCCTGGCGATTTCCGAGGCGATGTAGAGCCCGAGGCCCAGCCCCTGCAGATTTGCCTTGGCCGAGGCGCGCACGAAGGGCTTGAACAGGTCCTTGACGACCGTTTCCGGAATCGGCTCACCCGCATTTGCCACCGCAAGCTCGAAGCGATTGCCCACAATTGCGGATCGAACCCGGATGGGTGTCTGCGGGTCGCCATGCGTCAGCGCGTTGGCGAGCAGGTTGGACAGGAGTTGGCCGATCCGGCCCTCGTCGCAGCGCACCAGCGCCTCGGTAAAATCGGCCTCGATCGCCCGTCCCGGATTGGTCATCCGCAGTTCCGCCACCACCTGCTCCATCACCGGCTTCAGCGGAACCCGGTCGGCATGCTCCACCGGGATGCCGCCGCCGAGCCTGCCGCGGGCGAAATCGAGTACATTGTCAATCAGGCCGGACATGCGCGAAATGCTGCTCTGCATCAGCCCCAGCACGGCCTTGCCCTTCTCGTCCTCGACGGTGCGCTGCAGCATGCGCGTACCGGCATCAAGCGACGCCAGCGGATTGCGCAGATCGTGCCCTAGCACCGCAATGAACTGCTCGCGCAATTCGTTGCCCTGCCGCTCCTGATCGATGCGGTCATGAGTGTCGAGATGAAAAGCGATCAGATTGGCGAAGAGCCGGAACATGCCGACGGTTTCCGGGGTGTTCAGCCTGCGCGGCACGGTATCGATGGCGCAGAGCGTGCCGAAAAAGGAACCATCGGCAAGCGTGATCGGCATGGAGATATAGCTCTGCAACCCATAGATCGCCGGTGTGTGGTGGCTGGAATACACCGGGTCGTCGGCGACATTGTCGATGATCACCGCCTGCCGGTATTCCCGGATCTCGTTGCAGATGGTCGTCTCGATCTTCAATTCGCCACCGGGTTCGAGCCCGAATGCGATTTCGTCGCGAACGCTGCAGGCGATCCATCGGTCTGTCGTCACCCGCGCCACCGCAGCAAAGCGCATGCCGGTCGTCTTGCAGACGACATCAAGGATGGTCGGCACGGCATTGATTTGCGCGATGGCGTCGACGGCAGCGATGGGGTTCAATGCACTACTTTCGATCGACAGATATTTCCGGATCCCTTCTATGTCGGTGCACGACCGCCAGGATGCAAGCCTCCGCTTGAAAAGACCCCGTAAACAGCGGTTCTACCGCATCATGCCTTCGGCTCGAACGGCTGCGGGCGCCGGGCGGCGCCCTGACGCTCGAGCATCCAGCCGGGATATTCCGGCGGCAATGCACTGACCGCATCAAGCCGTGCGAGGTCGTCGGCGTCGAGTCGCAGCTTCACCGCCTTCAGGTTCTCTTCCAGTTGCTCCACCCGTTTGGCGCCGATGATGACGCTGGTGACGAAGGGTTTCGAAAGGATATAGGCGAGCGCGACTTCGGCGACGCTGGCCTCGTGCTCGGCCGCGATCTCGCGCATGACCGCAACGCATTCCCAGGCGCGGTCCTTGTCGACCGGCGGGAAATCGAAAGTCGCCCGGCGCCCTTCGCCATTGCCCGGCGCACCCGGACCGTATTTGCCGGAAAGCAGCCCGCCTGCCAGCGGCGACCAGACCATCAGCCCCATCTTCTCCTCGCTCAGCAGCGGCACGATGTCCCGCTCGAGGTCACGTCCGGCGATCGAATAATAAGCCTGCAGGCTGTCGAACCGGGCATAGCCCTTGCGCTCCGAAACACCCAGCGCCTTGGCGATCTTCCAGGCCTGCCAGTTGGAGACGCCGACATACCGAACGAGGCCGCGCGACACCAGATCGTCCAGCGCCCGCAGCGTCTCGTCGATCGGCGTGACCCTATCGGTCGCATGGATCTGGTAGAGATCGATATGATCCATCTGCAGCCGCTCAAGGCTCGCCTCGACCGAATCCATGATGTGTCCGCGCGAGGCGCCGCGATCGTTCGGCCCCTCGCCCATCTGGCCGTAGACCTTGGTGGCGATCACCACGTCCTTGCGCTTGACCCCGAGGTTACGCAGGGCCTGTCCGAGCAGCCGTTCCGAGGCGCCGAAGGAATAGACATCGGCCGTATCGATGAAATTGACGCCAGCTGCCAGCGATTTCTCGACGATCCGGTCGGCCGCATTCTGGTCGACATCGGCGATCGCGCCCCAGAAGTCGCCATCGGCCGCGCCGAAGGTCATCGTTCCGAGGCAAATCTCCGAAACGAACAGGCCGGTATTGCCAAGCTGATTGTAACGCATGGTGTT
This sequence comes from Hyphomicrobiales bacterium, assembly GCA_900474095.1. Classification (GTDB taxonomy): domain Bacteria; phylum Pseudomonadota; class Alphaproteobacteria; order Rhizobiales; family Rhizobiaceae; genus Pararhizobium. The sequence continues at coordinate 10,031 of UCOA01000078.1, read as the reverse complement.
TCTCCGTGTTTTTCAAAGAATTCAAAGGGCGGGAGGGCCCGGCAGCGCGGGCGCGGATGATGTCTAGGTAGAGCGCGAAAGGCATTTTGCCAGCGGGGCGGTGCAAATTTGCGCTCGCGCTAATGGCCGCCTGGATCACGCTGCAGAGCCGCATCCGCGCGATCGGTTGCCGCTGCGCTACTCGGCCGCAACCTGTACCCGCAACGCGGCAATGTCGCGGAGCGGCGACTGGCCGTATAGCCGGGTGTATTCCAGTCCGAACTGGGACGGGCTTTGGTACCCGACCGTATGTCCCGCCGTTCCCGCATCCATGCTCTCGACCAGCATGAGGCGCCTCGCCTCGTTGAGGCGCAGCTGCTTCTGGTATTGCATCGGCGTCATTGCCGCGACGGCCTTGAAGTGATGATGCAGCGACGAGACGCTCATGCCCACGTGCTCGGCCAGATCCTCGATCCGCAATGGCCGGGCGTAGTTTTCCCGCAGCCAGGCGATCGCCTTTGCGATCCGGTTTCCGGGGCTGTCCGCCGTGGCGATCTGGATCAGCCTCGGCCCGTAAGGACCTGTCAGGAGGCGGTACAGGATTTCCTGTTCAATGAGAGGGGCCACACCCGCAATGTCCCTTGGAGTATCAAGGAGGCGCAGATAACGGAGCGTCGCGTCCAGAAGGCCCGGCGAAGCCTTGTTGACGGCAAGGCCCCGCGCGCCATTAGCGGTTGCCGCGACGGATGGAACGACGATCCGCTGCAGCACCTCGCGCAACCGTTCGGGATTGATCACCATGCCGAGACCCAGGTGCGGCGCCTCCCGGCTTGCCTGCGTGATGCGGGCGGTGACCGGCAGGTCGAACGACACCACGAGATAGTCACCGACGCCATAGTGATAAACCTCCTGCCCGAGCGTTACGCTTTTCGCGCCCTGGGCGACGAGCCCGAATGTCGGCCGCTGCGCCACGTGCAACGGGTGCGTCGGAGCCGTCTGGCACCCGAAGAACAGGCCTTCGATATCGGTGGCCGAAAATCCATTTCCAGACATGTAGCGGGAAATGATCGACGCGATTTCCGCGAAAGTCTCGGATTGATCTTGCATGGGACAGCACAGCTTACGGGTTTCGACGCCTTCGACGCCTTCGACGCCTTCGACGCTAGCCGATATATCCGCCGGGGGAAACGCGCGAGATCAATGTTTGCAGGATCGCGCATAAATCTCGGAGGATCGCTATACCACCCTTGCCTTTATCCATCGCATCCTTGACCAGCCGAATAAGCGAAGGATGAAACCGCATGACGAGACTGCAAGGAAAGATCGCAATCGTGACGGGAGCATCTGGCGGCGTTGGCGCAGACATTGCCAGGTACCTTGGAGCCGAAGGAGCTGCCGTCGTGGTCAGCTATGCGAAAGACGCGCAAGGTGCAAACCGCGTCGCCGCCGACATCGTTGCGACCGGTGGCCGGGCGATGGCCCTTCATGGCGACGCTTCGAAAGCGGAAGACGTGAAACGCATCTTCAGGATCACGAACGATGCGTTCGGCAGGCCGGACCTAGTCGTGAACAATACGGGGATCGACTCCATGGGCAGGGCCTCAGAACCCGACGCGCACCGCCAGTTCGACGTCGACGTCTTCGGCACCTTCCTCATGTCCCAGCAAGCGGCCCACCAGTTCGGCGACAATGGCGGCGTCATCATCAACATGAGTTCCGTCGGCAGCCGGGACCTTGCACCGGATCGGGTGGCCTATTCCACCACCAAGGGCGTTGTCGAAACGTTGACGCTTGGACTGTCTCATGAACTCGGATCGCGGGGAATCCGCGTCATCTCGATCGATCCGGTTGATTTCGAAACGGATGACCGTTCGGAGCCTAGCGTCGCCGAGGAGATCCTCCGGCACGTCATTTACCCTGTGCCAGGGCGCCGCACCGGAAAGCCCGGCGATGCCGCGGTCTTCATCAAGAGCAGACAGCTCGTGGTATCGGCCGGCTGGCGCGGATGGTGAGCGAGGCCGACGCGAAAACTTATTTTTACGGGCCAGAGACCGCTTCGGGCGCCACAAGCAGCGCCCCTCCTGACATGCGCTAGCGGGCGTTCGCGCTTGCGACCTTCTCGAACGTGCTGAATTGGAATTTCTGCACTGATCCCCACGGGGTCGTGTGTTGATGCCGCCGCGTCGCGACGAGCGTGAACTGTCCGCCGAGAACGGCTTGCAGGCTTTCGGCATCGTAGCGGGCAACGGGCAGGCCGCTGCATTTCTCCTGCCCATCTGGTGCAAACGTGCCAATCACCGCTTTGCCGCCGTCCCTGAGAGCCTGCGCCAGCACGCGAACATAGGCCTGCTGATCCGCCACGGTCGTCAGGAAATGGAAGGCGGCGCGGTCGTGCCAAAGATCATACTGACGGTCGGGCGTCCACGCGGTCACATCCGCTACGATCCACCGTACCCGCGCAGCGTCCGCCAGTCGGGACTTTGCCGTCTCAAGGGCTGCGGCAGATAAATCGAGGACGGTGAGGTGGCTCTGGCCCGACGCCGTCAGGGCATCCACCAACCGCGATGCGCCGCCGCCAACATCGATGACGGACTTTTCCGGCGTCAGCCCGGCTTCACGCAGCAGCGCCAGCGACAGTTCGGGGCTGCCCTCAAACCAGCTGACCTCAGCCTCTGCCTTGCTCGTGTAGACAGTTTCCCAATGCGTTTGTCGGTCAGTCGCGGCCACGAGGTCCTCCCTGCTGACAGGCAAGTCTACTACATGTCGTCCAATCCCGGAGCGAAAGTTATGTTTTGCTGCCGGACGTTGGTTGTTACGGCAATGGAGACTGCCTGCTACCGAAGTGGTCTTATGCAGCACTGTCATTGTGGCAACGGGTTCGAGATTTTCCCGTCGAAATCATCCCCCGTCGTCCCCGCCTTAAAACCCATGCCATCATCATTGCGTGCCGTCATCGGCTACCTCTCCCCGCTGGGGAGAAGAGGAAGATTGACCTTCACCCAGGCAAAAGCTGCCCCCGTGACAGCCCGGCAGGGATCGGCTACACCAAGCCTCGAAGCAAACAGGCCTTTCTGATGACCGCTACCGATCCCGTCGCCAATCTCGCCACCCTGATCCGCTGCCCGTCCGTGACCCCTGCAGAAGGCGGTGCCTTGAGTGTGCTCGAAACCATGCTGAAACCGCTGGGTTTTTCCGTCGATCGGGTAGTGGCCACCGAGGACGGCACGCCGGACATCGAAAACTTCTATGCCCGCCTTGGTGTCGATGGTCCGCATCTGATGTTTGCCGGCCACACCGATGTCGTGCCGGTCGGCGATGAGGCCGCCTGGACGCACGGCCCCTTTTCGGCCGACATAGCCGCCGGCGAGATGTACGGCCGCGGCGCCGTCGACATGAAGGGCGGCATTGCCTGTTTCGTCACCGCCGTCGCCCGCCATATCGAAAAACACGGGCCGCCGCAGGGTTCGATTTCCTTCCTGATCACCGGCGACGAGGAAGGCCCGGCGATCAACGGCACCGTCAAGCTGCTCGAATGGGCGGCAGCGAAGGGCGAACGCTGGGATGCCTGCCTCGTCGGCGAGCCGACCAATCCGGACAAGCTCGGCGACATGATCAAGATCGGCCGGCGCGGTTCGCTGTCCGGCACCATCACCGTCCACGGCGTGCAGGGCCACGCCGCCTATCCGCATCTCGCCGACAGCCCGGTGCGCGGCATTCTTGCCTTGACGCAGGCGCTGATGGATCCGCCGTTCGATGGCGGCACCGACAATTTCCAGCCGTCCAATCTCGAGGTGACGACGATCGATGTCGCCAACAAGGCGGTCAACGTCATTCCGGCCAAGGCGTCGGCGCGCTTCAACATCCGTTTCAACGATAGTTGGAGCGTCGATAGCCTGAAGGCCGAGATCATCGCCCGCCTCGAGCGCGCCAGCGCCGACAGTGTCCTTCGTCCCGGCCGCCCCCCGGTCAAATACGACATCGTCTGGAGCGAGCGCCCGAGCCAGGTCTTCCTCACCCGCAACAATGCGCTGATCGCCTCTCTGTCAGGCGCCGTCGAAGCCGTCACCGGCAGCGAGCCGAAACTGTCGACCACCGGCGGCACATCGGATGCCCGCTTCATCAAGGACTATTGCCCGGTCGTCGAATTCGGCCTGGTTGGCCAGACCATGCACATGGTCGACGAACGCGTCGCCGTCGCCGACCTGGAAACGCTGACACGGATCTACGAAACCTTCATCAGCCGCTGGTTTGGCCATGCCGCAGATTGAGGAGATCGGCAATTACGTCAAGGGAATCTGGCTGCTGGTTCTTGGCGACAGGAGCGGATTCGACTGGCTCGACATTACTGCGCTTGGCGTCTGGCGTTCCTTCGCCGCGTTCCTCTGGTGCCTGCCGGCGATGGCTGTCGGCTGGGCCGCCTGGCGCCTCTACTATCTGGCAAATATGCCGCAAGGAGCCGAGACGGGGCTGGTCTTCATCCTCAAGCTGCTCTTCGTCGACATGGCCATGTGGGTCGTGCCGCTGGTGTTCGTCGCCGCCCTAGCAAAACCGCTCGGTTACGGCGAACTGCTTGCACCGATCATCATCACCAGCAACTGGCTGGCCGTGCCCATCGTCTACGCGATGGCTGTCCCGCTTGCGATCAGGCTGGTCATTCCGAACAGCGAGGGCCTGACAAGCCTGCTGTCGCTGATCCTTCTGCTGGCGAACTTCACCGCAATTTTCCGGCTGGTGAAAACCATCGCCAAAGACCAGACGCTGCTCGCCTCGGCGCTTTCCGCCCTGCTGATCCTGCCCTCGCTCATGCTCAGCGAAAGTCTCCCGCGGGTGCTTGGCCTGATGCCGGCCTGACTGCCGGCGGTCAGTAGTCGACCTGCATGAAATAAAGCCCGTCCGGCGGCGCCACGGGACCGCAGGCCTTGCGGTCTTTCGCCTCCAGTGCCGCGCGGACATCGTCCGGCGTCCACTTGCCCTCGCCCACCAGCTTCAGAGTGCCGGCGAAGGAGCGTATCTGGTTGTGCAGGAAGCTCTGTGCCGTGGCGCGAATTTCCACGAGATCGTTATCCCGCGTAACATCGAGCCGGTCGATCGTGCGCATTGGGCTGTTGGCCTGGCAATGGGTCGAGCGGAAGGTGGTAAAGTCATGATGCCCGACGAGCATTTGCGCCGCCGCATGCATCGCCTCGTGATCGAGTGTCTTCGGCACCCACCACGCCCGCTTCGCCTCCAGCGCCAGGGGCGCCGGACGCGAGACGATGCGATAAAGATAATGCCTTCTGAGCGCGGAAAACCGTGCGTCGAACTCCGACGTCACTTCAGCGGCATCGATGATCGCCACCTGTTCGCAAGCCTGCCCGAGATGAGCATTCAGCGCATTGCGCAACGTCGCGGGCTTCCAGGACCGCGTCAGGTCGGCATGCGCCACCTGCCCCTTGGCGTGCACGCCGGAATCGGTGCGCCCCGCGCCACGGATCGAGACGGTCTCGCCGGTGAGGCTTAGAATGGCCTTTTCGACGGCGCCTTGTACCGAGGGACCATTTTCCTGCCGCTGCCAGCCGACATAGGCCGAGCCGTCATATTCGATCGTCATGCGGAAACGCGGCATCAGAAAAGCCTTGTGCCGGCCGGAATGGGCGTGCCGCGCCGAAAATCATCGGCATCGAGCACCTTGCCGCCGGCCTTTTGCAGGCGGGTCAGCCGTACCGAACCATTGTCGCAGGCAATCGTCAGGTCGTCGAACAGGGCAGTGCCGGTTTCGCCACCCACCTTGTCGACAACGGACGAGAGAACCTTGATCCGCTCCATCTTGCCGCCGATTTCGACTTCGAACCATGCGCCGGGGAAGGGCGAAAGACCGCGAATATGATTGTGAACCTCGACCGCCGTTTTTGAGAAATCGATCCGAGTTTCCGCCTTGCTGATCTTGGCTGCATAAATGACGCCATGCTCCGCCTGCGGCGTCAACGGCAGATCGCCGCCGTCCAGCTTTTCCATGGCATCCTTCATCAGGTCCGCGCCAACCAGCATCAGCCTGTCGTGCAGTTCGCGGGCCGTCATCTCGCTACCGATAGCCACCACCTTGGTCAGCGCCACCGGGCCTGTGTCGAGCCCCTTGTCCATCTTCATCACCATCATGCCGGTCTCGTGGTCGCCAGCCATGATCGCCCGCTGGATCGGTGCGGCCCCCCGCCAACGCGGCAGAAGCGAGGCATGGCCGTTGTAGCAGCCAAGCCGCGTGCCGTTGAGGATGTCCTCCGGCAAGAGCAGACCATAGGCGACGACGACCGCCACGTCCGCATCGAAATCGGAAAAGGTCTGGCGATCGGCAGCCTCCTTGAAGTTGACGGGCGTCAGCACCTCGACACCGAGCAGTTCGGCCGCCTGATGGACCGGGGACTTCTGCAGGTCGAGGCCGCGGCGTCCACCCGGGCGTGGCGGCTGCGTATAGACCGCAACGATCTCGTGACCGGCCTCGGCCAGCGCCGCCAGTGTCGGAACCGAGAACTGGGGGGTTCCCATGAAGATGATGCGAAGCGGCACGGCGCGCGGACTCCCGTTCTGGTCAGGCCCCTTCAAAGGGGTTTACGAGCTTCAAATCAAGCCCCTCGAAGTCTTTTGTATTGCGGGTCGCAAACGTCGCGTCGTGGGAAAGGCAGATCGCGGCGATCATGGCGTCCTTGGTTTCCATCGGCCTGCCCTCCTTCTGTCGCCGCGCCGAGAGAGCCCCGTAGCGTGCGGCAACGTTCGGCGAAAAGCTGAGGATCCGCCCCGAAAATTCGTTTTCGATCCGCGCGAAGGTCTGGTGCAGACCGTCGCGCCGAGTTCCCGGTTCCAGCAATGCGATACCGAAATGGATTTCGGCCATGGCAATCGCCGTCAGAAAAACGACCTCGCTGTCATAGCCATCCAGCCAACGAAGGATTGTTTCGCTATGCCGCCGTCCCTGGATTTCGGAAATGACATTCGTATCGAGAACGATCATGTGAAGTCCGGTGGCGAGCGGTCAGGCTGCTTTCGAAAAGCGTCGATCGCACGCAGTTCGTCATCCTCAAAAGTCGCGTCACCCAGGACGGCGCGCAACCGCTGGCCGGCCGTCGGCCTCTGGCGTTGCTCTCGTTCCAAAGCGGAGCGAATTTGTGCGATGGCCTCATCGGAAAGACTGCGGCCGTTCCGGCGCGCGCTTTCCTGCAATTCGACCTTCAGAGCGTCGTCAATTCCGCGAAGAAGCAGATCGCCCATGTGCAACCTCCACTATGATATCAGTGATATCATAGGCCCGAAGGTCATCATTTTCAATGGAACCGTCAGATTGCCTTGGCGCCGCGGACCTTGGCGGCTTTCGTAAATTTACGGATCACCATTTCGCGCTTGAGCTTTGAGATATGATCGATGAACAGCACGCCGTTCAGGTGATCGATCTCGTGTTGCAGGCAGGTTGCCAGCAGGCCATCCGCCTCCACTGTATGCTGCTTGCCGTCACGATCGACATATTCGACGGTGATCGCGGCGGGGCGCTCGACCTCGGCATAGTAGTCCGGGATCGACAGGCAGCCTTCCTCGTAAACCGAGCGCTCGTCGGAAGACTTCAGGATCTGCGCGTTGATAAAGACAAGCGGCTGCTTTTCCTCGCCTTCCTTCGCAAGATCGATCACCAGCATACGGCGGGGAACGCCGATCTGGATCGCCGCAAGGCCGATGCCAGGCGCGTCGTACATCGTGTCCAGCATGTCTTCGGCGAGGCGGCGAACGTCGGCATCGACCGTTTCCACCGGCTTGGAAAGCTGGCGCAGCACGGGATCGGGAAGGATAATGAGCGGCTTGATGGTCATCTGGCTCCCTTAACCGATCTTTCGCGTGGATGGAATTCTCGTTTTCAAGATTTTTGCCGGGAAAGTGGGAGCTATGCCATTTGATTTACCAATGTTCTTGTTTTGATCTGGCCACACACGTCGAATCCGCTTAGGTTGCGCCCATGGAACCTGTGACACTCACCCTCGATCAGCCTGTCTTCATCCTCGGTGCCTATACGGTCACGCTCGGCATGTGCCTGTTCGCCGCCGTCGCGGTCCTGCTGCTTGCCGGCATTCCGGTCGTGCTTCGGCGGCAGCGCACGCGGCAATCGGCGCTGGAGGCGGAACAGCGGATGACCGCGCTGCTTGCCGCGCAGACCGAAATGCAAGGCCGCATCGCGGCGATGGCCGAGGTGTTCGGCGCGCGGCAATCCGAGCTCAACCAGTCGATCAGCCAGAGGATCGACGGCATGACCCACCGGCTCGGCACTTCGATTACAGAGCAGACCAAGGCGACACATGAGAACCTGCGCCGGCTGCAGGAGCGGCTGGCGGTGATCGACACGGCACAGACCAACATCCAGTCACTGGCCAAGGACATGGCCGGGCTGCAGAGCATTCTTTCCAACAAGCAGACGCGCGGCGCCTTTGGACAATCGCGCATGGAAACGATCATCGCCGACGGCCTGCCGATGGGCTCCTACGCCTTCCAGACGACGCTTTCGAACGGCTCCCGGCCCGACTGCACGGTGCGCATGCCGAACGGCCAGCCGGTGCTGGTGATCGATGCGAAGTTTCCGCTGGAAGGCTGGAATGCGATCCGCAACGCCGCTGAACCGGAAGCATCCCGCCAGGCGGCGCAACAGTTCCGCCGCGACATGGAGGTACACATCCGGGATATTTCGGGTAAATACCTGATCCCCGGCGAAACCCAGGATACTGCCTTCCTGTTCGTTCCCTCCGAATCGATCTTTGCCGAAATCCACGAAAATTTCGAGGCCGTCGTTCAGAAGGCGCACCGGGCGCGGGTCATTATCGTCTCGCCGTCGCTTCTGATGCTGTCGATCCAGGTGATTCAGTCTATCCTGCGCGATGCCCGGATGCGCGAACAGGCACATCTCATTCAGGGCGAGGTCATCCGGCTGATGGAAGACCTGACCCGGCTCGACGACCGGGTCCGCAAGCTGCATGGCCACTTCCTCACCACGCAAAAGGATGTCGATGACATCCTGACTTCGTCGGAGAAGCTCAAGCGGCGCGGCACCCGGATCGAGGCGCTGGACCTCGAAACCTGCGGCTCGCCACCCGATGCCAAACCGGAACAGAAAACCTTCGACAATCGCGTCGGGCAATTGAAGCTGCGGGTGGTTGACGAGGACTGATCGTCTCGGGCACTGTCCGGCAAAAATCGCCTACCGGGGAGATGCACGAGATGATTACAGTTTTCGGTTCCATCAACATGGACCTGATCGCCACCACGGCGCGGCTGCCGAAGCCCGGTGAAACCGTAGCCGGAACGGGTTTCTCGACGGCCGCCGGCGGCAAGGGCGCCAATCAGGCGCTCGCGGCGCGGCGCGCCGGAGCAACCGTGCGCATGGCGGGTGCCGTCGGATCGGACAGTTTTGCCGAGGGCGCGCTGGCGCTGCTGAAGCAGGCCGGAACCGACCTTTCCCTGACCAAGACCGTGAGCGAGCCGACCGGCACGGCGCACATTCTCGTTGGCGGTGACGGGGAGAATGTCATCGTTGTGGTGGCGAGCGCCAACGGCACGGTCAGCGAACGCGATGCCCTGACTGCCTTAGAGGCGATGGGCGCCGGCGACACGCTGATGCTGCAGCTCGAGATTCCGCCGCAATCGGTAGAGCGGGCACTGGTAGCTGCAAAGGAAAAGGGCGTCACCTCGATCATCAACATCGCCCCGCTGACCAACGATGCAGCGCGGCTGGGACGTATGGCAGACATCGTCGTTGCCAACGAGACGGAATTCGAGCTCTTGGCGGGCCGGGAAGGATTGTCGGCTGAGGAGCGCATCCAGGCGATGCACAGCTTGTCCCGAGAAACCAGGCAAACGGTGATCGTGACGCTCGGCGCCGAAGGCGTGGTTGCCGTGCGCAACGGCAATGTGCATCGCGCCAAGGGGCTGAAGATCGAGCCGGTCGATACGGTTGGAGCAGGCGATACATTCTGCGGCTATCTCGCGGCCAGCCTCGACGCGGGCATCGAATTCGACAAGGCGCTTCGCCGCGCGGCCGTCGCCGGCTC
>UCOA01000096.1 GCA_900474095.1 Hyphomicrobiales bacterium | reverse complement strand
CGCCAGCCATGTCGACGGCGGCCCTATCGCAGGCTTCACGGGTAATCCGCTCGACACGGCGCCCACCGATCGCTGCCTGCACCAAGCCGAAGCTGGACAGGGCGGCGCCGACTTTCTCGACCAGAGCGTGGCGGGCGTCCGCCGGCAGGTCATCGCGCTCGAGCAGACGGTTGCGGACCGACCAGAGGTGACCGAGCCGGTCACTCAACCGCTTCAATGTCCGGCAGGAAAATCTGGCCTGCTCGTTTTCAAGCAGGATCAGCACCTCTTCCTCGCCACCGATTTCGGCGATTGCGGCGGCAACCGGCCGGGACATGGCCTGGCGCGCAGCGATGACGGCGCGTGTCTCCGCCGTCCCCTTGGCGGCGAGATCGACGAGATCCATATCGTTCAGCACCGGCGAGCGGGAAATCACGGCATACGCCGTTTCCGGCTGGTCTTCGGCCAGCGACAGGATGATCGCGCGCGGGACCCGGCCGCAATCGGCCACCGCCTCCGCAAGCGCGAGGCGCACTTTCGGAGAGGGGTCGTCAAGCAGGAACGTCATCGCCATTTCGGCGGCATGATGGTCAAGCGTGTTCATCTCCGCCGTGACGTAGGCCTGGCCCAAAGCCGCCGCTGCCCGAACCCGATCCCCTGTTTTCGCGGTTTCGACCCAACGAAGAAATGCTTGAATGATCACCGACGCCTCACTACACACCACCCACCATATCCTGGTTTTGATGTATGTTAGCGATTAAAGGTTTAAGATTGGTTCACCATGTCCGTTAACCGCTTTGAAATCATGCCTTTGCTGCTCTGTGCACCGGCTGAGGCATTGGTGTCGAAAGACGTCCTGGCTGGCCGTTCCGTAGCCGTGATTGTTGACATCCGCGAAGACTGGACGACAGCCCGCAGCAGGGTACAGCCGATCCTCGATAAGCCTGACAGCATCAAGGCGCCGACGCTGCTGCGTATCGGCATGCCGGACGATAACAATGGTCAGGATGCACTTTCACCACTCGTGGCGTTGCGTCCTGACGGCTTCGTCCTGTCGGGCTGTGACGGCGTGGCCGATATCCAGAAACTCGACGCGATGCTGCGTGTTGCCGAAGCGGAAAACGGGATGGAGGCCGGATCGTTCGCAATTTTTGCCGAGGTCGGCGAGAAGCCGGAGTTTTTTCTGTCGTCCCATTCCCTTCGCGGAATATCGGCACGGCTGAAGGGCCTGATCTTCGACGGCGCGGCGTTGGCACGGGCGACCGCAAGCCGGGCGAACAACGCCATGGCCGGAAGGCTCGGCGCACCTGCCTTGTTTGCCCGAGCGGCTACGGTCCTGAAGGCCAGCCAAGCGGGCCTACCGCGTTATGAATTGCTTGCCCGGGAACCGATGCCCCTCGAGGAATTGCGGGCGAAGCGGGACATCAGCCTTGCCGACGGTTTTTCCGGCGTGATCGCGCGCAGCGCCGCTCAACTGGCAATGCTCGCGGCTGGCTAAACGCGCTACCTACCGCTTTGGCCTGAACATCTCGAAGACGTCGCCCGCATCGCAATAGTCCATATAGCCCATCCGGCCGATCGGCCTGACCTTGGCCATATCGAAGCGCCCGTCGCGAATCGCTTCCTCGCGGATATGGATGCCGACCACCTGCCCGATAACCACGTGACTGTCGGAGGTCGTGCCATCAAGCGCCTTCGGCTGAAAGATCTCCGTCACCTTGCATTCGAGCACTGCATAGGCCTCGGCGACGAACGGCGCCCGAACCAGCCTGCCCTCAACTGGCGTCAATCCGGCAAGAGCGAATTCGCTCTCTCCATGGGGTGCCGGAGCCGATGTCATGTTCATTGCGTCCTTCAGGTCGTGACTGACAAAATTGGCGGTGAATTCGCCGGTATCCTCGATGTTGCGGACCGAATCCTTGCGGCCTGATGACGAGAACATCACCAGCTTCGGCGTGTCGCTAATCGCGTTGAAGAAGGAATAGGGCGCAAGATTGAGGCTGCCGTCCGCTCCCCGCGAACCGATCCATCCGATCGGTCGCGGCGAGACGATCGCCTTGAAAGGATCATGGGCAAGTCCGTGGGCGTTATGCGCGGTCTCGTAGAACATCAGTTGTCCTCGCCGACCCAGGTGACGATGTCGGTCAGTTCAGGTCGCGGGCGTTCCGTCGGCGGCACTTGCGGCGTGCCGACATGGATGAAGCCGGCAATCTTTTCCCCCGGCTGCACGCCGAGCAGCGAATAGGCCTTTTCATCGAAGGCATACCATTCCGTCAGCCAGTTGGAAGCATAGCCATGGGCATTGGCGGCCATCAGAAGGTTGAGGCAGACGGCACCGGCGGACATGACCTGCTCCCATTCCGGAACCTTGAAATGCGGCGCCGCCGTGCTGACGACGGCAACGACAACAGGCGCCCGGGTCAGGCGGGTATTTTCCACCTTGATCATCTCTTCCGAAAGGTCGGGTTTCGCGGCAAGCGCCATCTTCGCAAGCCCGGCACTGATTCGCGCCCGCTCCTCGCCGCGGTAGACGATGAAGCGCCAGGGTGCGAGCTTGCCGTGATCGGGAACGCGGGATGCGAGCTTCAACATCTCCTCGATCTCGGCCGTTCCGGGGCCTGGACCGCCCATCTGAAAGGCTGGAATGGAGCGGCGGGTCGCCAGATATTCACGCAGACTGATTTCAGTTTTCATCGCCGTCCGTTTCCACTAGTTTGCCACCGCACATCGCCATCGCAAGGGTAGCCACGAAATTGCCATACCGGCGCTTCAAGTGGAGCCACACACTCAGGATGTCAACCACCTCATGCGCATCACCGCCGGTCAGTTTCTCAGGGTTTTCACAGCACTTATATTTGTTTCAGGTGGCTCCGGATCCCGCGCGCAGGATCTGGCGGATCCCTTCAAAAGCTTCCCCGCGATATCCTCCCCGCAGAAGATGCCGAAGCTGAACAGCTTCAATCCCGTCGGCCCGGAGGCGGAGGGCGTCAAGGCCAAGGACATCCGGCTTGAAGCACTGCTGACGGAAAAAGGCAAACCCGTCGAGCAGGGCCTGACCTGGCGTGTCTTCAACCCGATCCCGGGTTCGGACGGCAAGCTGCCGCTCTTGGCGACATCGGAAGGCGGATCGGCGGCATTTCAGCTCATTCCCGGCGAGTATTTCGTCAATGTCGCCTTCGGACGCGCCGGCGCAACCCGCAAGATCAGGGTTGCCGAAGCCGGGCCGGCTGAAAAGCAGGTTCTCGTTCTCGATGCCGGCGGCGTCATGCTGAACGCAGTCTCCGGCAGCGACATGCGCATTCCGCCGGGCGAACTGAGTTTCTCCATTTTCTCCGCGGATGAGAAGGAAGATGGCGAGCGCGCGCTCGTCGTCGCCGATGTGAAGCCCGATACTGTCGTTCGCTTGAACACCGGCACCTATCACGTCGTCTCCAACTACGGTTCGGTGAATGCGGTGATTCGCGCCGACATCCAGGTCGAGGCAGGAAAGCTGACGGAGGCGACGATCCAGCACCGGGCCGCGAAGCTGACCCTGAAGCTGGTATCGGAACCGGGCGGCGAAGCGATCGCCGATACGGCCTGGTCGATCCTTACGTCGTCCGGCGACATCGTCAGCGAAAGCGTCGGCGCCTTTCCGACGCTGGTTCTCGCCGAGGGCGGCTATACCGCGATCGCCCGCAACAAAGAGAAGATTTTCCAGCGAGACTTCACCGTGAAAGCAGGCGTCAACACCGACGTCGAGGTCTTGCTGAACGACAAGGAATCTCAGGCGGCGGCGAACGGAGCGGCTGACGCGCAGAATTGAGCGAGGCGCTCAGGAGCCCGCTTTGCCGAAGAACCGGCGGCGCGGCGGCGCCATTGAAAAGACGGCGTCGTAAATCCGGGTCAGGATATCCTTGCGGTCCGCAATGGCGCCGAGTTCTTCCCAGGCAATCAGCTTGCCGATGCGCGTCGAGATCGTGGTGCCCGAAAGACGACGGAACTCGCGGATGAGCAGCGAGATGCGCAGCGTCATCGATACCTTGCTGGCAAGATGAAACAGCGGGCCGTTCTGGCCTTCGAAATAGATCGGAATGACGCTCGCCTTGGTGGCCTGGATGAGCTTTGCCGGAAACATCTTCCATGGAAGGTCCTCTGCGCGTCCAAAGCCCTTCCTGGCAGTCGCGACGCCGCCAGCCGGGAAGACGATCAGCGTCACGCCTTCCTTCAGGAGACGAACGGCCTCGTGGCGTGTCTGCATGTTGAGCGCCAGCGCTTGCTTGGTTTCCTCGAACGAGATCGGCAGCGAATAAGGCGCCATCTCCGGCACCTTCATCAGCTCGTTGTTGATCAGCACCCGGAACGGGCGGCCGAGCTGTTCGGCGAGCGACAGGACCGCGATGCCGTCACCGATGCCGAAGGGATGGTTGGCGACGATCACCACCGGCGTATCCGGCAGATGACGCGGCGGCCACTCACCCTGAACACGCAAGCGCACATTGATCAGTTCCAGCATCTCGCCGAAAATGCGGTCGCTCTTGCCGACGATGTCATGGCGCCACTGATTATAAAGCCTGGCGTAGCGGTTGCGCCCGGCAAGACCTTCCATGGAGCGTATGAACCAACGCTTCAGCCGTCGATCATTCTCGTTGGCATAAGACAGCTCTTTGAACTGCACCTTGTTCCTCGTTTCATCAAGGCGCGTCCAGAGGGGCGCTGCGGAGCGGCGTAATATAACCGGTCTCGTTCCGGCGGCGGGTGTTTCGTTCCGGCGGCCCGGACCTTATTCGGATAGTGCGCAAATGTTACAGTTTTCTGACAAGACGAGAGGTGTGCACGGCACGCCTCTCTCGCTTGCCACTTCGCGCCCTGGTGCCAATCAGGCAGCAGCCTTTTTTCGCCGCTCCGCCTTACGCTTCAGATCCGGCGGTGTTGCCTCCGAAACGAGCGAGGCAACCGCCTCGTCGAGCGTCATCGGCGTCTGTGCCTGCGAACCCAGCCTGCGGATGTTGACGGTGCGTTCGTCTGCTTCCCGCATGCCGCAGACGATGATCACCGGCACCTTGCTCACCGAATGCTCACGAACCTTGTAGTTGATCTTCTCGTTGCGGAAATCGGTCTCGACCTGCAGCCCGGCATCGCGCAGAAGTTCGGCCACCTCGCGGCCGTAGTCGTCGGCCTCGGAGGTGATGGTGGCGACGACGACCTGCAGCGGCGAAATCCACAGCGGCATATGGCCGGCAAAGTTTTCGATGAGAATGCCGAGGAAGCGCTCCATCGAGCCGCAGATGGCGCGGTGGATCATCACCGGCTGCTGCTTGTCGGAATTCTGGTTGATGTAGAAGGCACCGAACCGCTCCGGCAGGTTGAAGTCCACCTGCGTCGTGCCGCACTGCCATTCGCGGCCGATGGCGTCCTTCAGCGTATATTCGAATTTCGGTCCGTAGAAAGCGCCCTCGCCCGGCAGGATACCGGTCTTGATGCGGCCTTCCGACTGTGCCTCGATCGTCTTCAGGACGTCCATCATCACGCTTTCGGCGCGATCCCACAGGGTGTCGTCGCCGACGCGCTTGTCCGGACGGGTCGAGAGCTTGACGACGATTTCCTTGAAACCGAAGTCCTCATAGACCGACAGGATGAGGTCGTTGATGCGCAGGCACTCCGCTGCCATCTGCTCGTCGGTGCAGAAGACATGCGCATCGTCCTGGGTGAAGCCGCGCACGCGCATCAGGCCGTGCAGCGCGCCCGAGGGCTCGTAGCGGTGGACGTTGCCGAACTCGGCAAGCCGGATCGGCAGTTCTCGGTAGGACTTCAGGCCATGCTTGAAGATCTGGATGTGACCCGGGCAGTTCATCGGCTTCAGCGCAAAGACGCGATCATCGTCGGTATCGTCGCCGGCGACCGTCACCTTGAACATGTTGTCGCGGTACCAGCCCCAGTGGCCGGAGGTTTCCCACAGCGACTTGTCGAGCACCTGCGGCGCGTTGACTTCCTGGTAGGTGCCGGCGAGACGCCGGCGCATGTAGGCAACCAGCGTCTGGAAGATACGCCAGCCCTTGCCGTGCCAGAAGACGACGCCGGGTCCTTCTTCCTGGAAATGGAACAGGTCCATCTCGCGGCCGAGGCGGCGGTGGTCGCGCTTCTCGGCTTCCGCCAGGATGTGCAGATACTGGTCCAGCTCCTCCTGCGTGCGCCAGGCGGTGCCGTAGATGCGCGTCAGCATCGGATTGTTCGAGTCACCCCGCCAATAGGCGCCGGCCACCCGCATCAGCTTGAAGGCGTTGCCGATCTGGCCGGTGGACGCCATATGCGGGCCGCGGCAGAGATCGAACCAGTCGCCCTGATAGTAGATCTTCAGGTCCTGGTTCTCGGGAATGGCATCGACCAGCTCGACCTTGTACTTCTCGCCCCTGTCGGCAAAGACCTGGCGGGCCTTGTCGCGCGACCAGACTTCCTTTGTGAATGGCTTGTTGCGCTGGATGATCTCCTTCATCCGCTTTTCGATCTTTGGCAGATCGTCCGGCGTGAAGGGCTCGTCCTTGGCGAAATCGTAGTAGAAGCCGTTCTCGATCACCGGACCGATGGTCACCTGCGTTCCCGGCCACAATTCCTGCACGGCTTCGGCCATCACATGGGCCGTATCGTGGCGGATCAGTTCCAGCGCGCGGGCATCTTCGCGGGTGACGATCTCGAGCCTGCCGGTGACGACAGGATCGGACAGGTCGCGCAGTTCGCCATCCAGCGCAATCGCGATAGCCTTCTTTGCAAGCGACTTGGAGATCGCTTCGGCGACGTCACGGCCCGTCGTGCCAGCAGCGCAACCACGGACGGAACCATCGGGAAATGTAAGGGAAACTGCGTCAGACATGATTTCTTCCTTATCCAGTCCCGCCAACGAATGCGGGTGGTGAAGAGCATGATGCCGAAAAGTGTAGGCGGTTTTCGGACGACATCATGCTCTATTCTTTGTTTCTAGAGCGCCGGAAGCCCGGCAAATTGACGCGCGGGTGATAAAGCGTTTTTGCAACGGAGTAAAGAACGGGCTGCTCAGGCGCCGATCATATCCCGCAGGCCGCGCACGGTGTTCCAGTTGCGCAGCGTGCCGACGCCGAGGCGTTTCGTGGTCAGCGCCGAAAGCAGCTTTGAAGTGCTCGGCTTGCCGGGGAAATGAACCCAGAGGTCACCATTGACGACGCGGATTTTCTCGCCATCGCCGCAGTGCCGTTGCAACCCCG
This sequence comes from Hyphomicrobiales bacterium, assembly GCA_900474095.1. Classification (GTDB taxonomy): domain Bacteria; phylum Pseudomonadota; class Alphaproteobacteria; order Rhizobiales; family Rhizobiaceae; genus Pararhizobium. Next base: position 23,116 of record UCOA01000096.1, on the reverse strand, counting down.
GCAGAACATCCTTGCTCAACGGCGTCCGCATAACGCGCACGACAATGTTTGGTGCGTCCGACGCGCTGGCATCCGAAAACGGATTGCCTGCGGCCAGCGCAATCCAGTCGTCGGCAACGCGAGCGATGATATCGACATGCTTGCCGAAATCGCGGGCGACGGCCGTTTCCAACGCCGCTTCCACGTCCGCAACCGTTTCCTCGTCGGCGTCGAAGACCAGGTTGCCTGTGGCCACAAGTGTGCGCGGAGATCGGAAGCCGGCGCTTTCTACGGTTGCCCGCAAATCCGCCATGACGACACGGCGCCCCTGCCCGAGAACGATGCTGTGCAGCAGGGCGACACAGGTCATCATTTTCTTGCAGTGCCGGTTTTCGCGGTCCCGGTTTCCGCCGTGCCGGGGCGCCAGTAACGCCAGGGCGTCCACCAATGCTTGGCCGGGTCGAGCGTCTCCGGAACAGGATCAAAACCGCTCGTTCCGCCCGGTCCGCAACGCATGAAACGAAACAAAACCATCCAGCCGCCGGGCCAGAAGCCGTGGCGCGCGATCGCCTCGTAGCCATATTCGGAACAGGTGGGGATATGCCTGCAGGAATTGCCGATAAAGCCTGAGAGCGTCAGTTGATAGAGCCGGATGAAGGCCATGCCGAAAAGCCGCCCGGGGGTCTTGCGAAACGGCCCCGCATAGTTCCGGCCCGAGTAAGGCCGATGGGCGGCCTGAACATCATGGCCGCCCGGGCATCTCGGCTCGCTGTACATCTCAGACAGCCGCCGTGACGAGACGGGCAGCTTCGATCTGGCCGATCGCATCGACCACGGCATCGAAGGTCAGCATCGTCGAGGCGTGGCGGGCCTTGTAGTCCCTCACGGGCTTCAGGAACCGCATGTCCTCGAAGCGGCCGGAGGGGCCCTCGCCGTCCGCCTTGAGCATCGCCAGCATGTCCTCCCGGGCACGGCGGATTTCTACGGCCGTAGCCCCAACCACGTGACGTGCCATGATCGATGAGGAAGCCTGCCCCAGGGCGCAGGCCTTCACCTCATGGGCAAAGTCAGTGACAACATCACCCTCCATCTTCAAGCCGATGCGGACCCTCGAGCCACAGAGTTTGGAATGCGCGCTCGCCTCGGCGTCGGCGTTCTCGAGCGTGCCGCTTCTCGGGATATTCCCGGCGAACTCGAGAATCCTGCTGTTATAGATTTCATCCATCATTCGACGCGATCCGGTTGTTTTTGCGCGTTTTCAGGCAATCCGCGCATGATTTTCTATCGTATCCGGGAAAAAAACACAGTGTCTTCGCCTGCGCCCCTTTCACATGTATCCCGGCATATTATATGGTATGTCGTGTGGAGGCGACAGGTTCGCAAGAGCGAACAGTCGCCTGTTGTTTGGGAAACCGTGCCGGATGATCCAGAGCCCTTAACCTCTGCAAATCTGAAAGCCCCGGAGCCCGCCGACGGTAACCAGGCCTGAAGCGTCAGGTAAATGGCCAGTGGCGAGTTGTCCGAAAAGATAAAACGTCAAGTAACCCGTGTTACGTCAAGGGGCCATTATGGACGCCATAGTCAAGAATTTTCCCGCCCTGCCTGCCAGCGACGGCAGACCGAGCCAGAAAGAGGCTGAGGACGCCATTCGCGTTCTCCTGCGCTGGGCCGGTGACGACCCGGAGCGCGAAGGGCTTCTCGATACGCCCGCCCGCGTTGCCAAGGCCTACAGGGAACTGTTTTCGGGCTACGAGCTCGCCGCCGAAGACGTTCTTGGCCGCACCTTCGAGGAAGTTGGCGGGTATGACGACATCGTCCTGGTGAAAGACATCCCATTCTTTTCACATTGCGAGCACCATATGGTGCCGATTATCGGCAAGGCCCACATCGCCTATCTGCCGAATGGCAGGGTTCTCGGTCTGTCGAAGATCGCCCGCGTCGTCGACATCTATGGCCGCCGCCTGCAGACGCAGGAAACGATGACGGCCCAGATCGCCAAGGCGATCGACGATACGCTGCAGCCGCGCGGCGTGGCCGTGATGATCGAAGCCGAGCATATGTGCATGGCGATGCGCGGCGTTCAAAAGCAGGGCTCGACAACGCTGACCACCACCTTTACCGGTGTCTTCAAGAGCGAGCCCGCCGAACAGGCCCGCTTCATGACCTTGCTCAGGGGCTTCAAGTAAGCTCCGTCAAACGGAGCTTTTTCAATGACCGTTGAATTTCCCCCACCGCCCGCCGACAAGGCGGAACTGGAATCCGGTTCCGCCTTCACACCCCGTTTCGACAGCAACGGATTGATCACTGCCGTCGTCACAGATGCCGGCGACGGCACGCTTCTGATGGTCGCGCACATGAACGCCGGAGCGCTCGCGCTCACCATCGAGACCGGCATTGCTCACTACTACAGCCGTTCGCGCAAAAGCCTCTGGAAGAAGGGCGAAACCTCCGGTAACCTACAAAATGTAGTGGAACTGCGGACCGATTGCGACCAGGATGCATTGTGGCTGAAGGTTCGTGTTGCCGGCCATGATGCGACTTGCCACACCGGCCGCCGCTCCTGCTTCTACCGTGTCGTCGACGCTAGGGACGGTGTCACGGCACTTAACATTGTTGATACCGAAATTCATTTCCATCCAGACGACGTCTACGGCAAAAATTAAGCATCTGACGCTTTTTGGATCAGTTTTTTCGTGGATTCACGATTTCGCAACCAGACTGGGCGCGTAATCTCGTCAATACGGAAGCGTTCCGACGGGAACAACGGCTCGGAATGGTGTGATGTAGACTCTGTCTACCGGATGCGCTTGCAACGCAGCAATGCGAGACGTGACGGCCCCTATCAGAATGTTCTGCGGCATGGAGGTGCCGGATGTTGAATTGGACATTTAATCGCAGCGGGATCACAGCAGACGCGTCGGCGCCCGGCGGTCCCTCCCATTCGCTAACCTCACCTCCTCCCGAACAGATCAATCCACAAAAATCCAAGATCGCCCTCGCCCTTGGTGGTGGTGCGGCGCGCGGCTGGGCCCATATCGGCGTCCTCAAGGCACTGGATGAAGAAGGCATCGAAGTCGGCATGATCGCCGGTACGTCGATCGGCGCGTTGGTCGGCGGCTGCTATCTTGCCGGAAAACTCGATGAACTCGAAACTTTCGCGCGTTCGCTGACCATGCGGCGCATTGCCGGCCTGCTCGATTTCGCCATTGGTGGCGGCGGTTTGTTCGGAGGGCTGCGCCTGACGAAGCGCATGCAGGAACATCTGCAGGATATTTCCATCGAAAACCTGGACCGGCCATTTGTCGCGGTCGCGACCGAGGTCAACTCCGGCCACGAAGTGTGGATCGGCGAAGGATCGCTGATCACCGCGATCCGCGCCTCCTATGCGCTGCCCGGCATCTTCGAGCCGATCAAGTCCAACAACCGCACACTGATGGATGGTGCGCTCGTCAATCCGGTTCCGGTATCGGTCTGCCGCGCCCATGAGCAGCAACTCGTCGTTGCCGTGAACCTCAATTACGATCTCTATGGCCGCTCCGCGGTGATCAAGCATCGCGCCGACAATCAGGCGATTGACAATCAGCCTCAGGCAGAGCGTCACGTGACGACGCGTCTCGGCATGACCGGTGTCATGGTTCAGGCCTTCAACATCATTCAGGACCGCATCTCACGTGCCCGGCTTGCCGGGGACCCACCGGATCTGGCGCTGCACCCCAAGCTGAATGACATCGGATTGTCGGAATTCCACCGCGCCGGTGAGGCGATCGATCGCGGCTATCTCGAAACCAAGTCCAGGCTCAGCGAACTCAAGCGGCTGCAGGACGTGATGGTGCGCTCGTAACGACAACGGCGCCGCTGGCAGCAGGTCAAACTGTTACAGCGACCTTTGCGCGTCTGAAAAGACGCGCGGCGCTGTAAGATATCCAACGCTTTGCCGCGCCGCCGCCCTGCCCCGCTATAGGTGAACAGTCTTGCCGTCCTGCCCGGCAATATAGGCCTTGATGTGCTCGGCCTCGCTTTCGATCGCGCGGATATGATGCCTGACCGCGTCGCCGATGGAGACGATGCCGACGAGGCGTCCGTTCTTTTCGACCGGAAGATGGCGCGCACGCATGCTGTTCATGATTTCCATGATGTCGTGAATGCTCATGTCTTCCGTGCAACTATGGACCTTCGACCACATCAAGGCGGAAACCGGCTTGTCCAGACATGCCGCACCATACTTGTCCATGGCGGCGACCACGTCGCGCTCCGTCAAGATGCCGGCGATCCGTTCACCGGGTTTGACGACAACGATGGCACCGATACGGTTTTCATGCAGCAGCCGCACCGCCGCGCGCACCAGCGAGTGCGGATCGACGGTGAACACCTGACGGCCCTTTTCATTCAGAATTGCAGTGACTGACATTCACGACCTCCCGTTTCAGCGACCTTCGTCTGACCGGGATAATGGCGAACCGGAAACGCGCATCCGCGCCTTTCCGGTTGGGGACCAATCCGCAAGACAGATGTCATTCCTGTCGCGTTTGTTGCCCGTCCGACAGCCAATCGATCTCCTCTTGATTGCTGCCTTCGGACGGGAATGGTGCGCTACGGCTTTGGGAAAATCAAGCGTTCTCGGCGAGACCGCCGATCTTTCCAAGGTCAAATCCGGGGATCGAAAAGGCCAAACAGAAGGAAACCGAACAGGAAACCGCCAATATGTGCTTCCCAGGCGATACTCGCTGCGTCGCCGAAAGCAAAGACGCCGAGGCCGATCAGGATGTTCGTCAGGAACCAAATACCGGCAAAGAAGACCACGGAGCGGTTCGACAACGACTCACCAACCGTCAGGCGACGGTTCAGATGGGCAAACTGCCGGCTGATGCGGCCGCTGGGTGAGAAGACGAAGCGGGCAGCCGCCCCCATCAGGCCGGCCACGACGCCCGAAGCCCCGACAACAAAAGTCGTGTCGCCCCAGTGGAATGCGATATGCAGAGCGACCGCGGCCACGGCCGAAAGGCACCAGAAGACTGCGAGACGCGCCATACCGATCCGGCGAATGACGGGCGCCCCAAAGGCCACCATCCAGAAGCCGTTGAAAATCAGGTGATCCCAGGAGCCGTGCAGGAACGAATAGGTGACCGGGCTCCAGAGCCAGGCGAGGCTCTGCTCAGCCAGCGGATGATCGTAGCGCGCGGGCAGAAAGGCGAAATTGAAGATCAGTTCTTCATCGATACGGTGCGGCAGCAGGTAGATGCGGGCGGCGTGAATGGCCACCAGGATCGCCAGGATACCGATCAGGCCTGCGGGCAGATTGAACGCCGGCTCGCGCTCGCGGATCGGCTTTTCCGTTCCGGCATCCTGCGGCGGCGTTACGCCATCCGGTTGGTCTGTCATACTGCTCATACCTTCTGCGGTTCCATCCGCTGCCGCATCGCTGATCTCCTCGCTCTATACGATTCACACGCACGCCAAAAGCGGGCTAGACGCGGCATCTTTTGCGCGCAGATTTCCGGCAAGGTTCACATCCCTGCTTTTCTAGAAAGCACCCGATGTTGTCGACGAAAAAAGGGCCGTCCAGTCAACAACTGAACGGCCGGTGAGCCCCCAAAAACTTCGAGCCCAAAGTTTGTGTGCCGAAGGCAACCCTTCGTGAAGTGATGTACCTTGAATGCCACCGATACACTCCGCCTTCAATCTAAACCAAACATTAACCTTAATATCGGTCTGGCACGGAATTCGCTTGGTAGTTCCTGCGGGGTCCAATTTCCCGCCGCCAATGTGCCAAAGCGGCACAGAGTGTCTCGAACGGAATAAGAGAATGCGCAGCAAAACCACAATCGAGGTTTACGCCTACTGGGACGAATTGCGAGGACATCGCGACGTGCCGGCCCGCGGCCAGATCGAACCTGCCGACATTCGGCACATTCTGCCGGATCTCTTCATACTGGAAAAAACACCACGGGGTGAAATCCGCTTCCGATTGGCGGGTACGCGCATCTGTGCATTGTTTGCCCGCGAGCTGCGCGGCACGAGGTTCGACGCGCTGTGGCTTGGCGAACAGACGACCCGGCTCGAGCGGATCGCCAGCGACGTCATGGCACGAAAGGCTCCCGTCGTCCTGACGGCCGCGGCCATAGCCGGCACGGCCGATGACCTGCCGACCGAACTTGTCCTTTTGCCGCTGAAGTCTCCCGACGGCAGTGTCGATCGCATCATCGGTGCGCTCGTCCCCCTGTCGCGGCCACATTGGCTGGGTGCGACCCCCGTCAGCTTCCTCGAACTTGGCGGAATTCGCGTCCTCGATATCGAAAAGACCAGCCCGTTCTTACAGATCCGTCCCGAAATCCCCCTGCCCGCAAATCCACGCTCCGTTGCGGATAACGGTCTAGCCGGAGCGATCCGCCGCGTTCTACATCTGCGCGTCCTCGAAGGCGGCCGGCGCGACTAGTTGACCGATTGCAACCGGAATCACCAATTGCAACCGGAAGCACGAAAACAACCTTCTGTTAACCGGAAGAGGGTAAAGCTGAGGCTTGGATGGACATCGCATAAGTGTGGTCATGTATTCGTTTCAGCAACCGCAGACTGCCGGCCCCAAGCAGCACAACGAAAGCGCATTTCAACGCGTTTCGGTGAACCTGACCGGCCGGCTCATGCTTGCGAACCATGACGAATTCGAATGCACCGCGATCGACATGTCGCCAGGCGACGTGCTCTTCACCTGCGACGCGCGGCCGCGCACCGGCGAACGCATCATCGCCTATGTCGATCATGTCGGCCGCCTGGAAGGCACCGTTTCTCGCCTTGCCGAAAACGCATTCGTCATCCAGATCACCGCGACCGACCGCAAGCGCGAAAAGCTCGCAGCCCAGCTGACCTGGATTGCCAACAAGCACGAGCTCGGCTTGCCGGAAGACCGGCGGCATGATCGTCTTGCGCCACGCAAGACCCGCACCGTAATCACGCTCGACGACGGCAGCAAATATGTCTGCCGCATCATCGACCTGTCGCTGTCCGGCGCCGCCGTTGACATCGAAACCCGCCTGCCACTCGGAACAGCCGTCCTGCTCGGCAGCATGAAGGGCCGCGTCGTCCGCCATTTCCAGGAAGGCATGGCGATCGAATTCCTCGGGATCCAATCGCGCGAAGCTCTGAGAGAGTTTCTCTAGACACGGCGCCCCAGCTCTCCCTACAAATACTGCAGCCACGCACATCTCGGCGCAAGATCGCCATGCGGACCGGGTCGCGCAAAGGCGCACCGTAAAAAAACGCCCCGATCTGGTACATATGCCAGCCTGCCAAGGCCCCCGGTTTTCAAATTCCCTCATCCGGTCACAATTTTTCGCGCCAGACTAAAAATAATTTTGCCTGTTTTACTGCTATTTCAGGTCGAAATCAGCAACCATTCTGGTAAACAAAGTCTATCCGGCATACGCCCCTGTTGCCGCGAATAGCGCGGGCCGTTCGAGTTCACGCTGCCGCCGCGTCTTCGCCGCACATGCCGATTCTAGAAAACATCGGCTTTCCCGTGACTTATATGGTTTCCCATCGCTTAAACCGCGCAGATGCACGCGGAAAATACATCAAAATTTACTCATAATTGAATCAAATGAATCGCAAAATTTATTCAAGTTAAATTCGACTTTTATACTTATTTCAATCTGTTTTGTACTTTATTTTACTTCTAATTTTCGCGAGCAATAAAAATCTCGGTGTCATTGTCTAGCCACAACGGGGAGACAAGCATGACAACGAAAACGTTCCTGAAGGCAGGCCTCATCGGCGCCGTTTTCTCTGCAGTCACAGCGCATTCGGCGCTAGCGTTTCCAACCAACATGACCACCGATGGTTCAACCAATCCGCCGGTCGGGCACTACGAATTCTGCCGCAACCTGCCGCAGGAGTGCCGGTCCAATCCGGGCAGTTCGGCACCGGCCGTCCTGACCCGCGACGGCTGGAAGAAGATCCTCGCGGTCAACTACGACGTCAACCAGGCGGTGACGCCCCTGACGGACAAGGAAATCTACGGCGTCGAAGAGCATTGGGCCTATCCCGACCAGGTCGGCGACTGCGAAGATTACGTGCTCTTGAAGCGCAAGCGGTTGATTGACGCGGGCTTTTCGCCCGCCGACCTTCTGATCACCGTCGTGCTGCAACCGAACGGCGACGGCCACGCGGTTCTCACCGTGCGGACCGATCGCGGCGACTTCGTGCTCGACAACATGCGCAACAAGGTGCTTTTGTGGTCGGAGACCGAATACACTTATCTCAAGCGGCAATCGGAACAGAATTCCGGCCGGTGGCTAAAGCTTCAGGATGGCCGCACGGTCGCCGTCGGCAGCGTGTCTCAGTAGTCGCCACTGATATCAGACATTCGCGGATCGGCTCAGGATGCCCGGGCCGCGTTTGAAAGGGCCTCGGTCAGTCCCCTATCCCCGTCCCAGACCAGGCCCTGTTGGCCGGTTCCGCTGTCCCGGAACCGGCCTTTTCTTTGCGCCGAGTTGCCAATCGAGCAAAAATCAGGGCGCTGGCAGACCGGCGAGACGGACGAATTGCACAATCAATAGTCCGTAGCAGCAGGCCCATCCGCCGGCGATGGCGACGCCAAGGATTCCGTCGCTGATCCGCACACCGCCGGACGCGAGCATCCGCCACAGCGCCTGTATGAACAGGGCCGGGCCAGCAAACAATGCCAGGAATATGGCGAACGGCCGGAAATTGTCACTCACGATATTGTTTGACGATGGCCAGTGGCGACGGCCCGCGACACGGCTAACATCCAGGACAATGAAAGAGACGCCAAATCCGGCAGCCAGCAGAACGAAGATTGTCGCAAAATTCATTGAAAATTAACCATGTTGCAGCAGCGTTGACGTCACCCTGCCAATTGGCAAGTTCCGTGCCGCCGCAGGCTGTTTCATTTCGGGACGCATCCGGCTGGAATTTCTACCACCTGTTAACGAGAGCAAGGTTGCGACCCACCGATGACAGCCAATCCTGCAAGCACTGCTGAGGATCACGGGCCGCTGATCTCGCCGCGCTTTGTCTATGGCCTGACGGCCGTGGTCGCCAGCCTCGCCCTGTTGACTGCAGGCATTACCATTGCCGGGCGCTGGTATGGCGAAAATTTGGCGCTGGCGGGACATACGACAAGTGCCGAAAACAAAGATATCTTCATCGGACAGGATCACCTTCGGCTGCCGTCCAACGTGATCCGCTTTGAAGAGCAACGCGTGACCGGCGTGGCCGAGCGGGCCGACCTCTATCTCACATGGCCCGGCATGCAGGGCTATACCGACAAGACCCGCACGCTCTTCAACGACGTCAAACATCCGGAATCGCTGATTTTTCTGGAAATTTCCCAGAGCACGATGTCGCGCGACATGTCGGGGCGGCTGGAGCCGATCTACCAGCATCTTTTCGAAGGCGCCGCCCTGCCCGGCCCGACCGGCCTGCAACGCCACGCGATGAAGGAGAATTCCGGTTATGGCCAGGAAGTCTTCTTCACGGCGGACCGCGATCGAGCCTCGCCGTATACCGTGCGCTGCATCCTGCCTGCAACGCCCGCGATGTCCACCAGCGCCGATTGTCAGCGCGATATTCATGCGGGTCACGATCTTGTTGTGCTTTACCGCTTTTCGAGCCAATTGCTGCCACAATGGCAAGCCATCGACACGGCCGTCCTCAACTACGTCAATAGCAAGCTCGCCCCATGACGCTCCCTATCCAACTGGTCATTTTTCCCGGCCAGACCTGCGGTTGATTTTGTACCGAAATGCAATTCAAGCGGCGGAATACGGAAACCAATCATTCATCATAAACCGATTGGTAACGCTATCCCGATAGAGTCTTGAGAACGGTCGTTTCTGGAGGCCACGCCCGGACGACATTTGTGAAAAAGAATGAAGAGTAGTGTAGTGTCCAAATCCATATTCAACGGTTCCGTTCAACGCACCATTGTCCCATTCTTGCAGAAAGCCTGCCGGGTGCTGGTGGTCTCGCTGGCCGCTTCGCTGACGACCATCTCCACCGCTGCAGCAGCGCAATATGCCGGCATCGTCGTCGACGCCAAGACCGGCAAAGTCCTCTACAGCGAGGATGCCGACAGCCTTCGCTACCCGGCCTCGCTGACCAAGATGATGACGCTCTATCTGACCTTCGAGGCGCTGGAAGCCGGCAAGATCAGCACGAGCACGCCGGTTCCCTTCTCCAAGCGTGCATCAGCCGAACCGCCGTCGAAGCTTGGCGTGCGCTCCGGCAAGTCGATCACCGTGGAACAGGCGATCCTTGCCCTGGTTACCCGCTCGGCAAATGATGCGGCGACCGCGCTCGGCGAGTTGCTCGGCGGTTCGGAAGATCGTTTCGGCCGAATCATGACCAACAAGGCCCGTGCGCTCGGCATGACCCGGACGACCTATCGCAACGCCCACGGCCTGCCGAACAACGCGCAGATGACGACGGCACGCGACCAGGCACGGCTCGGCATCGCGCTTCGCCAGCATTTTCCGCAATACTATTCTTACTTTTCCACCCGCAGCTTCCGCTTCGGCAAGCAGACGATCGGCAACCACAACCGTCTCCTCGGGAATGTCCGCGGCGTTGACGGCATCAAGACCGGTTATACCCGCGCTGCCGGATTCAACCTCGTGACTTCGGCTCAGGCCGAGGGCCGAAGCATCGTCGGCGTCGTGCTCGGCGGCAAGTCCGGCGGCGCCCGCGACGCGCAGATGCGCGCCCTCGTCGCCAAATACCTGCCGGCGGCCTCGCGCCGCGGCGGTGGTGACCTGATTGCGCAAACGGCTGATGCGCCGACCATGCAGGCGCAGGCCGTCGAGCAGCCGGCCGAAGCGGCCGTTGCGACCGGCGGCAGCTTCAACCTCCCGAACAGCGGCCCCGTCCCGGATTTCCGCTATAGTGGCGAAACCACCCAGAGCATCGAAGTAGCCTATGCCGAGCCGGCAAAAGTCAGCGCCAATCCGGTCCTGAACGAAAACATCGTGCCGAACACACTGGAAGCCCAGAGCCGCAAGATCGCCAAGGCCGCACCGGTCCCGGCTGCCGCTGTCGACAACCAGATCACCAATTCCGTTGCCAAGGCTGGAGCCGAAACGCCTGCCGCCACCAGATCGGCGCCTGACGGCTGGGTCATTCAGATCGGCGCGACGCCGGACAAGGATCAAGCCATGACGCTGCTTGAAAACGCCAAGGACAAGGGCGGCAAGGTTCTGCGCGGCGCAACGCCCTTTACCGTGGCCTTTGCCAGCGGTGACGGCCATCTATATCGGGCACGCTTCGGCGGCTTCGCCAATCAGGACAAAGCCGTCAACGCCTGCAAAACGCTGAAGCGCAAGGGTTTTTCTTGCTGGGCCAGCCTGCAATAGCATCTAAGTTTCGATTGCGGGCGCGTGTTGGCCGGCAATCCTCCTCGGATTTGGTTTTGCGTAACGAGGTCAGTTATGGGAATGAACGAAAATGGTCCGGGCATGACGCCCGCTCCGGACAAAAAACGCAAGGCGCCGCGCTACGGCCTGCATCCTCTGCACGAGGCGGCCATGCGCATCGCCGAACTCGGCAGTCGCCCCAAGTCGAAGACGAAGGATCTGGTTACCCTGCTTCTGACACATGGCGCGCGGGCCTGGCGCTCGACCCAGCCCATCGCGCAAATCCATGTGCATGTGACCTCGCCTTCAGTGCGCTATCCGATCCGGATCAAGATCCGCTAAAGCACGCCGCATCGAAATTGGATAAATGCGCCGCGCTCTAAGCGACGGCAGCGCGCCATAGAGTTCGCCGATGTCAATCATCGTCGCCATAGTCGCGGTGATGATGCCGGCGTCGCTGACGTTCACAGCCGCCCCGCCAATCGTCGCAAGATACCCGACGCTGCACGTAGCGCTCGCAATAGCCATCTTCGTAATAAGTGTCGACGATCCGCTCGCGGATGGTACCGTTATTGGATGAACTGTCCGAACTCGTATTCGACGATTGGCTGCCGGCCTGGGCCGCGCCGGTTGTCATTGCCGCGACAGCAAACAGGACAAGCGTCACACGCATGGCTTTCTCCTTCGGTTGCTACCAGATTCGGTCATCAACGCTGAACGGCTGATGAACGAGGGCAAGCGCATTCCGATAGACGCCAGTTTGGGAAATACCCGTCTCCGTCACTTCGTTACATCTCCCAAGGGGCGGGCTGTCGCATATGGATCGAAATCCGGCGCTTCGCGCCACCCTTCTCTCCGCCGGGGAGAAGTGTAAGCAAGCCGTTATTCAAAGAAGCCCAAGCTCTGCGAGTTCCCGCCGCAGCTCAAGTGGCATTTCCGTCGCGCCGCCCAGCGCAGTCAGATCGCGCGGCGCGTCCTTGTCCTCCAGATACCGCCAGCCCTGGAAGGCACGGCGCGGCTGGTAGGCGGTTTCGATCACTTCGGGGCCGAGAATAAGATTACAGCGGCCGATGCCGTCGATGTCCGTGAACGTCTCGATGCCGGTCAGCCGCTGGCGCGCCTGCACCTGCCCCTTGATCACCCAATAGAGCGATCCGCCATCGAGCAGTTCCTCGACGCGTTTCGGAACCATGCGGGTGGTGTGGGAGGAGTGTGGCTCGAGCCCGGCGGCTATCGCGGTCAGCGCCCGCCGCGAAACCCATTCGCGAAGGTCTTCGATCGATTCCGCGCCGACGCAGAGCTTGATGAGATGCAAGGCCATGGCCGGAGTTGAACACCCAGTCGCCCGTCGCGGTCAAGCTTGTTCTTGACCGCTCCACAATACGGGACTGCTCAGCACTCCACGACGTTGACGGCGAGACCGCCCGTCGAGGTCTCCTTGTATTTATCGTGCATATCGACCCCGGTCTGGCGCATCGTCTCGATGCAGGCATCCAGCGGCACGAAATGCTGGCCGTCGCCCTTGATCGCCAGCGATGCGGCCGTGACGGCTTTGACCGCGCCGAGCGCATTGCGCTCAATGCAGGGCACCTGTACGAGGCCGGCAATCGGATCGCAGGTCATGCCGAGATGATGCTCGAGCGCGATTTCCGCGGCGTTCTCGATCTGCTCCGGCGTGCCCCCCATCACGGCAGCAAGACCGGCCGCCGCCATCGCGGAGGCGGAGCCGACCTCGCCCTGACAGCCAACCTCGGCTCCGGAGATCGAGGCGTTGAACTTGATAATGCCGCCGATCGCCGCCGCGGTCAGAAGATAGTCGCGAATACCATGGTGGTCCGCATCATCGTGAAAGTGCAGGTAATAGCGGATCGTCGCGGGAACCACCCCAGCGGCGCCGTTGGTCGGCGATGTCACCACCCGACCGCCTGCGGCGTTCTCCTCGTTGACCGCCATCGCATAGACGCTCAGCCAGTCGTTGGCGAGCAGCGGATTGACCTTGTTGGAGCGCCATTCGTCTTGCAGCTTGTCATGGATCATGGCGGCGCGACGGCGCACCTTCAGCCCGCCGGGCAAGATACCGCCACCGGTCAGGCCGCGGTCGATGCAGCTCTTCATCGCCGCCCAGATGCGATCGAGGCCCTCGTCTAACTCCTCCCGCGACATCGAACATTCCTCGTTCGCCCGCTTCATCTGGGCGATCGACAGGCCGGAGCGCGCCGCCATCTCCAGCATCTGCTTGGCGGTCGAGAAGGGATAGGGAACCTTGACGCCGCCCGGCTTCGTCTTGCTCGCTTTCATAGCCTCCAGTTCCGTGTCGGTGACGACGAAACCGCCACCGATGGAATAATAGACACGCTTCAACAGCAAGCGTCCGTCCTTATCGAAAGCGGAGAAGGACATGCCGTTGGCGTGGCCCGGCAGAGGAACCTTCTTGTCGAAGACGAGGTCGGTCTTCGGCTGGAAATCATAGGCCGGATGCCCGGGCGGCGTGATGCGGCCGGTGCGCTCGACCGTTTCGATGATCTCATCCATGCGATCGGGATCGACCTGGTCGGGGCGCTCGCCCATCAGGCCGAGGATCACCGCCCTGCCGGTCCCGTGTCCGACGCCGGTAAAGGCGAGCGAACCATGCAGGCTCGACTTGATGGCAGCGACGGCAGCGTTGGCTGGCCGCGGCCAGTCGCTCGACAGGATCAGGTCGAGAAAGCGGTTTGCCGCCGACATCGGGCCCATCGTGTGCGAGCTTGAAGGACCGATACCGATCTTGAAGACGTCAAAAACCGAAAGAAACATTCGAACTCCGCCCTGGGCACTGGTTGGCCGGAAACCGCCGGACCGCAATCATATCTACGAAACTAGGCCATCCTGCGCCTGCCATCAGGCGATCCACCGACATTCGCTCCCGCGCGTGCGACACGCTTTGTCGCTCCCTCGCCGACGCGCCGATTCCTCACTCATAAGTCGCCATGCGCGGCAGCGGTTTTCAAGGGGTATGGCAAACTTTCGTGATGCCTTGCAATTTCGGCAAACCATGCCAAAAACGCAGGATGACACTTACGGATTATATCGCATTGGCGATTTTTGCGCTGCTGTGGACCGGGTACAACTGGGCCACGGACGGCAAGGTGCATCTCAAGCGAATCAGCCTGACGCGGCTGATGATGGAAAACCGCCGCCGGTGGATCCTCAATTCGCTCAATCGCGATTTGAAGATGATCGATACCCAGATCGTTGCCGGGCTGCAGGCGGGCACGGCCTTCTTCGCCTCGACGACAATCTTCGCGCTCGGCGGCTGTTTCGCCCTGCTCGGCGCGACCGATGAGGTCCAGACGATCATGAACGACCTGCCCTATGTCTTTCATGGCGGCCGCAGTGCCTTCGAACTGAAGGTCGGCGGCCTTGCCTGCCTGTTCGCCTATGCCTTCTTCAAGTTCGCCTGGTCCTACCGCCTGTTCAACTATTGCTCCATCCTGGTCGGCGGCATCCCGATGATGTCTGACATGCTGGAGGACCGTGCCGGGGCTGAACGGGCCGCCGGTCGGGCAGTCAAGATCAACATCCTCGCCGCCAAGCATTTCAATGCCGGCCTGCGCAGCATCTTCCTGTCAATCGGCTATCTCGGCTGGTTCGTCAGCCCTTACGTGTTCATCGCCCTGACCGTCTTCGTCATCTTCGTCCTCACGCGACGGCAATTCTATTCGGAAGCGCGCGAAGCGCTGCTTGACGACACAAACCGCTGAAATCTTCAAAGCTGCACCATGAAGCGTTGCGCCTCGCGCAAGCTCGCTCAACTATGTTCCCATGATTGGAAAAGATAGAGCCATGTCGATTACCAACGCAGTCACCGAACGCGACAACGGGGCGGCGCCACCGGCAGCAGCCCAAAAGAGGGGCCGGATCTGGGCGATCGATGCTCTGCGCGGCGTCGCCCTGGTCGCAATGGCGACCTATCATTTTTCCTGGGACCTGGAATTCTTCGGCTATATCGAACCGGGGACCGTCGGCACCGGCGCATTCAAGATGTATGCCCGGCTGATTGCAGGCAGTTTCCTGTTTCTGGCCGGTGTCAGCCTCGTGCTCGGGCACTACCCCGTCATTCGCGCCCGCTCCTTCACCATCCGCTTTGCGAAAATAGCTGCGGCCGCCCTCGCCATCACCGGCGTTACCTGGTTCGCCTTTCCCGACAGCTTCATCTTCTTCGGCATCCTGCATTCGATCGCCGCAGCGAGCGTGATCGGCCTGATTTTCCTGAGACTGCCCGTCCTCCTGACATTGGCGGCCGCAGCCGCGGCCTTCGCGGCACCGTTATATTTGCGATCACCGGTCTTCGACAGCCCGGCGCTCCTCTGGGTTGGCCTCTCGGAAACATTGCCCCGCTCGAACGACTATGTGCCGCTGCTTCCGTGGCTTGCTCCGTTCCTTGCGGGTCTCTCGGCGGCGCGCCTCGCGTCAAGCTTCGGGTGGGTCGACAAGTTGAGCACCGACGGCAGCGCGTCGTGGAAAACGCTGCTGACTACGGCCGGCCGCCACAGTCTCATCATCTACCTTGTGCATCAACCGCTGCTATTCGCGCTCGTCTATCTCTTCTCTCTCGGTTTTCCCGCAGCCAAACCGGACCCAGTCGAGGCCTTCCGGGCCAACTGCGAGGTGACCTGTAGCAAACAGGAAACCGTGGCCGTCTGCACGCGATTCTGCGGCTGCACGCTGGACAAGCTGATCGAAGAAAATCTCATCGAGCCGCTCAACGCCGGCAAAATCGACATCACCACCGACGAGCGTATTGCGCGCATCGCCGGTCAATGCACCGTGGATGCACAAGCGGAGGAATAGCCATGAACGCCTATCGCGCCAAGCCGCTGACATACCCCTGGCCACCTGTGCTCTATGTGGTTGCCATGTTGGCTGCGGTGGCCTTGGGGCGTTTGGGGCCGATTTCCGTCGTTCACAGCCAAGGCTGGATACCGTGGCTTGCCGGCGCGGCCCTCATCGTCGTGGCAGTGTCGCTGGATATATGGGCGATGAAGACACTGATCGAGCGGCATACGGCCGTTCTGCCACACCGGCGTTCGTCGCACCTCGTCACCTGCGGGCCGTTCCGCCTCACCCGTAATCCGATCTATCTCGGCTACACGATCATGATGGTCGGCTGCGGCCTGATCATGCTCAATCCGTGGTTCTTCATCATGGCCAGCCTCGCGGTGGCTTTGACGACCGCGTTCGCGGTCCGCAAGGAAGAACTACACCTCCTGTCGCGCTTCGGCTTCGAGTTCGAGCGCTATTGCCGTACCACCAGCCGGTGGATTTGACGCGGACCACGGCGTTGCAGCGCCGCGCGTCAAACCTGATGCGCAAAGAACGCTGTAGCACTTTGAAAGGGCTGCATAATTTTGTCCTTAAGTCGACTCCGATTTAAGGAATAATGCACTAAGCCATGTGCTTCAGGTACCAACGCCGATTTCGGCAAGCCGGGTCAGGCAGGCTTCCTCGACATTGCCCAGTTCTTCGAGTGTCTCCTCGATGTCCTTGCGCTTCTGCTGCAGTTCTTCTCGCTTTTCCTCGACACGCTTCATCAAAAGGCGCAACTGCCCGGCCTCGCCGGGCGGATCCTTGTAGACCTGGATAATTTCGCGGATCTCGGCGATGGTGAAGCCGATACGGCGGCCGCGCAGGATTTCCATGATCAGCCGGCGGTCGGCCGAGCGGAACAGCCGGGTCCGGCCGCGACGTTCGGGATGGATCAGCCCCTCGTCCTCGTAGAAACGCAGCGTGCGGGTTGAAATCCCGAATTCCCGTGTCAGTTCCGTAATGGTATAGTACTTATTCACGCCTGCCTCGCTTAGAACCGCAGCTTGAAGAACCTGATGCGAGACGCCGGTACCTCGAGATACGGTTAAAGTTGCGCCGGTCATCCCGCTGGAACCGGGCCGTCGCATGTCCCTCAGACAATCTGATTGACTTTGACGTAAAAGTCAAATTTTTCGCGTTGCCTCAGGCGACGTGGAACCACCACGTTGCCAGCCCGAGGAAAGCGAAAAATCCGGTCACATCCGTTACGGTGGTGACGAAAACCGCCGAAGAGACGGCGGGATCGGCACCGAAACGGTCGAGCAGCAGCGGGATCATGATCCCGGCCAGAGCGGCGGCGATCATGTTGATCAGCATGGCAGCGGCGATGATGCCGCCGATATTGTGGTCCTGGAACCAGGCGCCGGCGACGACGCCGATCAACACGCCGAACAGCAGCCCGTTCAAAAGGCCCACGCCGGCCTCGCGGCGAACGATGCGCCAGGCATTGTGAATATCGAGATCACGGGTGGCGAGCGCGCGCACGGTGACCGTCATCGTCTGCGAACCGGCATTGCCGCCCATGCCCGCAACGATCGGCATCAGCACGGCAAGCGCGACGATCTGCTGGATCGTCGCCTCGAAAAGCCCGATGACCGATGCGGCCAGAAACGCCGTCAGCAGGTTGACCATGAGCCACGGTACGCGCGAACGCGACGTGCTACCGATCGAATCAGAGAGTTCTTCGTCACCGACACCGCCGAGGCGCATCAAGTCTTCTTCGGCCTCTTCCTGGATGACATCGACGACGTCGTCGATGGTCAAGACGCCGACGAGCCGGTTGTTTTCGTCGACGACGGCGGCGGAGAGCAAATCGTATTGCTCGAAGAGCTGTGCTGCCTCTTCCTGGTCCATTTCTGCCGGTACGGGATGATTGGTTTCACGCATGATCGTCTCGACCTTCACCGAGCGCTTCGTGCGAAGCACGCGGTCAAGATCGAGCGCGCCAACCAGCTTGAAGGTCGGATCGATCACGAAAATCTGCGTAAAGCTTTCCGGCAGATCGTCATCTTCGCGCATGTAGTCGATGGTCTGGCCGACCGTCCAGAACGGCGGCACCGCGACGAATTCAGTCTGCATGCGGCGGCCGGCCGTGCTTTCGGGATAGTCGAGCGATCGCCGCAGCCGCACCCGTTCGGTGAACCCCAGTTTCGACAGGATCTCTTCCTGGTCCTCCTGGTCGAGGTCTTCCAGAATGTAGACGGCGTCGTCCGAATCCATCTCGCCAATTGCGGCGGCGATCTGCTCGTTCGGAAGGTGTTCGACGATATCGAGGCGGATCGCCTCGTCCACCTCGGTCAGTGCCGACAGGTCGAATTCTTCGCCGAGCAAGGAAACGAGCGCCCGGCGCTGCTCCGGCTGGATCGCCTCCAGCACATCGCCCATTTCCGAGGCGTGCAGGCGGGCGACATGCTGACGAAGGTAAAGCAGATCGCGATCTGCGATGGCTGCGCCGACATGCATCAGGTAGTCGGAGCGCACCGAACCGTCTTCGGCATAGATGTCGGAGCCGTCATAGACGTCATCGCCCACCGCGTTGCGCTCATTTTCCTGATCGCCGGTGCTGCTCATGTGCCCGCCCTCGAAGAATTGCAGCCATCCAAAACGCCGGCGCAAGGACCGGCGGAAACAGGAAGGCTATATCATATGCCGATGGTCGCGGAGACCCCCGCGAGGGGAACCGCGCCTTCCCTGCTAACCCAGCACACCGGCAAGGTCCACCATCCGATTCGTCCTCAGACCGATCATGCCATCACTTTTGCCCAAGCTGTTGCAAAATCACAGGAATTGTTTAGCTCTGAGACAGCCTTGAAAAAGCGGAGCCCGAGCCTTGCCGATACGATCGATCCTGCGATTTCCCGATGCGCGGCTATGCATGGCGGCAGCGCCGGTAGAACGGTTTGATCAGGAACTCGCCGCGCTGGCCGATGATCTCCTGGAAACGATGCGCGCAGCGCCGGGAATCGGCATCACCGCGCCACATATCGGCGTGCTGCAGCGCCTCACCGTGATCGAGCTGGATCCGGCATCCGGGCCGAAAATCTACGTCAACCCGGAAATTGTCCGGTCATCCGCCGACACCGTTTCGCACACCGAAGGAAGCGTCTCCATGCCCGGGATTACCGAAGATGTCGTTCGGGCCCACCTGATCCGCGTCCGCTACCGGACACTTTCCGGCGAGGTGGACGAGACGGAAGCCGACGGCCTGCTGTCCATCTGCCTGCAGCATGAGATCGACCAGCTCGACGGGATGTTCTGGCTGCAACGGCTTTCGCGGCTGAAGCGAGAGCGCGCGGCCAAGCGTTTCGCAAAGCTGACGAGGAGCGGTTAAGCTGTTTTAGCGACATAAAAAAACCCGCTGAAAGCGGGCTCTTTTGCTTGGCTCGAAAGCCAAATGGTGCGGTCGAGAAGACTCGAACTTCCACGGGTTGCCCCACAGCGACCTCAACGCTGCGCGTCTACCAATTCCGCCACGACCGCATCGTGGTAGGTGCCCGATTGCTCCGGCGGGGGTGCATGTAGCAAAAGCATTTGGGGTGCACAAGGGCAGGATGACAGAAAGTTGACGGTAACAGCAACTATTTCAACAGGCCCAGATTGCACCCGTTGAGAATGCTGGACTCTCGGCCTCTCCCGTACCATTTAGAAAACACTTGCAAACAGGATTGCCCGCGCCATGCAACGCGAAAGCCTTGAAAAGACATTCTTCTCTGCCGATGGCTCACCGCCCGTGCGCTGGAGAATCGCATCGTCACTCGTCGACTACGCCGAGGCCGTGGAAACGATGGAGCACGAAGCCGCGGCAATCTCAGCCGGCGAAGCGGACGAACTTGTGTGGCTGGTCGAGCATCCGCCGCTCTATACCGCCGGCACCAGCGCCGATGCATCGGACCTTGTGATGCCCGACCGATTCCCGGTATTCCAGACCGGCCGCGGCGGAGAATACACCTATCACGGGCCGGGACAGCGCGTCGTCTACGTCATGCTCGATCTGAAGAGGCGCAAGCAGGACGTCCGGGCCTTTGTCGCTGCTCTGGAAAGCGTGGTTATCGGAACACTGGCCAGCATGAACGTGAAGGGCGAGCGCCGTGAAGAGCGGGTCGGCGTCTGGGTGCGCCGGCCGGAACGGCCAGCCCTGCCGGATGGCTCGACGGCGGAGGACAAGATCGCCGCCATCGGTATCCGCCTGCGCAAGTGGGTTAGCTTTCACGGGCTTTCGCTGAATGTCGATCCGGACCTCGATCATTTCGGCGGCATCGTACCCTGCGGCATCCGCGGCTACGGCGTCACCAGCCTCGTCGATCTTGGCCTGCCGGTGATGATGACCGATGTCGATATCAAACTGCGTCAAGCCTTCGAGGATATTTTCGGCCCGACCATCAACGACGGCGCTCAGGACGACAGCCGGTCCGTCGTATAAATGATCGCATTGCCATATGCGGCGACGGCAGGTAGCGGCCGACCTGACGACGCGCGCACGGTATGGTCATCGCCCCTCCGCTTGTCTGTCCGATTCCTGCGGACCAATCGCCCGGCAGCCGGCGCTGGCCCAGTCCGTTGCTAAATCGCTAAGCCGCTGTTGTATGACAGGCCGGCAGGCCTGTCAGGACGCCGACATGATCGAGCGCATGCCGCTCCTGAGCCGTAAGCCTGCCGCCGCGGGAGCGTGCGATCGCGCTCATCACCCGGCCGATCAACATGACATCGGATTTCAGCAAACCGCGCTGCCTGCTGCCACGCAACGCAGCCCAGGCGCCGGTCTCGTCCGTGATGGCGAGATCGATTTGCCGAAGCGCGAAGATCGAAAGGCTCTCGGGAATGCGCGACGAAATGTCGATAACATGAAACAGCAGATCGAGCTCGATGGGCGAATTGACCACGCCGCGAGTTGAAATCATCGCTACCAGCCAGTCGGCATTCCACTCGTCCATCTCGCCATGCGGATCGGCGTTGTGGACGATGAAGTCCGTCATGTTTTCGATGAAATAATGATGCCACTCGGGGCATTTTTCGGTGCACGAACTGTTGATCGCCAGGAGGATCATCGCGTCCTGCGACGACGCCAGCCCTTCAGCAAAAACATGCTCGCGCAAGATGTCGATATCCTCTGCCGACAAGCGCATCTTCCCGGCGATCGCACATGCCGGATAAGAAAGACGAAGCTCACTCATCTCTACTCTCCCGTTTCATCATGAAACCAGAAGTAGCGTAGTCCGAACCCGTTTCCATTCCGAAAAGAATGGGCGTTAACGGAAGCTTGCGCGATTCATTCAAATTTTGCCCTGACTGCGCCGCGCGTCGCTAAGGACGCAGTAACACTTTGAACTGCAGCATGATTTTGTCCTTAAATCGATTCCCGATTTAGGGAATTATCCAGTAGCCCTGCCCGCCGTTCCCGCCAGATCATGAACAGACCGGAGCCGACGATGATGGCGATGCCAAGCCATTTCGACCCTGTCGGAAATTCGCCGAAGATCAGGAAACCCAAGGCGGTGCCCGTGATGATCTCCAAATAGTGGAATGGTGCGAGAAGCGATACGGGGGCTGCCTGAAACGCCTTGACGACGAGAAGATGGCCGTATCCGGAGATCGTGCCGAGAAGAATGACCAGTACCCACCCCAGCGAGGAATGGGGCAACGATGGCACGAAATCCACCGCTCCGGCACCATGGCCGACGGCGATCGCCACGATCATGAACAGAGACCCGCCGATGCCGGCGATCGTCTGCATCGTCAGCGGCGTATCCGCACTGCCGACAAGCCGGTTCAGGAGGAGATAACAGGCGAACAAAAAGGCGCAGAAAACCGGCAGAAGCGACATAACGCCGAAGACTTCGAAACTCGGCTGGATGACGATCATCGCGCCACCGAAGCCGACGATGATGGCAAGCCAGCGCCGCCACCCGACCTTTTCGCGAAGAACCAGTGCCGAAAGGCATGTGAGGATGAACGGTTCGACGAAATAGATGGCAAAGACGTCGGCGAGCGGCATGTATTTGACCGCGACGAAGAACAACAGTGCCGCTGCGGCAAGCAGAACGCCGCGCAGCAGATTGAACCAGAGTAGCTTCGGTTTCAGCGCGCTGAGACCGCCGGTCGTCAACAGCAGCGGCAGCACCGAAACGAGCTGGAAGAAAAACCGATAGAACGTCACCTGCCCCGGCGACATGTCCTGATAGACCGCCATATATTTGGCGATCGCATCCATGCACGGCAGGATGATCATCGCAAACAGCATGATCGCAAGCCCCTGCATCACGGTCGTGGCCGGAGCTCCGGTTGTGCGGGATGATGTGCTCAAGCTGGAATTCCCATTCTTCGTTGTCGGACACGGAAGCGAAGGCGCTTTTGGTTGCATTTTTGGCGTGCTGGAGTGTCCCGTTACGTGCGGGGCCATATAGACTAGCTGAATGAACGACCCGACCGCACCAGCGCGGCCGTCCCGGAACTCGACCACCCAAGCCAGCAAGGCAAAAGGAGAGACCGATGCGTTTATCAACCGACACCTTTTTAGCGATGATTCGCCGGCCAAGCGACAATGATACGCTCGGAGGCCGCATCTGGCGCGCGCGCGACGCGCTGAACCTCTCGGCACAGGAACTGGCGGACCGGCTTGGCGTTCGCGCCGACACGATCTCCGCCTGGGAGCGCGACCGATCGGAACCGCGCACCAGCCGGCTGTTCACGCTGGCGGGCGTGCTCGGCGTCAGCCCGGCCTGGCTGATTGCCGGTATCGGCGAAGCGCCGAAGGACGATCTTTCCAACAGCATTACCGGCCAGCTGCGCGACCAGCTGGCGCAGGTAAAGAAATTGCACGAACAGACAGGAAAAGCGATCTCTGCCCTTGAGATGGAGATCAATCGCGTCTTACAGGACATGCAGTAAATCACGACTCAGATAGCCGATACAGGCTTGAGCGCCGCCCA
>UCOA01000045.1 GCA_900474095.1 Hyphomicrobiales bacterium | reverse complement strand
AGAGAGAGCCCTTCATGACGAAACCGAACTGAACCCCGTCCGCCTTCAGCGCAACCCCGCCGAAAAACCGCGATGTCGAAACCGGTCCGACGCCGTGAATGCGATCTGCAAAGTCGCGGGCCAAATCAAACGCGGAGGCGATGCTCACGCTTGGACGCCTTGCTCCGCAGGATAGAAGAAGCCGCTGATATGATGCAGGCGGCCGTCGTCTGTCAGCGTTGCAAAGCTCGTGCCCGTCTGCAGTATGATGCCATCGGGTCCGTGCAGCGCCCAGTTGGCGATTGACCGGCCGTGATGGTGGTGGACCGACCGAATCTGGAAGTGTCCGCCCGACGCGTTCCGTTGGAACTGGCCCATGTATGTGGAAAGCTCTGCCGGTCCATCGATGAGGCCATTCGGGTCGCAATAGGTCGCGTCGTCGGCGAGGCAGGTGGCAAGCTCCGCTTCGCGCCCATCGCCCTCCATCGACCAAACCGCCGCATATCGTTTCCACAGTGCTTCAGATGTCATGATGATCCTCCAATTGGTGAAATTCGGCAGCCACGAGCCGCTCAAGAGTTTGTTTGTCCTGGCCCGCACGGACGAGGACCAGGAGGCCCTGATAGAGCGCGAGCAACTTTGTGGCTGCGAGGACGGGATCGGTGCCGGCGTGCAGAGTGCCATCCTGTTGCGCTGCCTGCAGCCGCTCGGCAAAAAACTTGAAAAGCATCTCCATGCCGAAGCGCACGTGACGGTATGCGTCATCGTCATGACCGAGTTCCAATGCGGAATTTGTGATAAGGCAGCCGTAGCTTTCGCCGTTCGGCTCATGCATGAGCGACATGAAAAGGTCGCGCAGCCCGGCAATGCCGGCTGCAGTCGGGGAAAACCGGTCGATCCGACCGCAAAGGACGGTCTTGTTGTAGTGCTCGAAAGCGGCATCGAACAATCCCGCCTTGTCGCCGAAGCTGTTGTAGATGCTACCCGCCTTGAGACCGGTCGCATCCTCGAGATCCCGGATCGAGACCCGCTGATATCCATCACGACGGAAAGCCTGGGCGGCGCCTTTTAGCACGGACGATTCGTCGTAGGAGCGGGGACGGGACAAGGTGGCCTCTTTTTGAATTCTTATTCTAGAATAGAAATTCAAAAACAACCTGTCAATCCGGTATTTGTCCGGAGTACCAGCGGAGTCCGCCTCCGAGGCAAAAATGGACGTGTCTGACATAAATCTGTAACGTTACAGACTTGCCATATACGCTCTGTACAAGGCCATTTCACTTGGCTAAACCCGCTGCCGAATGCGGGGCGCTGCAGCCCTGACGAATGTAGATCGGAGATTTTCATGATCGATCCAAAAACCCTTGCCGCGCGTTTCCCGGGCGATTTCATGTTCGGTGTGGCGACTGCCTCCTTCCAGATCGAGGGCGCCACCAAGGCCGATGGCCGCAAGCCCTCTATCTGGGACGCCTTTGCCAACATGCCGGGCCGGGTCTATCAGGGTCACAACGGCGATAGCGCCTGCGATCACTATAACCGGCTCGATGAAGACCTCGACCTGATCAAAAGCCTTGGCGTCGAAGCCTATCGCTTTTCCATCGCCTGGCCGCGCATCATTCCGGAGGGCACCGGCCCGGTCAACGAAAAGGGTCTCGATTTTTACGATCGCCTCGTTGATGGTCTGAAGGCGCGCAACATCAAGGCCTTCGCGACGCTTTATCATTGGGACCTGCCGCTGGCGCTGATGGGCGACGGCGGCTGGACGGCACGCTCCACGGCCTACGCCTACCAACGCTATGCCAAGACGGTGATCGCGCGTCTTGGCGACCGGCTCGATGCCGTCGCCACCTTCAACGAACCCTGGTGTTCGGTCTGGCTCAGCCATCTCTGGGGCATCCATGCGCCCGGCGAGCGCAATATGGACGCGGCACTGCGCGCGCTGCATTTCACCAATCTCGCCCATGGCCTTGGCGTTGCCACCGTTCGCGAAGAGCAGCCGAAACTGCCGGTCGGCATCGTCATTAACCCGATGCATGTCTATGCCGGCAGCGAAAGCACCGAAGATCAGGCCGCCGCCGAACGCGCCTTCGACTTCCACAACGGCGTCTTCTTCGGTCCAATCTTCAAGGGCGAATATCCGGAAAATTTTCTCTCAGCACTTGGCAATCGCATGCCGGCGATCGAGGACGGCGACATGGCGACGATCAGTCAGAAGACCGACTGGTGGGGTGTCAACTACTACACGCCGATGCGTGTCAGCCACGATCCGGCCGAAGGGGCTGAATTCCCGGCGACGGTCAGCGCCAAACCGGTCAGCGACGTGAAGACCGATATCAGCTGGGAAGTCTTCCCGCAGGCACTCGGCGACCTGATCCGTACGGTGAATGCGCGTTATGAACTGCCGGACTGCTACATCACCGAGAACGGTGCATGCTACAATATGGGCGTCGAAAACGGTGCGGTCGACGACCAGCCGCGCCTCGACTATATCGCCGACCACCTCTCCGTCACGGCCGACCTGATTGCCGAAGGCTACCCGATGAAGGGCTATTTCGCCTGGAGCCTGATGGATAATTTCGAATGGGCGGAAGGCTACAAAATGCGTTTCGGCATCGTCCACGTCGATTACGACACCCAGGTCCGAACCATCAAGAAGAGCGGCCACTGGTACAAGGACCTGGCCGGACGGTTTCCGAAGGGCATTCAAAAGGCCGGGTGACAGCGGCGGCTCAAACTGCATCATGGCCGGGATTGATTCTGGAGCGGAGAACAGGATGCCCGGCCCATTGGTCCTATACGCGCTCTGCGGAAGCCTGCGGAAGGTTTCGACGAATCGTGCCCTGCTGGAAGCACTGCGCGATATTGCTCCGCCGGACATCAGCGTCGAAATCTGTGACCTGATCGGCGATCTGCCGATCTTCAATCCGGACCGCGAGGTCGATGACATGCCGGCCTCGGTGCTAGCGCTGGCTGCCAAAATCCGCGCCGCCGATGGGCTTGTCATCTCGTCACCCGAATATGCCCATGGCATTCCCGGCGGGTTGAAAAATACGCTCGACTGGCTGGTCTCCCGCGATGAAATTCCGCATAAACCCGTGATGCTCGTGCACGCCTCCCACCGGGGTGATGATGCGCTGGAGGCGCTGACGGAAGTGCTGAAGACTATGTCCGTTCGGCTGGTCGAGGACACCTTCTTCCGCATCAATCTTCTCGGCAAAACGCCGGAGCAGCGCCAATCTATTTTGGCGGATTCCGAAACTCGGGCTATTCTCATGGAAAATCTGCAACGTTTCGTGCAGGCGATCGCGCGGAGTGGAGCGGAACACACGGATCGATCTTAGCTGCATAGTTCCTCAAAACGGAACCGATTGAAGGATAAAATTATGCAGCACTTTAAAGTGCTACAGCGTCCTTTGCGCGTCATATTTGACGCGCGACGCTGTAGCTGAGGAGGCAAAGCATGATGACGGGTGGATGTCTGTGCGGCGCTGTCCGTTACCAAACGGTTGCAACGCCGAAATATTCCGGTTTCTGCCATTGCCGGGATTGCCAGCGGGCGACGGGGACAGGTCATTGCTGCTACATGATCTTCAGCCGCGGCGAGGTGGCGTTTACCGATGCGTTGAAGTCGTTCAGCACGATCGGCGGCAGCGGCATGGAGACGGTGCGCTATTTCTGTGAGAATTGCGGCAGCCAGATTTTCGGCTCCGGTCCGCCGGATGACGATCGCTGGACGGTCTATGCCGGGACGCTCGATGACCCCTCCCTGTTCCAGCCGGACAATGCGGTGATGACAAGCAGCCGCCCTTCTTGGGATCATATTGCCGGCGGTCTGCCGGAATATGAAAACATGCCGGGCTAATGCATAATTACTTAAATCGGATTCGATTCACGGATAAAATTATGCAGCAATCTCAATGTGCTACAGATCCTTTGCGGGTCATATTTGACGCGCGACGCGATTGCCACCGTTGGTGCGATGGTCGCTGCGGAGCTCTATGGCGCGACCTGTCCGGTGGTGGCGGTGGGAGAATCCGAGCACGGAAATGCTCCATCTCCTCGTCTTGAAGCAATTTCTGGCGGAAAACCGCCGCTTTTACTGGATGTGCTCAGCTACCCAGGTGCCGCTCGCCGCGCTTCTTTGCAAGCGCGATCTGCTGCTGGCGCTGGCGGTAGCGCATGCGGTCTTCCTCAGTGCGCGTGTCGTGGCAATGCACGCAGGCGACACCCTCTTCATGGTGCGGCGACGTCAGGTCTTCCGGCGTCAGCGGCTGGCGGCAGGCGTGGCAGAGCGTGTGCTCGCCTTCCTGCAGACCATGCGTTACCGACACGCGGTCGTCGAAGACGAAACAGGCGCCATCCCAGAGGCTTTCCTCCTGTGGCATCTCCTCCAGATATTTCAAAATGCCGCCCTTGAGATGGTAAACCTCGTCGAAGCCCTGCTCTTTCATGAAGGCGGTCGCCTTCTCGCAGCGGATGCCGCCGGTGCAGTACATGGCAATCCGCGGCTTGTTGTGCAGGCCCGTATTGTTCTTCACCCATTCGGGAAAATCGCGAAAACTCTTGGTCCTCGGGTCGATGGCGCCGCGGAAGGTACCGATCGCCGTTTCGTAGTCGTTGCGTGTGTCGATCACCAGGGTATCCGGATCGGAAATCAGCGCATTCCAGTCCTTCGGCGCGACATAGGTGCCGACCACCTTGTTGGGGTCGATATTCTCGACGCCCATGGTGACGATCTCCTTCTTCAGCCGCACCTTCATGCGCAGGAAGGGCATGGAGGACGCCCAGCTTTCCTTGTGCTCGAGATCTTTGAATTCCGGCTGGCTGCGAAGAAAGGCGAGAACGGCCTTTATGCCGTCCGGTGGCCCGGCAATCGTGCCGTTGATGCCTTCGTGGGCGATCAGCAGCGTCCCCTTCACCTGATTGTCGTCGCACGTCTTCTGCAGCGGCTGCCGAAAGTCGCCGAACCGTTCGAAGGAAACGAAATGATAAAGTGCCGCCACCAGAAACTGGCCGTTGGTTTCGAGGAAGGCGGTTTCCGGGCGAGGGGTTTGGAGTGTGTCTGTCATGCGGCGTGAAATACAGCTTTCGGCTCTTTCGCGCAATCCGCTCGCGGCCCGGGGGTTCGGCC
>UCOA01000205.1 GCA_900474095.1 Hyphomicrobiales bacterium | reverse complement strand
CGGGCGGTCGCATCGTGGTGCGCCCGCCGGAAAGTTCGAAGATCGTCGCGGCCAAATCGATCATCGTCGGCAACACGGTGCTCTACGGCGCCATCTCGGGCGAGTGCTACTTCAACGGTGTGGCAGGCGAACGCTTCGCGGTGCGCAACTCCGGTGCCATCGCGGTCGTCGAAGGCGTCGGTGACCACGGTTGCGAATACATGACCGGCGGTGTGGTTGTGGTTCTCGGCGAGACGGGCCGCAACTTCGCGGCCGGCATGTCGGGCGGTGTCGCCTATGTGCTCGACGAGAGCGAGGATTTCGCCATGCGCTGCAACATGGCCATGGTCGAGCTCGAGCCGGTCCCGGAAGAGGACGACATGCTGGAGAAGCTGCATCATCACGGCGGCGATCTCATGCACAAGGGGAGGGTGGACATCTCCGGCGACATGACGCGTCATGACGACGAGCGGCTCTACCAGCTGATCTCGAACCACCTGCATTTTACGGGGTCGCCACGCGCCAAGGAAATCCTCGATCATTGGGTCGAGTTCCGGCCGAAATTCCGCAAGGTCATGCCGGTCGAATACCGGCGTGCGCTTGAGGAAATGGAGCGCATGCGGATGGGCATCGCGGCGGAGTAAGCCGCGGCTGCCATCATCGGGTGATTTCGGCGGGTGTTACGGTCGCTGTTCCGGCGATCGCGTTCATGGCGAACGGCGAGATCAATATGGAATTCATCGGGCTGGGGCGCTGATCGGCTTCGCCTGCTGGTGCTGGGGTCCCGCGTGGCCTCCACTATGATATAAGGGACGAAACATGGGTAAGGTTACAGGTTTCATGGAAATCGACCGGCAACTGGCGAAGTACCAGCCGGCGTCGGACCGCATTCGGCATTTCCGCGAATTCACGATCCCGATGTCGGACCCGGAAGTGCAGAAACAGGCCGCGCGTTGCATGGACTGTGGCATCCCCTATTGCCACGGCCCGACCGGCTGCCCGGTGCACAACCAGATCCCCGACTGGAACGATCTCGTCTACAACGGCAACTGGGACGAGGCGATCCGCAACCTGCACTCGACCAACAATTTTCCGGAGTTCACCGGCCGCATCTGCCCCGCACCTTGCGAGGAAGCCTGCACGCTGAACCTCGAGGACGCGCCGGTCGCAATCAAGACCGTAGAGCAGGCGATCGCCGACAAGGCCTACGAGATGGGCTACATCGTGCCGCAGCCGGCCGTGACAAAGACCGGCAAGAAGGTTGCAATCATCGGTTCCGGCCCGGCCGGCATGGCGTCGGCGCAGCAGCTCGCCCGCGCCGGCCATGAGGTTCATGTCTATGAGCGCGAAAGCAAGCCCGGCGGCCTGCTGCGTTACGGCATCCCTGATTTCAAGATGGAAAAGAACTTCATCGACCGCCGCGTCGACCAGATGCGCGGCGAGGGCGTGACCTTCCATTGCGGCGTCAACGTTGGTGTCGACCGAACCGTCGACAGCCTGATCGAGGAGCACGATGCCGTGCTTTATTGCGGCGGTTCGGAGACGCCGCGCAATGCCGGCATTCCGGGTGTCGATTTCGCCGGCGTGCATGACGCGATGCCTTATCTCGTCCAGCAGAATCGCCGCGTCGGCCGCGAAAACATCGATAGCATCGGCTGGCCTTCCGATCCGATCCTGGCCGGCGGCAAGCATGTCGTCGTCGTCGGCGGCGGCGATACAGCATCCGACTGCGTTGGTACCGCCTTCCGCCAGGGCGCCGTCAAGGTCACCCAGCTCGACATTCGCCCGATGCCGCCGGAAAAGGAAGACAAGCTTGCCGTCTGGCCGTTCTGGGCAACGAAGATGCGCACCTCGTCCTCCCAGGCCGAAGGCGCCGTGCGCGAGTTCCAGGTGGCAACGCTCGAATTCGTCGGCGAAGACGGCATGCTGACGGGCGTCAAGTGCTGTCAGGTCGATGAGCGCCGCAAGCCGATCGCCGGCACGGAGTTTGTCATCAAGGCCGATCTCGCCTTCATCGCCATCGGCTTCAGCGGTCCGTTTACCGACAGCGTGCTGAAGGATCTCGGTGCCAAGCTGACGATCAACACCGACCGCCGTGGCTCGACCAATGTCGTTGCCAACGACAAGGACTACCGCACCTCGGTTGACAAGCTCTGGGTGGCCGGCGACGTGCGCCGCGGCCAGTCTTTGGTCGTCTGGGCGATCCGCGAAGGCCGTCAGGCGGCCCGCGCCATCGACGAGGCGCTGATGGGATCGACGGTGCTGCCGCGCTGAGCCGACGGGGCCGTCGTAGAGCAAGATCAAGACTTGCGCGGATGTGGGATGTGACGCACCGCGCAGTTTAGCGTTGGGCGTGAGAGTCCGTGCGTTGCGGCATGATCACGCGATCATCGGACGGGGTCAGTTCCGGATCACCGGATTGCTGATCACCGTCTCCGGTTTTGTCAGCCGGAAATCGTCCACCCGCCCGGCCGGGGCTTCGGCGATTTCGCCTTTTTCGACGAGGCGGTCGCGCGGGCTTTTGCCGTTGCTGGTCAGCGTCGCCGTGCCGCCGAGAAGGCCCGCGCCGCCGTCGAGATTGGGGTCGTCGAGGCTGATCGGCTGGGTCTGGATGATGTCCTCGTTGGCGACGGGAGCGGCCACGACGAGATCCTTCATTCCGTCGGCGCCCGGAATGTCCTGGGTCGAGGCGGCGGCATCGCCGAGCAGCTTGCGGATATCTTTCTCGACATAGAAGGCAAGTTTGCGTTTGCCGGCCTTGGTCAGGTTGACGCCGTCCGCGCCGCGCAGGCGGACCTGTTGGCCGTTGATGTCGGAGCCGGTCATGACAAATTTGCCGCCCTCGTCGACAAAACCATCCCAAATGTCGATGAAAGTGCCGCCGACCCTTTCCGTTTCCGTGCGGAAAATACCGTTCAAAGTGACCATGTCGGCGGTCATCGCGGTGGACTGGAAGGGCGGCATGCCAACCCAGAGCAGGGGGATATTCTCGCTGCGGGCGAGTGCGGCAAAAGCACCGGTACGGCGGGTATATTCGGCAAGCCAGCGGTCGGTGCGGAATTTTTCCTTTTCCCCGTCGATCGACATCTGCTGGCGTTCGTTGGCTCCGAGGCTGATGATGACAATCGACGGTTTCAACTCGGCAACATAAACCGGCAGGATTTGCGGCCAGTTGAAATAATCTTCGCGCACGAGCCCGGAGGATCCGTTCGCCCGCGTTTCGATGACGATGCCGGGTGTCGTCTCGAAGGCGGTCTTCAGCCCGTCGCCGAGGCTGTCGGCCATGAAATCGCCGACCACCAGTACCTTCTTGGCGTTTTCCAGCTTTTCGACCACGACGGGGGCTGGTTCGACCGGCGCGGGTTTGGCCTTCTGCTTTATTTTTCGCGGCCTCTGCCGCTGTTGCTGCGGTGGCCGCCGCCTCGGCTCGTACATGGGAACGTCTTCATAGACCGGCGGGGGCC
>UCOA01000090.1 GCA_900474095.1 Hyphomicrobiales bacterium | reverse complement strand
GAAGGGGACGTCTCCGAGAACTTTGATCAAATCGCTTGGGTCATAGCGATGTGTCACTCTGCAGTGCTGGCAGTTGATCTTGATGAATTGACCGAGCTCCACCGCCGACGACATCTTCGGAAGATGCCTGGCAATGCTCGGATGCATTCGACCGGTCTGAGGTCCTTTCCTCATCGCGCCAGCTTCCTGAGAAACAGGCGATTACCGACGCGATTGCCGCAAGGTGGGCGGCAGCGGAGGCGAATCGGCAGCGTAGCCAGCTCGACGTTCTTGCCGAATTGACGCGCGATCGCGCCGCGGGCCAACTCGTTCTCGTGGCCGCAAGCGCCGCACCGGGCGACAATGACGAACCATTCCGGAAGAGCGCTCAACGTCTCGTAATCGAATTGTGGTCTGGCGCTCGGCGCTAGCTCTATGCTTCTGTCGTGGCGCATGACGGTCAGTCCCGGTCAAAGCTCGATGTCCAGCCGCGGGTAAAGCCGGTGCTCATGCCCATCTGTGTCAATGCCAGTTGCTGACGCAGATAGCGACAATCCGCCAACAAGGTGCGCACGGCCGCGTCGGCGTCGCCAGCGTGATAGCGGATTAGTTCGTTGAACTCCGCCTCTGGCGAGGGTGCAGCGGGTTCATCGGGTAACGCTGCTTTGAGCGGACGCATAGCTTCTCCTTTCCACTGTGCATACTGTGCGTGGCCCAGCGGACGATATGGGAACAAATTTCAGATTGGCGGCTGCGGCGCCGCGTTTGTTCTTATTATGTTCTCATGCGGGGGATAGTCAAGACCACCCGAACAGGCGGGCTATCTGCGTCACGAGGGGATGGGAATGGCGTTCGCGCGGCGTGATTGTCGCTCATCGTCTCTCCGCGCCCGCGCAAGTCCCACGTTTCGATTTCGGTTTGAAAAGCAGGGGTCCTGCTCGGTCACGAACATTCTGCGAAACGGTGGAACCAAATCGGTCTCGGCGTCTTCTGGCAAGGCTGAGGCCTTTCTTCCCCCAACAAAGCCTCACCAATCGACGCGCTGTTCCGTCAACGCGTCGGCATCAGAACCAGCGTTCCCTCCCGGGAACGCTGGTTTGTTATGGCATCGAAAAGGAGTCCGTGCGGACGTCGACGACTGGTGCACAATCGCCAGACATGAAGCTGACGGCCAGAAACAAGAACCCGCTCCGGCGGGTTTTGGTCTCGGATGAGGAGAACGGCCTATGAGCACACCTGTAAATCCCGGCCCGGATGATCCGGGGCCACTTCCGCCCGTGCCGCCGATTGAAGAGCATGTCCCGCCAATCTACGAGCCTGACCGACCCGTGGTGGAACCCGATCCGGATCGCCTTCCCGAGGAAGAGCCACTGCCGAACCCGGATGAAAACCCTGATCCGCCGCAACGGCTCGGACCTTCTTTCGGTGGCCCTTCATCTTTCACATCGTTCTCATGCGCAGCCTTCTCCAGCCGCTTCTTTGTGTCGTAGTCCAACGGGCAGTTGATGTAGTGCTTGGATTCTCGATCGCGTGCCCTTTTCAGGTCACGCTCATAGGCGCGTGGAAGGCCAGGAGAAGGCGTAGCCGTCCGATCGGTCCTCGTGCCATTCGATGGCGCCATACTAGCCACGCAAGTTCATGTTAGGCCTAGACAATCCTAAACTGATGGAAATTATAACAGCAGGGGCGTGGGTACGGATCCTTTCAAGGCGTGAGAGTCTGGCGGTTCGAATCTGCTCAGGTGCCAGATCCGGACTCGCCGGGGAATCGGGCGCCCTATTCACGGTGTCCTTGATCTTCGTCAATAATCGCTACCGTAGTTCTGTGTCCCAATAATGTACTGTGGCCATCTTGCGGAAGAACCCCTTGGCGGCATCGAGATCGCCCTTTGCGGTCAGCAAGAAATCCACCGGATTGCCGCCTTTGTCGATGGCCCGATACAGGTATCGCCATTTGCCGCGGATCTTGACATACGTCTCATCGACACGAACGGAGCCATAGTGCGGCTGACGAAACTGACGTAGCCGCCTTTCGATCATCGGCGCATAGCTCAAGACCCAGCGATTGACGACCTGTGAAATCGGCCCGACGAGCTGGATAGGCTCAGGATGACCTCGACGGCCCGCTTGAATGTCGGAAACTATCGGAACGCGAAATAGAATAGCTTTTGGGAGCTGCCAAACGGCTTATGGCCTGGAGAAAGGCATCCTGGTGCCCAATACGGTCGCCAGCCGGACCGGCTTTGACTTCGCCTTGGAAAAACGCTGCGCAATCCGTTACTTTGGACAATGGTCGGATCAAAATCAGGACGTTGGACTTGGCGCATCGTGTGGGCGATCTGGAAATCAATCTTTTGCTCACGCTCGACGCGTTGCTGCGCGACGAAAACGTCACGCATGCGGCCGCAAGGCTGAATATCACCCAATCTGCCTTGTCCGGTCGGTTGAACAAGCTTCGGCAGATCCTCAATGACCCGCTGTTTCTTCCCGCATCGACCGGACGGGGCGTAACGGCGACGCCGCATGCCCTGGCAATGAAGCCGGAATTGGAGCAACTTCTCGAGCGCTTGAAGCAGTTCGCGCAGAAGGCCCATCTCTTCGATCCCGCATCGAGCGATCGCACATTCAGGATCGCAGCGTCGGACAATCCTGCGGCAATCCTCGCTCCCGACCTGCTTCCTCTTATTCATGATCGGGCGCCCGGCGTCAGGATCGCATTCATCTTTCCCGACAGGAACAGGATCGGCGAGCTGTTGGAGCATGGCGACCTCGATCTCTACATCGGCGCGCCGGACGATGCGCCCCAGGATCTGATTGGCCGCAGCCTGTTCGACGACGAACTGGTAACCGCCCAGCGGATCCGTCATCCCCGCGGAACCGGACCGTTGTCGCTCGACGAATTCTGTTCGCTCGACCATCTATTGATTTCGTCAAACGGGGGCATGTTTTCGGGGATTATTGACGGAGCCCTGGCTGAGCACGGTCGAAGCCGCAGAGTGACGGTGTCCGTCCAAAGTTATGCGCTCGCTCCTCTCCTCGTGGCGACGACCGACTGCCTATGCACGCTGCCGAGGCGGTTGCTCCAACGCTTCACCCACAGCCTTGACCTTTTCGAACCACCGCTCGCCCTCGGCAGGTTCGCATTGAAATATTTCTGGCATCCGAAAATGGCGGCGGACCCCGCACATCGCTGGCTGCGGTCCATGGTGGCTGAAGCGGCGCTTGACGAGTCCTGAGGCGGAATTCAGCCATCAGGCAAAGCAATAGGTCGCATGATCCATTGCGATTGGTCCTCGATGTCGGAGAATGGCACTTTTGGGACGGCCGCAAGAGTGGCCGCCGAGAGCTGGATCTCGCTTTTGACGTCGAGCCGATCGACATCTTCGAGCGTCGTTCAGTTCAAGCATCAGATGAGCGGCCGCAAGCCAGCTTGTTTTCTCGCCACTGACGCTTCCGGCCCGCAATCCAGGCCACTCGCCACTCTTTGTCGCTCCTCGCCGACCATCTGTCCGGCGACGAATTTCAACGTCCAAAAAAGCAGGAATGAAAGATATGACAACTGCAAGAACCCTACTTTTCTCGACCGCCGTGGCCCTTCTGACCGCGGTTTCTGCACCCGTCTTCGCCCTCGACAACGCACCGGCGACGGCGAGATACCAGCAGGTCACCGACAGCTACTCCTTTCCTCTCGGTGATTTGCGGATCACAGCCCTTTCGGATGGCACCGTCCCGCAGGATCTCTATAAGCTCCTGATCGGAACATCGCACGCCCATACCGACGATCTCCTCGACAAGGAATTCCTGGCAAACCCCGTCGAGGCATCGATCAACGCCTTTCTGATCCAGGACGGGACGCGCACCATCCTTATCGACACCGGCTCCGGCGACCTCTTCGGACCGGGGAATGGCGGCAAGCTCCTCGACAGCCTTTCCGGCGTCGGCGTGAACGCCGGTGACGTGACGGACATTCTCATCACGCATATTCACACGGACCATACGGGCGGCCTGGTGCGCAACGGTCGACCCGCATTCCCCAACGCCACGGTCCATGTGGGCGCTCCGGACCTGAAATTCTTCCTCGATCCCGCCAATGCCCGGAAGACAGGCTATGCGGATCAGTATTTCGACGAGGCGGCGAAAACGATTGGTGTCTATGAAAAGCTGGGGAAGGCGAAGACATTCGGCGACGGCGACACGATCCTGCCCGGCATCGCGACCTCCTTACATCCAGGCCACACGCCAGGCAGCGCCTTCTTCACCGTCACGAGCAAGGGCCGATCGATGACTTTCATCGGTGATGTAATCCATGTCGCAGCGGTCCAGTTTCCCGATCCGAATGTGACAATCGTCTACGACGTCAAGCCACGGGACGCCGCGTCCGTGCGCAAGGAAACCTTCTCAGACTTTGCCGCGCGTCGCGAACTCGTCGCCGCGCCGCATCTTCCCTTCCCTGGCATCGGCTACATTCGTGCTGAAGGCCCGGGCTCGTTCTCCTGGCATCCGGTCGAGTATCGCAACCGCGCCGGCGAATAGAGCCTTACGAAACGTGCCGCCCCGGACTGGATTCAAGACTTGAGCCTAGCCAGGCCAGTGAACGAACCGGGGTGGTGCGCCTATCCACCTCCAGGTAATCCTCGGGCATTGGGGCGAGCTGGTGCTCTTCTATCTGGAGCGGCTTGTCATGCTCGATCGGATGTCCAAGCTTCAGCGGCTGGACGACGCGGCGCGCCCTTCTCGAAGACCGTTTCGCATTTCGGTCGCAAGATCGGACAGTGTGATCTCCGCCGCGCGGATGTCAGCGCTCACGCGTGAGCTAACGCCATGCCTGATGCCCTCTTTGGCGCGTTCGTGTACCTGTGCGCCGCTGTCCTGGCGATGCTCGTTGCACGGCGTCTCGGCCTCGGTTCTGTCCTTGGCTACCTGATCGCGGGGGGGTATTTGGGAGAAGGAGTGGCGAACGACGTCATCGCCATCCTCTCGCGCTTTTCTGACATTGCCGTGGTCTCGCGAACCTCGTCGTTTGCCTACACTCTTGATAGCCCTGATTTCCCCAAGATCCCCGACCGGAGTGGAAGTCGCGTGCGCGTTCAGATGGCCAATTTCACGCGGGGAGATTCCAGCCTGGGCGATGGCGATCTCCATGGCTCGGCGCGCGCCGTTTCCGTCTTCGGGACCGGAGGTGATGTGATGGGCGTCGGCTGTCGTGCCGTATCCGACGAGTTCGGCAAGCGGCCTGGCGCCGCGGGCAAGCGCATGGCTCAGGGATTCAATGACCAGGATTCCGGCTCCTTCTCCCATGACGAAGCCATCACGCTTCGCATCGAACGGGCGCGATGCCTGGCCCGGTGTTTCGTTGAAGCCGGCCGAAAGAGAACGTGCCGCTGCAAAACCACCAAGACTGACGATATTCATGCAGGCTTCGGTTCCACCGCACACGGCAATGTCCGCTTCGTTCGCCCGGATCAGCCTGGCAGCATCACCGATCGCCTGAACGCCAGCAGCGCACGCGGTTACCGGGGCACCGAGGGGGCCTTTGAAGCCATGGCGGATCGAGACTTGTCCCGCTGCGAGGTTGACGAGAAACGACGGTATGGTGAAGGGCGAAAGACGACGTACACCGCGTTGATCGACGGTGCGAACCGCCTCGGTGATTGCAGGAAAACCTCCGATCCCCGAAGCGATGATCGTCGCGGTTCGTAGCCGATCATCATTCGAAATCGGCTTCCACTTTGCTTGAGCGAGGGCTTCCTCAGCGGCCCCCAGCGCGAGGATGATGAACCGGTCGACCTTGCGTTGATCCTTCGGAGCCAGAATCGTATCGGGATCGAAGCCGCCTTCAGGATCTTCGGCCAACGAGAGGACCACTCCGCCTATTTTGGAGGGGAGATCGCCGACGATGTCGTCGCCGAGCCGCCGGATACCGCTCTGACCCGCGAGAAGGCGCGACCAGGATATCCCGACATTCGCTCCAAGGGGGCTGACAGCTCCCATCCCTGTGACAACAATACGACGCATCTATTTTCCACCTGTCTTCACTGTAAAAATGGCATGCCTTCAGCCTCCCGACCGACGATCCGGTCAGGACCCGTTCTCAAAACATGCGGTTTATGCAGGAGCTTTAAGGAGGCTCACGTCCAATCGGAGCTGACGCTAAACCTAGCCCCTTATCCGTTCCGCTCATCGGACCTGGCCTGGCCCCTGGCAACACCATCATCGCGCGCAATGCGTCTGACTTCGCCAACCGCTGCGTCGAGGATGCTTTGCGACAAGTCCTCGTCCTCCATGAGGCGGGATAGCGTGACAGCACCCACCATGAGAGACAGTATCGCCATTGCCTTGCCGCTGGGATTGGAGCTGTTGGCGTTGTCCATCAGTTCATCCAGGACTTCGAAGTGAGCGCGGATACCGTCCGCAAATGGACGCCTGACCTCTTCACTCTGCCGAGCGGCGTCTGATCCCAGCGCCACCAAGGGGCAACCTTCAGCCTTTTCTCCACGATGGTCTGAGGAGAGGTAGAACTTCATAACTGCCTCAAGGGGATCTGCGTTGTTGGTCGCCGCGTCCGACCATCTCCGTGTGGCACTCTCCATCGCCCGTCTCGACGCCAAGGCAGCAAGGTTGTCCTTCGAAGAGAACTGCTTGTAAAATCCACCCTGCGTCAGACCGGCTCCCTTCATCAGATCCTTCAGGCCGATCCCATCGAAGCCATGCTCTCGAAACAGACGGCTCGCGACGTTGATCACGGTCTCCCGATTTTCTTCAGCCTGTGCGCGGCTCACTCTCATGACGATCTCCATTTAGATTTCATTTGACATCTATAGCTCAAATAGAGTTAGATCGCAATCTAAATCACCCGGATCGCTGGTCAAGAAGAGAACTTAAAATGAAACGCAAACATGTCCTGACTTTCATGGGTCTCGTCGCAGCGGCGGGGGCGGCTGCCTTTTTCCTGGTTTTCGAAACGCCCAAACGGGAAGCCGAGGCTGCAGACCCAAGGACTGCTTCACCACTGGTAAGGGTGGCAGAGGCGACAAAGACTGAAGCGGCGGAGCGGTCGTTTACCGGCACGGTCGCCTCGCGGGTACAGAGCAACCTTGGTTTTCGCGTCCCTGGCAAGATTGTCCAGCGGATGGTTGATGTGGGCCAGCAGGTGAGACAAGGCCAGGCCCTGATGCGCATTGACGAAACCGATCTCCAGCTCGCGCTGACAGCGAAGCGCAATACGGTTACCGCAGCGCGTGCCGTCCTGACCCAGGCACAGGCAGATGAGAAACGCTATGCGACGCTGGTGAAAAATGGATTGGCTGCCACTCAACAGCGTTACGAACAGGCAAAGGCGGCGCTGGACACGGCCTCGGCACAGCTTGCCGCGGCTGAAGCCGATGCCAAGGTCGCAGAAAACGCTGCCACCTATACCGTTCTTCTTGCAGACTCGGATGGAACGGTCGTCGAAACTCTCGGAGACCCAGGGCAGGTCGTGTCTGCGGGCCAGACGGTCGTTCAACTCGCGCAGTCCGGGCCGCGTGAAGCTGTTGTCTGGCTCCCTGAGACACTGCGGCCCGACATAGGGTCCGAAGCCGAGGCCAACGTCTACGGTGGCGACGGTCTCAGCGGAAAAGCCCGTTTGCGACAGATCTCCGATGCCGCCGATCCGCAAACCCGGACTTATGACGCGCGTTATGTTCTTGAAG
The DNA here is from genome assembly GCA_900474095.1 of Hyphomicrobiales bacterium. Classification (GTDB taxonomy): domain Bacteria; phylum Pseudomonadota; class Alphaproteobacteria; order Rhizobiales; family Rhizobiaceae; genus Pararhizobium. The sequence goes on along the minus strand of UCOA01000090.1, from coordinate 17,241 downwards.
GCTCTGCCGCATCTGCTCCGCTCGGCTCGACGGTGACGATCAAAATCCTAGACGCAGACCGGCAGTCGGAGGTCGCCGTACCAGTCGGCGCTATCCTGGACGACGGTACCCAGACAGGCGTGTGGGTTGTCAACGGCGCCACGTCGACCGTGAACTTTTCCCCCGTCGAGATCAAACGGATCGGCGAAGAGACCGCGTTTGTCACCGGAATCGGCGTTGGTCAGCAGGTTGTCGCTCTGGGCGCGCATCTCCTTGAAAATGGCGCGGCAGTCAGGACCTCAGTGCAGGAAGAGGTGAAAAAATGAACTTCAATCTTTCCGCCATCGCGGTTCGCGAACGCGCCGTTACCTTATTCTTCATCGTTCTGTTGGCGGCCGCGGGGGTCTACGCCTTCGTCAAGCTGGGACGCGCCGAGGATCCCTCCTTCACTATCAAAACCATGACGGTCACTTCAGTCTGGCCGGGTGCCACAGCGCGTGAAATGCAGGATCTTGTCGCCGAGCCCCTTGAGAAGCGCATCCAGGAACTCACCTGGTACGACCGTGTCGAAACAACGACGCGGCCTGGCTACGCCTTCCTAACGGTGACACTGAAGGATAATACTCCGGCGAGCGCCGTCGCAGAAGAGTTCTATCAGGCTCGCAAAAAGCTCGGCGACGAAGCCCGAAATCTCCCGCCTGGCGTTATGGGCCCGTTCGTCAATGATGAATACTCTGATGTGAGCTTCGGCCTTTACGCACTGAAGGCGAAGGGGATGCCGATGCGGGACCTCGTGCGGCAGGCGGAGGTCATCCGTCAGGATCTCCTGCATGTGCCGGGGGTCAAGAAAATCAACATTCTCGGAGAGCGCCCCGAACAGATCTTCGTCGAATTTTCCTATGCCAAGCTGGCAACGCTCGGAATATCGGCCCAGGATATCGCCGCAGCCTTGCAAAGACAGAACACGGTCACGCCGGCAGGCTCGATCGACACGCGTGGGCCACAGGTCTTCATCCGTTTCGACGGCGCTTATAACAGCGTGCAGGCAATCGCCGATACGCCGATCGTGGCGGGCGGACGGACGCTAAAGCTCTCCGATCTGGCGGAGGTGCGGCGGGGTTATCAGGATCCCGCAACGTACATCATCCGCCATCAGGGCGAGCCGACAATCATGCTGGGTACAGTGATGCAATCGGGTTGGAATGGCCTTGAGCTCGGCAAGGCGCTTGAGGCCCGGTCCGCCGCGATCGCGCAGACACTGCCGCTGGGCATGACGCTCACCAAAGTCAGCGATCAAGCCGTCAACATCGACGAGGCGGTCGGTGAATTCATGCTCAAGTTCGCCATGGCGCTCGGTGTCGTGCTGTTCGTGAGCCTGGTCGCACTCGGTTGGCGCGTCGGTATTGTGGTTGCGCTTGCTGTGCCGCTGACGCTGGCCGTCGTCTTCCTGATCATGCTGGAAACCGGCAGGTTCTTCGACCGCATCACGCTCGGCGCGCTGATCCTTGCGCTCGGCCTTCTCGTCGACGACGCCATCATTGCAATCGAGGTCATGGTGGTGAAGATGGAGGAGGGCATGGACCGCATCAAGGCGGCCGCTTATGCCTGGAGCCATACGGCGGCGCCGATGCTGTCCGGCACACTCGTCACAATCATCGGGCTGATGCCCGTTGGTTTCGCCAAGTCGACCGCAGGCGAATATGCCGGCAACATCTTCTGGGTTGTGGGCTTCGCCCTGATCGTTTCATGGATCGTCGCGGTGACCTTTACGCCCTATCTTGGCGTGAAAATGCTGCCTGACATCAAGCCGGTCGAGGGCGGACACCACGCCATCTATGATACGCCGAACTACCGTCGCCTGCGCTCGCTCGTCGAATTTGCGGTTCGCCATAAATTCATGACCTGCGCCGTGGTCGGTATCACCATGGCTGTCTCGGTCGTCGGGATGGGCGGCGTAAAACAGCAGTTCTTCCCCACATCGGACCGGCCAGAGGTGCTGGTCGAAGTTCGCATGCCTGAGGGTACAAGCATCGAAACCACGACGGCCGCAGTGGAGAAAGTCGAAGTCTGGCTGCAAACCCAGCCGGAAACCAAAATCGTCACGAGCTATGTAGGGCAGGGTGCGCCGCGCTTCTTCTTCGCCATGGCGCCTGAATTGCCTGACCCTGCCTTCGCCAAGGTCGTTGTCTTGACGCCCGATGCACATGCACGTGAGGATTTGAAGCACCGCCTTCGCGCCGCCATTTCGGAAGGGCTTGTTCCTGAAGCATCTGTCCGTGTAACGCAGCTTGTATTCGGCCCCTACACGCCGTTCCCGGTTGAGTTCCGGATCATGGGGCCCGATCAGGATGAACTCTACAAGATTTCCGAGCAAGCTCTGGCGATCATGAAGGGTGTGCCCGATGTTCGACAAGCCAACCGGGATTGGGGCAATCGCACCCCGGTGCTGCGATTTGTCCCCGATCAGGAGCGGCTCAATCTGATCGGTCTTTCACCGTCGGAAGCGGCCCAGCAGATGCAGTTGCTGCTCACAGGGATCCCCGTTACGCAGGTGCGCGACAATATCCGCAACGTGCCTGTCGTCGCACGAAGCGCGGGCGAGAACCGCCTCGATCCATCACGGCTGGCAGACTTTTCGCTGATGAGCCGGAATGGCCGGCAGGTTCCCCTCGATCAGATCGGCCATTCCGAGATCCGCTTCGAGGAGCCGATCCTGAAACGTCGCGATCGGATGCCAGTGATCACGATCAGGTCCGATATCAACGAGGCGACGCAGCCCCCAGAGGTTTCGCAGCAGGTCATGAAGGCCCTCCAGCCGCTGATCGAATCGCTCCCCGTGGGATACCGCATCGAGATGGGCGGGAACATCGAGGAGTCCTTGAAGGCCAATGTCGCGCTGGTCCAAGTCTTCCCGCTGATGATCGCGGCCACGTTGATCGTCATCATCCTGCAGGTTCGCAGTCTGTCGACGATGACGATGGTGATGCTGACTGCACCCCTTGGCCTCGCCGGAGTAGTGCCGACCTTGCTCCTGTTCAATCAGCCGTTTGGCTTCAACGCCATTCTCGGATTGATAGGATTGGCAGGCATCCTCATGCGCAACACGCTGATCCTGACAGAGCAGATCAAGGAAAATCAGGCCGCCGGTCTCGACGACTATCACGCCGTCATCGAAGCGACAGTGCAGCGGACGCGCCCTGTTATCCTCACTGCACTTGCAGCGGTTCTGGCCTTCATACCTTTGACCCACTCGGTCTTCTGGGGATCGATGGCCTATACGCTGATTGGTGGTACGGCGGCGGGCACCGTGATGATCCTGCTCTTCCTTCCGGCCCTGTATGCCGTGTGGTTCCGGATCAAGCCCCCGAAGAAAAGTGGTCTTCGGGAAGTGACTTACGCACACGAATCTCCAAGGGCGATTGCGGCGGAGTAGACGGCCCGTGATCAAGCCTCCCCATCTATTTTTAGCGGAGGATCTCAATTCAACAAGAGGTCGTGGAGACCAGGAACATGGTGAAAATCGGGGAAGCGCGGGGATGTGGTCGAGACATTGAAAAAGAATGCTTGAGTGGAGGTAACATGGATAGTCCGATACCTACAGGGATCGATGTCTGTCTCTTCCGGGAGCGAATACTGGATGTGGCGGAAGAGCACTTTCGCCGCATTGGTCACCAAAAAACGTCAGTGGACGACATGGCAGTCCACCTCGGGGTGAGCCGCGCGAACATCTATCGCTTTTTTCCTTCGAGATCAGCGATCAACAAGTCGGTCTGTGGCCGTTTCCTTAATCGAACAATCCTGTTTGGGGAAGCGATCGCAGATGTGCCAGGGCCAGCCCGTACAAAGCTTGTAGCCCTCTTGCAAGCCCTCCATCGCGAAAGAAAGAGCACGTTCATGCGACAGAAGCCGATCCACGATCTGATCACCGCCGCAACGAACGAGAACTGGGCTGTCAACCGAGCACATAACGAACAGCTAGTGGGACTGACTGAAGCGATCGTAAGGGAGGGTATTGAAGCAGGCGAGTTTGGGGTCAAGGACTCCGCCCAGGCCGCGCGCAGCGTGGTGAAGTCGTTCATGCCATTCTACCATCCCGTTCTCATAGAGCAGGGCGTCCGGAGCGGTGAAGATACAGAGGCGGGCCTTTTAGCTCAGACCAGCTTCATCGCCGCAGCGCTCAGCACGTCACCCTAGGATTCCCGCGGCGGCAGTTTCCAAATTCCAACAGACTCTGATCCCGCATTTTCATTCATTCGTCTTGCGACCAATCAGCTAACTCCAGGAGCATTTATGGCAAATCGAAAAGTTGTCGTGATTACGGGAGCGTCGTCGGGAATTGGTGCGGCGTCGGCCCGTCTTCTGTCCCAGAATGGATTCCAGGTCTTCGGAGGCGCTCGCGACCTCAGCCGCGCGCCTGCGATACCCGGTGTCCGCTTCGGAACTGTAGACGTCACCGATGAAACTTCAGTCTCCCAATTCGTTGAATGGGTTCTGTCCGAAGCCGGCAGGATAGATGTGCTCGTTAACAATGCGGGCGTCTCGCTTTTACCGAACAGCGACCTCTGAAACTGCCTTTCTGAGGAGCGTACCGTCCAGCGTCACGGAAACTTCAACCTGGTATTGCCCCCGAGACAGGGGTCGCTTTTTACCGGCAAAGGCAGCATATGAGGCCTTGTTCCGGTCGAGCGGCTCGCTTGCGTGGTCGACAAGCGACTCACCTTTCTCACCCGTTAGGATGAACCTGATCACAGTGCCTTTTTTAAGATTCGCAAACCACGCCCACGTGACAAACACGCTGTCGTTGGCCGAGACGACCGGCGGTGGCCCTTCACGGACGAGTGCGTCGTAAGCGACCGGCCTTCCAGCCACTCCGAAAGCAAGGATATCTGGCTTTGTCGGCTCGAGTTTTGCGGCAATTTCCGGTGCAAACAGTGATTCATCTGGATGGAATGTTGATGTGCAGTCCTCCGAGAGTTTTCGACCCGTCAGTGGGTCGAGAGTGTCGCCGTGCCGGGAGACCGTGATGTGTACGTGGGGAAACTGAGCAAGGCCGGAGACGCCGATTTCGCCGAGCCGGTCACCTGCTCGGACAACGTCTCCCGGTTTGACAGCCAGACTGTTCTTTCGCAGGTGGCAGTACTGGACTTCGTAGCCGTCCTGTAGCTGCATAACCAAACCGTTGCCGCATTCCTTTCCCGCAACGCTCGCCCGGTCGCTTTCGGTTTCAATCAGATAATCTTGCTCTTGGTCACGTACCCGAAGGATTTTTCCGTCGCCAACCGCGACGACCGCATATCCAGCTTCCATATCCTTCATTGAAAGGATGCGCAGGTCTGTCCCCGAATGGCCGTCGTAGGTCAGGGTGCCGCATAGCGGATCGGCCACCGCATCGCCTGCTGCCATGTCAGGATATTGCTGCACAAAGCACGTTTTGCCGAGCTCGCATTGCGCCGGCAGTCCAAGCTGTATCGCTAAAGCGGGCGCACTGAGAAGCACAGGAGCGAACGCGATGGATACTGCGCGATTCATAAGGTTGAGCAACGGTAGACCCTGATTCCAGATGGGCAAGTCCGCACTCTATCATAACGAAATAGGTCGACTAACGAGTTTCTTTGACGTGAGCCGCGGCAGGTCCGGATACTGTCGTGATTCCAAATTAATGGCGGTAAGCCGAAAATTCGGCATCCGTTTTCACGCGAACGACTTTATGTCGAGCCGGGGAGGGCCCTTCAAGGCTCTGCGGCGTTGGTCAGATTGACGCAGATTCCGTCACGGCGGCGCTGGTATTTGTCGGGCATCTCGGCCGAGGTGTGCCGAGCTGTTTCTGCACATAGCGTTCATCGGCTCCGGCTCCGGCTCAGCCGGACGGCATCCCTCCGGTTCTTCGGAATGTTCAGAAGCTTCTTTCGTTCGCGGCCATTCAAAAGCTCATGTCTATGGACAGAGCGGAGTAAAGAGACGCATTCTGTAGACGGATTTTTAAGAGGTTGGCTGGTTCGCTCGTTGCCGTCCACAGAACGTCCGTTTCGGACACACTAAAGTGAGGACAATCCTGGGATCCGCGCAGGCTCGGGGTGAGCCGATTTTCGGGAATGGGAACCACATGATTGTTCAGGCCTGTCTCAACGGTGCACGCGCCAGCGACTTCCATCCGCGAATTCCGCTTAAGCTGGAAGACATGGCGCAAGATAGCGCACTCTGCATCACCGTCGGGGCGGCTGAGCTTCACCTCCATCCGCGTGCAACCGAAGGGAATGAAAGTCTTGTGGCTGTGGACGAGACCATTCAGGCCGTTCGTCGCGCCTGCCCTGGCACGCTTATTGGCGTTTCGACGGGAGCGTGGATTGAGAATGACGAAAATCGGACCCGTGCCTGCATTGCCCAATGGAGAGAGCTGCCGGATTACGCCTCGGTCAACCTCTCGGAGCATGATGCGCCTGCCGTCATGGAATTACTTCGACATCGTGGGGTCGGAATTGAAGCAGGACTCGCCTCGGTCGCCGACGCTGAGCGCTTTGTAGAGCTCCCCGGCCACGGTCGAGTTTTGCGTATTCTGATAGAAATCGAAGAGCAGGCTCTGGGCGTAGCACGTCAGGTCGCGGATGACATTGCCGCCCTGCTTGATCGTGCCGGCCTGCGGCGCCCCATTCTCGTGCATGGGTTTGACGCTACCGTGTGGCCATTCGTCGAACTTGCACGCCAACGTCGCTGGTCCACCCGGGTCGGTCTAGAAGACGGCAAACACCTCAAGGATGGGACGATCGCGACCGATAACGCTGCCCTTGTGGCGGACGCCGTCAAAATTTTCCGTGGAACGTCTGCTGACTGATCTTGATCCGCACTTGGTCACCAGCGCTCCCACCCAGATACGAAAATTCAAATGCCCCTGTTTCTCTTTTTATGAGTTCCATTGCCGTTGTCGCTACGGCCAGCTTCCTTTCCCCTGGCTGAAAGGGCTGGTCAACAAACGCTGCACCTGCCTCGAGTGCATTCCGGACGGAATCCGGGATACGGTTTGTCGTCGTCATCGGAAAGATTTTCCTCGATGGATCAATGGGTTATGATGCTTCAGTAGAATCGAGTGGGAAGGGTTGGCGGATCGAAACTCATCAAGGCGGTGGATGGCAAAACGTCTTGTCGAGAAGACCTAAACGCCATTCTACGGCTGGAGCCATGGTAGGAACCACGAAATCAGATTCGTCCCGCGATGAAAGCGGAAGTTTAGGCTTTACTACGATTCTTGGGTTATCCGAGGCGGAGAACTGGAGAGTGCGCTCAAGATGGAGGGGCAGCCCTTTCTCTTACAGTTTGCGGTGTGGGCTTGCGTCATCATTTTTTTCGTAGGTTTTTTTACGGCTCTCTATGCCAACCTCCTCGTGATTAGCAAGACCGGGGGGGTAATCAATCGGACAGAAGATCAAGGCCTTGATTGGGGTGAACGGCATGGGCGCAAGTTCAGCCGCTTCAGCAGGTTTTTTGTCGACGACGATTTTCGGCCGTTACGCAGGTTTTCTTTCGGCGCGTGGACGAGCACGGCCGTTTCCTTTGGCCTTTTTTATCGTTGATATTGTTGTTTGGAGAGCGGACGTCTCCTTAGGTTTCCGCCGTGGTTCACCATGATCGTGTGATCCCGACGAGCAATCCGCCGCCCGCACCTGGGCGGCTTTTTTGTTTCGCACCTTTCGCAGAAGTTGTTATGCGTCGGCGGATCTTCCCAATCCTCTATGGGGCTTATGACGGACTCCAGCGTTTCGACGGCGCTTGTAAAGTAGCTGTCTTCGCGGATGGGCATCAGCTCGCCGTCGGCGTCTTTAATTATTTGCGCTGCCTGCTGCGGAGTTTTAGAAGTGTGCCCGACGCCCGAATTCGGGCCATTGTGATTGATGGGCCGATAATGTCATGGAGGGCGCGGTGGTCACGCAGACGCCATCATGATCCTGATTTGTCGGTGCCGGATTTCAAATCCCGCGGCGAGAACCCTGGTGGCTTCCGATCGTGATTTTGTCACGGGCAGAACCACAAAGCTATGAGCTTCAGATGTCGAGGCAGACTTTTCCAAAGTTCTTTTGGATGCTGTAGTGGTTGAATGCATCCCCGATCTGACTGAGCGAGAAACTGCGATCGATGACCGGGTTGATCTTATTGACTTCGATTGCACGGATCATGTCCTCTTGGTCCGCGCGGCTGCCGATGGAAATTCCACTGATGCGAATCTGTTTGGAAAACAAGGACGGAATGGAGATTTCCGCGGCAATGCCAGCCAGGAAGCCGATCACCGCGATATGGCCGCCCGTCCTGCAAGCCGTTATCGACTGCGCCAGCGTATTCTGCCCGCCGACTTCGATCACATGATCGACGCCGCGACCCTGCGTCAGTTCCTTGGCCTTTCGGCCCCAGTCCGGTATGGCGTTGTAGTTGATGACGTCATTGGCGCCGAGCCTTTGCAGCTTCTCCAGTTTGTCCTCGGACGATGAGGTCGCGATGACATATGCGCCGGCCGCCTTCGCAAATTGCAGGGCAAATAGCGATACGCCGCCACTTCCGAGGGTCAGGACCGTGTCGCCAGGCTTTATCCCGCCGCAGGTTACCAGTCCGCGCCATGCGGTGACGCCCGCGCACGGCAGTGTCGCTGCCTCAAGATGCATGTAATCTGCCGGTGCGCGTGTGAAAAAATGCGCGGGCTTGCAAACATAGTCGCACGCATAGCCATCGATCGTCTCTCCCGGTATGTCCCGTTTGATATCGGACGTCATCTCGCCGCCGCACCAGTACGGCCAGAACACGCTGACAACTGCGTCTCCGATCTTGAAACCATCGACACTTTCGCCGACTGCGACCACCTCTCCCGCACCATCGGTCATCGGCACACGGCCATCCCTGCAGGGTATTTTTCCTCGAACGACCATGTCATCGTGAAAGTTCAGCGAGTTGGCGCGAATTCTGACAAGCAGTTCACCCTGTTTTGGTTCGGGTTGATCGCGCTCTACCAATACGAGATTTTCAAGTCCGCCCGGCGCCCTGATCCTGACTACTCTCATGGACCTTCTCCCTGACTTGTGTCCGACGGATTGCCACCTGATCCCAATGCGATGAGGTCGTGTAGGTCGCCCTTGATGAGGCCCTGCCATCCGTCCGCGCATATGCCGTAGCATCTGCAAGTAGGAACGAGACCCACATGGGTGAATGTCAGTTCCGTCCGGTCACCTGTCCTGGCGATCTCGAAGACTATGTCGGTGTCTTTCCATTCGCTCTGGTCGTCTACAAAACTGAAATAGTTGTCGAGAACGGTCCAGACGACTTTTCTGCCCGGCACCAGCTCCTTCACCACCACTTCGCAGCGATGCACATCTGCGTACCTGTGCTTGAATATGTCGCCGGCACTATCGGCGTTTCCCTCGATGTCGCTCGACCACCATCTCCGTACATTCTGGATTGCCGCAAACACCTCTGCTGGGCTTTGATTGACGGTGATGCGGGTCGTGAAGTTGTGTCCCTTCATGAGGTCCTCGATGCTTGTTTGGATTTGTGGAGTGGCTTTCGGAAAACGAGCCGCAGCCAGGGTGGCAAATGGAATGCAGCCATCAGAAGGTACATCGTCACCATTCCGTCGATGGGAAAGACATCTGGCACGCTGGAGCAGATCATATCCACTTGAGCATTAAAGGCCGAGAGGAGCGCCATGACACCGAAGGTCGGTGCGGCAGCCAACCCTAACCAGTCGGCAGTGCCGACCGGTTCGTTGTCGCGAATCTGGTCCGAGCGCATGATTGTCATTCCTGGCCATACTTATCGTGGTGGCGCCACCAGACACCTTGTTCGTTGCGGCCCTTGGGCGCGCGGTCGAGCCACTGGTACATGCCCCAGGTGCCGTCTACGCCGCGGGCATAGCTGGAATAGGTGTGATAGACCTCGCCGTCTTCGAGCACGAAGGCACTGATGCCGGGCCGATCGCGTGTATAGGTCGCAATATCCGTACCCGTCATCGCGGCGATCTGGCCGACGGGGCTTTCGCTGCCCCGCAGCAACCATTCCTGCACGTTCTGGCCGCTGGCCGGGACGGCTATCGGGGCCTCGCGGCGGTAATTGTATTCGATCTCGCCCTCCCGCTGCTGCTGCTCGGTGAACCAGACACTGAAATCGCTATTGAAATCGCTGCTGAACGAGGACGCCCAGTCGAAGCTCCAGCCCATGCGTTGCTTGAACGCATCGAGCTTCGCAAAAGGGGCCTTCGAGACGACCGCGAAGGCGACGTCATGGTTCTCGAGATGGACAACGGTGCCGTTGAAGCCATCGGCGATCGAGGAACAGGACGGGCAGCCGGACGTATAGTCCGGGCCGAACATGAAGTGATAGATGAGCAACTGCGAACGTCCTTTGAAGAGATCCTTCAGCGAGGCGCTGCCATTGGCGGTATCGAAGCGGTAATCCTTGTCGATCCGGACCCATGGCAACTGCTGACGGCGCTCGGCCAAGGCGTCACTGCGCTGTGTCAGTTCCTTTTCTTCCGCCAGCAGGTCGAGCCTTGCAGCGAGCCATTGTTCGCGTGTACCCATGACATGCATCGTCATCGTGCTTCTCCTTATGACATTTCTTGTCGTACCTTCGTGGCACGACGGTTTGGCTGGTGGACGCAAGCAGAATAGGGCCGCGGCGCGAGAGGGTGGGAGTGACAAGTGTGACGGGATTTCGATGGACTCGATGATAACAGCCGCTGCGCGGTTGCTTGCAGCGGGCGATCTGCTTGGCGCGCTCAAGAGAGTTGCCTTGCGCGACGACGGGCCTGCGCTCGCGCTCCGGGGCATCATCATGGCGCAGCTCGGGGATCTCGTTCGGGCACGGGTTCTTCTCAAGACGGCGGCTCGGGCCTTTGGTCCCAAGGAGGCGGTGTCGCGGGCGCGCTGTCTCGTTGCAGAGGCCGAGATCGCGCTGGTCTCGCGGGACCTGACATGGCCGGCCAAGATATTGGCTGGTGCGCGCACGGTTCTGGAGGAACATGGAGATCGTCTGAATGCCGCCCATGCGCGGCATATTGAAGTCCGCCGCCTGCTGCTGATTGGCCACTTCGATGAGGCCGAGCGCCTGCTTTCCGAAGTCGAACCGGAGGTGCTTCCGCCGCCTCTGAGGACATCCTATGAACTGGCCGTCGCGGGCATTGCCATCAGACGACTGCAAACGAGCAGAGCGCATGCTGCCCTAAATCGGGCGGAAGGGAACGCTCGCGCGGCAGGCATTCGATCCCTGATCGCCGAAGTCGAGAGCGTAATACAGATTCTGGAGGCGCCTGCCGCCAGCCTCGTTGCCGGGACCAGCAGGCGCCTTGTGCTGCTTGAGGAAGTCGAGGCACTGTTTGCTTCGGATAATCTGGTGGTCGATGCCTGCCGCTATTCAGTGCGAGTGGCCGACAAGGAAGTGTCGCTGACGACGAGGCCTGTACTGTTCGGCCTAGCTCGAGTCCTCGGCGAGGCGTGGCCCGGCGATGTCTCGAGGCGAGCGCTTGTTGCCAGTGTGTTTCGCGGCAAGGATGCCGACGAATCCCATAGAGCACGGCTACGCGTCGAAATCGGACGGCTGCGTGGCGAGCTCAGCGGACTGGCGCATGTCAGGGCAACGAAGGACGGCTTCGCGCTCACGCCGCTACGCCCAAGAGAGGTCTTCGTGCTGGCGCCGATTGTCGAGGAACAATATGGCACAGTGCTGGCCTTCCTGTCAGACGGCGAATCCTGGTCCAGTTCAGCGCTGGCGATCGCAGTCGGCTCAAGCTCCCGCACCATTCAACGCGCCCTCGATGCGCTGGCCGAGGCAGGCAAGGTGCGATCTTTCGGCCTTGGCCCCGCACGACGTTGGACGACTCCGTCCTTACCCGGGTTTCCGTCAACTTTGTTGCTCCCCGGTCCACTCACGAGCGATTAGGATGAGCCGATGAAAAAGTCGCAAGCTGAAATCTTACGGGAATACGGACCGTTTCCGGGCGCCGACCGCGTGAATGGCGTCACCTTTGACGGCCTTAATGTCTGGTTCGCGTCAGGCGACAAGCTCAGCGCTGTCGATCCTGACACTGGGCAGATTGTTCGTTCGATCGATGTCGCCTCCCATGCCGGGACGGCCTTCGACGGGCGCCATCTCTATCAGATTGCGGAGGACCGAATCTTGAAGGTCGACCCGAAATCGGGCGCGGTGCTCGCGTCGATACCCGCACCAGGCAATGGTGGTGATTCCGGCCTTGCCTGGGCCGAGGGCACACTCTGGGTTGGCAACTACCGCGGTCGAAAGATCCATCAGATCGACCCCGACACTGGTGGCATCCTGCGTACAGTCGAAGCAAGTCGGTTTGTGACCGGCGTCACATGGACGGACGGGGACCTTTGGCACGCGACATGGGAAGCGGAACAAAGTGATATCAGGCGCGTGGATCAACGCACGGGGGTGGCTGTCGAACTTATCGAAATGCCTCTCGGCATGCAAGTTTCCGGACTCGAGTCAGATGGCGGGGATCGCCTGTTTTGTGGCGGCGGAACTAGCGGCAAGATCAGAGCCATTCGTCGACCTCAGAGAGAGCGGTAGTGGCGGCGTCCGCCAGGCAAGGAGATTTCACGAACAATATATAATTCCGCCCGCGTGAAATGGTGCCGCGTCAATGGTGCTAGATGCGAGAAACCTCCGACACATACTCGGGCGGCATCGGGCCGCACCGGTTTCGTTCGGAGATTCACATGCATCACAAGAAAAACGTCCGCGAACTGCGGCATGCGAACTCTGTAAACATCATAAAACAAACGGGGGGCTTGTCCTCGCCCTCGCAATATGGGCGGCGGCGATCGTCGGCGCTATCTGTCGGGAAGGGATCAGTTCCGCTGTGAAGGTCTTAAGGCTCCAAACCGGGATAGGTGAAGACCGAGGAGAATGAGCCCATAGGTAACGGTGCGTAGCGCGATGCGCGCATCCTCGAGCGTCTTCATCCAAACTAGGGCCGTGGTCCGCCGCCGCGACATGGTCACGCACCGCCTCCCCCAGAATGATGTGGTCCTCGACAAGCAGAACGCGCAAGCCGCTGGTCCCTTTTTCGGTCAAGTTCCCCCGCCTTCCTATTTCCTCTTGGGGTTTTCCCGTCAAACGGCTTTGACCAGCGCGACAAAACGTCCGCCTACCGGGCAGGGAAACGGACGCCGAAGTTGCACCATGGCCTGCCGGTTACGAAGCCGCACCAGCCCGGCAGGACGACAGAACGTCGAGCGTCGGATCGTATACCCTGGTAGCGACATTCATCATGCCGAGAACCGTGTGGAAGAGATTGTCGTGGGACTGCGATTCAACACTCTTTGCAGCGACGCATGACGGCTCGATGCGGGCCTTGGCCTCGCGGCCGAGCCAGAGCAAAAAGGGAATATGCGTCTGCTGGGACGGTGCGATGAAATAGGGCGCGCCGTGCAGATAAAGCCCATGCTCGCCCAGCGATTCGCCGTGGTCGGACATGTAAATCATCGAACCGGCCATCCGGTCCTCGCGGCTTTTCAGCTTGTCGATGATCGTCGACAGAACGTGATCGGTATAGAGCACGGTATTGTCATAGGCGTTGACGATCTCGTCGCGGCTGCAATTGCCGAGTTCCGCGGTGCGGCAATCCGGCGTAAAGCGGCGGAAGGCATCGGGATAGCGCTGGAAATAGGACGGCCCGTGGCTGCCGATCTGATGAAGCACGAGCACACTGTCGCCCTTGACACCATCCAGCCAGGCATCGAGACCGTCAAGAAGCACGTCGTCGCGACATTCGTGATCGATGCAAAAGCGGGGATCGTTCCGGTCCGAAAACGAGGTATAGGCGATGCGGTTGGCGATTGCCTTGCTGCCGGTATTGTCGTCCCACCACTCCGCTTTGATGCCGGCATGCGTCAGGACATCCATGAGGTTTTCGGTCTCCAGGCCCTTTTCATGCGTGTATTCGCCACGGGTATAGACCGAGAACATGCAGGGCAGCGAGACGGCGGTGGCGGTGCCGCAGCTCGTCGTGTCGTTGAAATAGCTGATCTCCTGGCGCGACAGTTCCGGGTTGGTCAGCCGTGAATAGCCGCCGAGCGAGAAATCGTCCGCCCGCGCGGTTTCGCCGGCAACGATGATGGCAACCCGCGGCATGCCGGAAACGGCCGGCGCCAACACATGCGCATCCGTCCCGAGCGGCTGGACGACGATGTTCTTTTCCGCTCCGCTGGCGTTCAGATAGCGCACAGAGCTGGCGATCGGCATCACTGGATTCAACGTCGCGACGAGATCGCGGTGTTGCCGGGTCGTGGCGGCAAAGGTTCGAACATTGGCAAGGGCGGCGGCGGCAAAAACCGCAAGACAGGGCAGAATCACAGCGACATTCCACAAGACCTTCTGGACGATCGGCCGATGGCGAATGCGCACCAGCGCAATCAATAGAGAGGGCACAAGGGCAAATACGGTCATGTGGATCAGGAACCCCGCCGTCATCAGATGGCCGGCTTCCGAGCCCGTCGTCTCGGCGGCGTTGCGGATCATGTCAAGGTCGATGATGGTTCCGTAGCGGTCCATGAACCATGAGGCGGTCGCCGCGCTGGTGATGAGAAGGATGAACAGCGGCTTGGTCAGATATTTCACCGACAAGGCAATGCACAGCGCCGAAAACAGCGCGGCGAGCCCAATGCAAAGCAGCATGAGGCCGAAACTCGGCAGGCCAAGGTAAGTCACCGCTTTTGCCCAGAAGGTGCCGTTGGTGGCGAAGAGAAGATAGAGCGCCACCACCACGCTCAGCGTCGCGCTGCCGATTGTCGGGCGCGCCAGCCGCGGCGCCGTTCCAGGAAGGGTTTCGAAGATCATTCATCGTCTCCTGCTTGGGTCGGGAACCTCGGGGCGCTGACGCCGCACCGCCGGTCTTACGCCGCGACATCTGGGCCGGTTTTCTGACAGGAACCTGAACGGGGAATGGGCAGCACATGCGGTGACGGGGCGGGGGGGCGCGCGGCAGGAGAGGTCGGGAACGGCCGTCAACGTTCAGCCAGCTGTCAGGATTGCCCGGCAAACTAGTAGCGGATACTGGAGATTATTGTTTGAAAGCGCGTCGAATTCCTCTGGGGCTGCTCTACGTCGCTATTCTCATCCTCGTCGTCATAACGATCCCACTCGCCCAATCTGGCCGACGGCAGCCGATCAACCACTGGAAATCGCCAGCATTATCGGCTCGGCTCAATCAGATGAAGATGTAGAAAGGCGCCGTTACATCGATGCCGATAGGGCATGGTTCCCAGGAGGTAGCGTGTGTACCGCTGGTGCAGCCTGACAATTACGGGCCTGCTGTGACTGAAGCAGCGGGCCCAAATGTATAGGTTATGAAATTCTCAGCACGCACATGATCAACACATGAACAACCCCGAAAATACTCCGTGTGCTCCGATGCCATCGAATCGCAATCGATGAAAAGGCGAGATTTGGCCGTTACCGGAGGCGATCCAAGTCGCTCGCAATCTGTTGTCGGAGACGCGGCCTGTGCCGCTTGTTCGCGGTAATATACAACAGCCGCCAAGGAAATCCCCACCTTGAGCGGTCAGAGTTTGGCGCTTGGTAGTGACAGACCTCGCTCCTGCAGAGCCGCCACACGCGCAATCGTGGCGACCGGAGGCCGCGTCGGCATTGCTGTCCGGCTCCCGACACGGGAACCGAAGGCCGCCGAACCAGTTAGTATCGCGTTTGGGGATCTTCGCCCTCGATTACGCCAGGACGGCAGGACCTGGGGCGTCGATGTCTGGGCATATTCATTTGAAGACGCCGAGAACCGAGCCGTTGCCATGCGTGAAACCGCCGTGATCCATGCCGGCATGAGGGGCAAGACGATCGAATCAGACCTCGAAGCCGCGCGCCGCGACCCGTTGCGAGGGCCCGTTCGCTGCTAGTTAGAATCAGGGGTAGCGCAGGCTTTCTCCGTGCCTTAAAGTCGCCACATGGCAATGGAGGTTGCCCGAGGAGGATCTCATGAACGACTCCATCATTGGATTTTTGGTCGCAGGTGAACTGTCCTGCCTATTCTGGGCTGCAGTGTTCATGTTGGCAGGCTAAATCCCAGCGCTGCATAACTCTTCGTTGGCCTCTCCCAATATTTCCGCAACATCTTGCATTTTCTGTCGCGTGGACAAGCCTAGCAGCGCCTGTTACGCCGCCGTCCAGTGTTGAATGGAGGGAGGGCACAGTTGGAGGCCGATCGCTTGCCGCATTCCTCCCAGTGGCCGGTTCAATCCGTATCATTTCCGGTGCCGATTTTTACGAGAAGCGACCGAAAAGGACCGCCTCGAGCCTGAAACGAGACGGTCCATGCGGATGTGATATCCGCAAACCCGGTGAAGAGTCGCGAGGCACCGGGCTGCTCTCCTCGTCCTGATTGGACTCATGAGGCAAAAAAGAACCTATCTGCCAACCGCACCTTGCGAAATTATACAAAGGTTGCCCCACAATAGACCCATGTCTAAGGAGTGCGCGCCGGCGCGCGTCGTTTCCATGTTGCATCCCATGTCGCGTGGACTATCCGAGGATAGCGGGAAACCGTAGGAAATGAAGGAAACCTGATTGCAACATGAGCGACATCAACAAGATGCAAATTTGCACGGTGCGCGCATTCTTCGAGGACGCTCTCCAGCAGGGCTTCTCGGAAAACGTCGTCCGCGAAGCGCAACGCAATAGCGTTGCCTTGGCAAATTGTGTCAAATCCTGGTTGGAATAGCGACTGCGGAACCTACGACAACCGCTGCGAGCGGTCAACCTCGGGTTCGATCCAAGAGAAGGCAATGCCTTTTCCCAAGCATGGACGCTTGCCGTCGAGGAACAGTTCTATCTCCTCCTACCTTTGCAGGTTCTCCTCCTTTATAGGCGCATCGGCACAGGATGGGTACTTGCGCTTGCAGGACTGTTGACCACGCGCGAGGGGGGAGGTCGATTTCAAGTCGTTTTACCTCCGGCGTGCCTTTCGCATCTTCCCGGCCTTTTTTGTGGTGCTGGCCCATCACCAGCAAGATCGCCAGTGACCGCAGGATATCGGGGCCAACCATCCGCGTGCCCGATGCCACGACGTTCGCATGCGCATCGCTTCGCACAAAGCCGATCCCCGTTCGAATATCAGGCACATCGTCACCTTTGCGAACTCTACTTGCGGGCGGAAGACAGGGCGGCGGCAGAGCACCATCGGCAGCTTGCTGATAAATTAAGTGAAGATGTGGAGTCCCCCCTATTCAACGGTCTTTGTCCTCATGGGATGGATGCGGC
>UCOA01000188.1 GCA_900474095.1 Hyphomicrobiales bacterium | reverse complement strand
CGCTTCGAGTTGCACCAGATCAGCCAACTCATCGCCGGCCGAATTAAGCTTCTCCTCGCGTTGAAGCTTCACTGTCCGTTTCCACTGATAGTAGGTTTGTTCCGATATGCCGGCGCCCTTGATGGCATCCTTGAGCGTGCCTTTGGCTTCGGTGACCTGTGTCTCTATCCCCTTGAGCTTCTCGATCCGTTCCTGTTCGCTATACCTTCTGGGCTTAGCGTTCGGCAACTTTGCAGCAGTGGACTTTGATACAGCTCGAAGCGGTTCGGCAGCCGTCTTCTGACGCCGTGGCGACCTCTGCGTCTTGGCCGCTGATGTTTTCAGCTCGGAAGGCGTCCCTACAGCCGAAACAATCGGTCCCGTGTTATTCTCGTCAGCCATCAGTAATTCCCTCTCTAGCCATCGCCTCTTTTTCGACCGAGTGGACTACAGAGTCAACACAACCGCCAGCCTCCTACTGTAAGGGTAGCTGATCAGCCTGGTTTTTGCTGCGAAGGCATAATCGAATTTCAAGCATCGAAAGACAGAGTGACCTTTCGTTGACCGTTCTCGGCGCCGCGGTGCTCCGCATCTTCGCCCTCACCTCGTCTAACGCCGACAGACATACCTTTCCTCCATCACATAACCACGACGGATATCGGCACCTTCCGATTAACGCGCGGAATGACGTATAATCGGAAAAAACACGAAGGAAGAGCACATCGGAGAACCGAGCATAGCGGTGGCAAAGCCACGGTTCGGGAATTCGCGCATGCGGTTTCGGTCCCCGGGGTAGCCGCAGGAGGTTTGGCATAGCGTCCGCCGGTACGGCGGAAACCGGGATCGACTACCCCCGAAATTGCATTCCGGTTGAACCTCTTTCACGGCAGCCGAGTCGGGTGCTGATATGCATAGTATTAGAGACAGACTCGAAAAGAGATCATCAAAAGCGTCTGATTACACCCTCTTTTTTGGTCAAGCTCTTAGACATTTTCAGGCACGGAGAAGTTGCACATTCAACTGTCGGCCTATAGATTTGCATCGCGGCAACCGGCCGCGTGCGACGAGGTGTTGTTATGGCGACTGGCACAGTTAAGTTTTTCAATCAAGGCAAGGGATTTGGCTTCATTACGCCAGAGAATGGGGGAGATGACGTGTTCGTGCACGTGTCTGCATTGCAAGGCGCCAGTTCACTCGGAGACGGGCAAAGAGTGAGCTACGAGCTAGGTCAAGATCGCAAGACCGGAAAGTCGAGGGCTGAAAACGTCAGCTTGCTTTGATCAAGTTTACTCCGCCAGGGCATCAGCACGACGGCATCCCAATCTTCGTTGGGACCGATTTCGCCCTCCGCCTTGAGGGGCGCCGACCGGCGGAGGTGGAGGCCCCCCTATATCCTGTGAGGGCGTTATTCAGGTCCCGCAGCGACCTCAATGCGCCTTGAGCACAAGTAGCGATTAGCTTTCAGCTTCCTGATCGATCTGCAATGTTCGGATCAGGCCGCTAATGGCACGTCGGACTTTGTCAGACGGTATGGAGTCGTATGTTTGCGCGATCGCCAGGGCTTCCGGACTAAAAGGGAAAAGCGTCTCGCCCGCGCCATAGTCACCTGTTCCGGAAAACAACGTCGCGACATCAACCTGAAAGAACTTCGCGATCTGCGACAGCTTGCTTGAAGAAATCCGGTTCCGGGCCTTTTCATATTTCTGGACCTGCTGAAAAGTTATACCGAGGACTTCACCCAGTCTTTCCTGGCTGACATTGCGTTGGGAACGCAGCGCTTTGAGATTTTGGCCGACCCTGACATCAACCTCGTGCGGTGCATTTTTGACCATGTTTCTTCTCCCTCATGCCAGGAAAAGATATATTAATAGATTATTGCAACCGACTACAACCAGAATGCAACATTTCGCAGTCGCTAAGGTTTGACGAGAAAATGCAGATCCCAGAAGGCCTCCACAGCCTCTTGGAGGTCGCCAATCGTGACGACGGTGCCGACGGTGAAGATCAAGCGGAAGGGTGCCGTCTTCACGGCGCCACTGCTTTCCGCCGAAATCGAATACCGGGCATGGACCGACGACGGCAAGCTGCGCAGTGCCTTTGCCGCCGTTTCGGTCACGACTGCAAGATTGTGGGGGTTTGCGTATATACGCCTTGTGCTAGAAATGCCCCATGAGAGGGTCTTCAAATAACGCGCGAGATACGGTGCTCTTCACCTCAATTCTCGCAATTGCATTCCTGCAGCTGGTAGTGGCACTTGGCGCCTCTTTGGGCTGGCTGCCGAACTGAGAAGCACCACCTTGGCCAGGCGCATAGAAGCGCGTCAGCCTCAGGTGATACGAGGGTTCTTGAATGGCTTACGACTGGGAAGGGAAGCGCACTCGGCGCATGAACCTGGTGCAGAGCGTTGCCATTGGCGCGTTCATCGTGCTCGGTTGCGTGTTCTTGAGTACAGCCACCGGACTTTTGGTCCGATAGCGATGCCGCGGTTCGGACGGTGCCGCTTTTCGGGGTAAACCCAGCGCTCGCGTTGCATCTCTCGGTTTTTCCCATTGAAGGTTCACCGTAGACGACGACGCCGTGCTCGGCATCGCCTCTACCGCTAAAGTGTATTCGGCGGAGGGAAATGTTCTCGGCCGATGGGAAGGAACTGGCTTAATCCACAAGAGGAGACACGACATGACGAATGCCTTGCCGCCACTTTACAACGGGCACGCGCCGATCACCCTTCAGGAATTGTTCCGTGAAGCGCTCTACGCCTTCGAGGAATGGGATACGGAACTGACAGAACCGATCGTTACTTTCGAAGGATGGGTCATCCCGATCAGTCTCGTCTTCGAAGCGATGCGCGAATGCGACGACATCGTGCCGATGAACATTGTCAGTGCCATCACCGAAAGACTGACCAAGCGTTGGGAAGGCGAAGGGCCGCTCGACAAGATGAGCTTCTCGACGGCCGCCCGCATTATGCGGGTGCTGGTGCGCAAACGCCTTCTTGCTAATGGTGGCGCCGAGATGGTGGCCGTCGCCAGCCGCGCGGCTGAGCGCAACCCTTAGAATGAGCATTGTGGGATCGCGCCGGGGCCACGCCGAGATTGGCCGTTTCCTGAAGCCACAATGATCCAAAAGCTGGATAAGCGCTGGCAAAAAATTCGCTAAACAGCAATCCTCGTCCCCAATTTTCACAGCCTAGTAGATTCTGCGTCATCGGTCAGGCCACTTCAATCTGTATCTTCACGTCCGAAGGACGACCCTCGGCCGCGCGTTCGAAGGCCGCTACAGAGTCCTCGAAGGCGTAAGTCGAGGAGATGAGCGGTTTGAGGTCCACCTTCCCAGACGCGATCAGCGCAATCGCCCTCTCATATTGGTGGGCGTACCGGAAGATGGTCTTCACCACTATCTCCTTCGTGGAGAGACCGGAGATATCCACGGGGACGGCCTCGACAGGCAGCCCCACGGCGATAATCGTGCCGCTCGGCTTCAGCAGCCGCTGAATGTCGACCCAAGCCGATTTCGCGCCCGAGCATTCGAATAGAACATCGGCTCCCCAGTCGCCCGTCATGTTCCCGACCATGTCATCCACTTTCGTGGTGCTGAGATCGCACGTGATGATCCCGGGATATTGCGCGGCTATTTCGAGTTTCGGTTTTGCGAAATCGGCAACGATAACGTTGGAGCACCCGCCCGCCAGCGCGGCCAGCGCCACCATGATGCCGATCGGGCCTGCGCCGAGCACAAGCCCCACGTCGCCGGGTTTGATCTCTGCTTTCGACGCCGCCTGCATGCCGACCGCAAAAGGCTCGACCATCGCACCTTCGGCAAAGCTCACATTGTCGGGGAGACGGAAGGTCAAAGCCGCCGGATGGATCACGTTAGGGGTGAGGACACCGTGGATCGGGGGGGTCGCCCAGAAGGTCACGTCCGGGTCAAGATTGTAGATGCCCAGGCGCGATGCGCGCGACAGCGGCTCGGGGACACCCGGCTCCATGCAGACGCGGTCACCGACAGACAAGCCCTTCACGTTTTCCCCGACCTCGACGACGGTGCCGGATGCCTCGTGGCCCAGGATCATTGGTTCCTCGACCACAAAAGGACCGATCTTCCCATGTGTGTAATAGTGAACGTCGGAACCACAAACCCCGACCGTGGCTATCTTGATCTTGACGTCGTCGGGACCGACCTCGCTGGCGACATCGATTTCCCGGATGTTCAATTCGCCCTTTTTCTCGAGTACCAGGGCGCGCTGAGTCTCTTTTGCTTGCATACAAACAGTCCTTTCGCAGGGTTAGACGTGCCGCTTTCTATATTCGCTTGGGGTGCACCCACGCAGGAGCAGAAAGCGCCTGTTGAAGTTGGAAATGTTCGTGTAGCCGCACTCAAAAGAGATAGTGGAAATTGTTTCACTGGTGGTCTTCAGAAGAGCGCAGGCTTTGCCGATCCGCAGATGCGTCATGAACTCGACGTAGTTAAGGCCCGCGTGCTTTCTGAAGAAGCGGCTAAGCGACGTCTGCGTCATCTGCGCGACGTCGGCAATCTCGGTGAGGGAAATATCCCGGGCTAGATTGTTTTGGATGAAGAGAATGATGTTCTGCATTTTCTCCAGATCCTTGGTCTTCATCATGGGCGTGCGGGTGGTGGAGAGGATTTCGTATTCAGGCGTCGCCGCCATTTCGGAGAGCAGGGAGAAGAAGGCACCGACACGCATTCCGCCCGGAAGTCGTCCGAGGTCCTCAAGGGAATCCGTAAACCCCTTCGCGACAGCCGGAGCGAACCGGACACCGCCCAAAGCGCGATCCAGGAGTTCGTTTATGCCAGATAGCTCCGGGAAAATTCCCGCTGCACTTTCGATGGCCTTGGCGTCGAATTGAATGACGAGGTCGCGGCCAACCACCTTCTCTCCCGGCTTAATGTGGGAGATCCAATCGTGTGGCAGCCAACTTCCGACAATAAAGAGATCACCGGGTAGGAACTCACCAACGAAGTCTCCTATGAGCGCCGTCCCGGCGGAGTGCCGAATGAGGTGGATTTCGACTTCGGGATGGCAGTTCCATACCGATCGGCGCCACGGATAGTCGTCGAGCCGCCACACGAAGCTTTCTCCCTCTATAGGCGCTATGCGCTCAAACTGGGGTGACTTCATTTGCGTCAGGACATGACTATTGTCGCGCTTCATATCTGCTCCGTCAGATTGCGAGACCTCTTTGGTCAAATCGGTGCATCTTACTCTCGTCCGGCGTCAGGAACAC
>UCOA01000211.1 GCA_900474095.1 Hyphomicrobiales bacterium | reverse complement strand
TCTACACCTCGGATATTGGCTGGCGACAATTTAGATGGAGGGAGGCGTCCTCGCTTTCAGAATCTTGCTACGAAATTCGGCGCAGCGGCGAAACGTGTTTCAGTGCCGGGTGTGGTCATAATTTCGGTCCTCTGACGGCGGGACGCCTCTCAAGAGGCTACCCTGCAGGGTTTGTGGCTGGTGGTGATCAGAGCCGGCCCTCTGCGAGCAGCTCGCGGGTTCGCTTCAGCGTCGACAGCAGGGCCGATTTGTAGCCCTTGTCACCGTCGAATTGCGCCTGTTCTGCCTGCTCCTCAGGGCCATTCGGCTCCTTGCCGCGCAGGCCGAGGTGGCAGTAAAACCGGAGCTGCAGCGCGCCGTCTTCATCCTCAAACAGTTCATTGATGATGGCGCCTTCGCGGGGCCCAGTTGCCTGGAAGAAAGTGACCTTGCTCTGCGGCTCGAGGGTGATGATCTCACGAAGGTCAGAGCCGGCGATGGTCGCTTCGCGGACGAAGTGCGTCGCGCGTTCCTCCACGACATCACAACGGGTGCACAGGCCGGGTGGGAGGAACAGGCGCGCATCGCGCGCCTTCAGCTCCAGGCCCTTCCAGACTTGCTCGCGGGTGAGCTTTGTTTCGCCTTCCGGATTTACCGGAACGATAGCGGCCGAATAGATCATAGCGATTGTCCTTGTTTGGGAATGTGCGACGACCTGAGTCAGGCAGAGGCAGCAGTTTCGGAGGCGAAGTTGCGATACGAGCGGAGAGGCCTGCCAAGAAGTGCCGTCAGACGCTCGACGTCACCGCCCTCGGGCAGCATGCCGTCGGACAGGAAGCGGTCGCCCATCAAACGCATGTCGTAGGCCATCCACGCGGGCATGAACTGCTTGAGGTTCTGCTCGAAGGCTTGCGTATCGCCGCCGCCATAGTTGATCGGGCGGCCAAGCACGTCTGCCCAGATGGCGGCGATGTCCGGTCCGGTGAGTGTCTCGGGACCGACGAGGTTGATGCGGCTGAGGGGAAGCGGCTGTTCAGCCCGTTCGCGGCGCAGCAGCTCAAGAGCGGCTATCTCCGCGATATCGCGCACGTCGATCATGGCGAGTCCTCTGTCGCCGACGGGCATCGGGTAAACACCATAGTCAGTGATGACGTCCTTGATCGTCAGATCGTTCTGGATGAAGTAGGCAGGCCGCAGGATCGTTGTCTTCAATTCCATCTGCTCGATCATCCGCTCGACGCCGAACTTGCCGGCGAAGTGCGGCACGTTCACGTAAACGTCCGGGTGGATCACCGACAGATAGACGATCCTTTCGATGCCGGCCGAACGGGCGACGTTGAGCGCAATCAAAGCCTGGGTGAATTCATCCGGTACGACGGCATTCAGCAGGAACAGCGTGGAGACGCCCTGGAAGGCGCTGCGCAGGGAGTCGATATCCAGGAAGTCACCTTTCACGACGGCAACGCCGGCCGGGAAACTGGACTTGGAGGGATCGCGGACAAGAGCGCGCACCTCAGCGCCGCGGTTGACGAGGTGTTGAATGACTTGGCTGCCAATATTGCCTGTGGCGCCGGTAACGAGAACGGTCATGGGATTTACTCCGGGTTAGTGTTGCTTGACACCCCGAATATGACCGGTTCAATATTGATCCAATAGACCGTCAATTTAGACACTCCGTCTCATAGGTGGAACATCAATGGATCTTGTCGCACTTGCCGATTTCAATCTCGTCGCCCGCCATGGCGGCTTCGGCAAAGCGGCGCGGGCGTCCGGCCGTCCGAAGGCAACCCTGTCCCGACGCGTTACGGAGTTGGAAGCTGCCCTTCAGCTTCGGCTGTTCGAGCGTGGCGCGCGCAACCTGAAACTCACCGAGGAAGGACGCGCCCTTCACGAGCGCACAGCCGCTCTGTTGACGGAGCTTGACGAAACAGCGGCTGCCATTGCCTCGGGTGCGGAGAAGCCGCGTGGTAGGTTGCGGATCAGCGCGCCACTCCTCTTGTCTCAGACCGCTATGGGCAAGATCGCGGCGGGCTTCGCGTTGAAATTTCCGGACGTGAGGCTGGAAATCACGACCGAGGATCGAGCCGTCGATATGATCGAGGAAGGTTATGATCTGGTCATCCGGGTCAATCCGAATCCAGACGAAACTTTGGTTGGTCGAGCTTTTCTTCATGATCGCCTGGTCGTCGTGGCAAGTCCCGAACTTCACCGGCCGGCCGCAGAGATGCCGGCGCCGGGCGTTGTGCGCGGAGCGGGCGATAGACGGACCTGGAACGTCATGACCTCGAAGGGGTCTGCGAAGATCAGGATCGAGCCCGTCCTCGCCTTGTCGTCGCTCATCATGATTCGAGATGCCGTGCGAGCCGGTGTAGGCGCTGCACGCCTGCCGATATCACTGGTGAGCCACGATCTGGCAGATGGTACTTTGCTGCGTTGGGGGGATGTCGAGGGCTCCGACATCGCGCTATGGGCGCTCTACCCGTCGCGACGGCTGCTCAGTGCCCGCGTGTCGGCTTTCCTGGAATTTCTAAAACAGGCCTTCCCAAATGGCACGCCGGACGAACTCGCCGCCTATATCGGCAGGTGAGGGACCAAACCGCTTCGCTCAGCGCTTCCGCAACCGAGCCACCCCATTACCCAGCGGCGCTTTCCCGGGAATTGGCCCCAGGCGACTTAACCACTTGCCGGCTGAACGCCGAAATCACAATGCCCGATCATCCCCTTGCTCGGCCGGCACTCCGCGAGGCGGCGGTTCCAGGCTGCTCATCGTGAACAAGAAGATTTCCGGAACCAGCACGAAGGCGGCGTTGCGCCGGTTGCCGGCAAATGGCGTCTTCGAGAGGTTTTTGTTGTCCGGTGATCGCGATCGCGCGATCGACGGCACCATCGTACGCGTCCACGGCGGAATTCCGCAGTTCCGCAGGAGATGTTATGC
>UCOA01000218.1 GCA_900474095.1 Hyphomicrobiales bacterium | reverse complement strand
GCTCCGATCGTAACCCGCCGAAGCATTCAAGGGGCGGTCGCCGAAACAGTTCCGCTAGTCCATCCCCCGGTGCATCGCCGTTGATGATATTATATGTGGCCGCCGAACTTGGTCTCGAAAGCGCTTGCGCACCGGTCAGACGTCGCATGGATCGTCGAAGGCTGGAGGGCAAACTGGTTGTAACCACCCAGTTAATTCCTCGAACTGGCAAGCGGCGCAGCGATTTCGACTGCTGCGCCACAAAAACATTATGCCTATGGCGCACGTTGAGCTGTTAAGCAGGATGTGTAGCCCTGAACCCTACCTGAAGCCGATTCCAAAGATTGATCGCACCGATGGCAAGAGACAACCAAGACCGCTCTTCTGTCGTAAACGCAGCCTCAACCAGTCCCCAATCATCGTCGGGGGCACCAGTCTGCGCGAGGTTGGTTAACGCCTCAGTCCAGGCAAGCGCAGCACGCTCACGCGACGAGTAAAGCGTTGCCTCACGCCACCCGGTCAACAAATAAAGGCGCATAGGATCTTCCCCGTCTTTCAGAGCTTCTGTGGTGTGCAAATGAATGCAAAACACACACGAATTGATCTGAGAGGCGCGCAGCTTGACAAGGTGCAACAGCTTTGGCTCTAGCGGACCAATTTTAAGAGTGCTCTCCAGAGCGAAGACGTGTTTAAAGGCCGGTTCAGCGAGTTTGAAGTAATTATTTTGACGAGGTTGCATGGCTCTTTCCTTTTCGTCGGTCAGAATCGGTGTCCTGTATGAAAGGTGCCGCAATGGACAGCGTCGTCGCTATCATTCGAACCGATATTCGCTATCGACAAACGCGTAGTTGGCCCTAGACCTTCCGCCAGCCCGTCCTAGCGACCAAGCTAGCGATCCGGGATACCGATATGTGTAGCCAAGCTCTGTGAGCGCACTCGAGCATTCTCCCGCGGGTCTTGAGCCCAGGGTGCTGCAGAATCGACGGTGAAGCCACTTAATGTGGACAGCGTGCCTGCAGGGATGGTCCGCCGATCTGAATGGAGAGATTCCGCTATGCCAGCCCGCTTCCGAGCCTCAATCGGTCACCTTGAGATCCCATCAGGGGTGAGTAGCGGCCTGCACCGTGGCAGAGTGAGGTGGCTTTAAACGCCGATCTTGAGTTTGGCCCCGTTCTCCTGAGCCGTGCCCGTCGAAAGCGGGAGAATGGTGCGCCGCTACGGGCGGCGACCGCATGTGAGGTTGTACAGGCCCGAGGACGGGCCGGTAATCGTTATGGGCTCAGACCGTGGATCCGCTAACCAAGGAGCAATTCGATGCCAATCAAAAAATGAACAATTGACAAAAAACCTGATGTGAAGGGATATGACGGCGCCCTCCACGAGCCCGAATGACGTCAATTTTCGAGGAAGGCGGAATCTCCTGTAGCCCATCCAAGCCTGAGCCGGCCCCCGTTGCTCAAAGACAGCCCAACTGCGCGGTCAGGTGCAACGTCCAGGTCGAATAACCGGGTGAACGCGATGAAATCGTTGAACCACATCCTCGTGCGCGAGAAGGAATGCACGATCATCGCCGCCTCGTCCGTTTTGAAGCGCTTCGCTTCAATCACCGCTGACGCGGTGCGGTGCAGCAGCTGATAGCGGATATGTGCCGATGGCGTCTCTGCCAAACCAAGGACATCGCAGATATGGCGCATCCTCGCCAACTTGCCGTCAGACGCGGCTGTCAGCCACTCCCCGACCGTCGGTCCGAAAGGCTCATTCACCTTCCCTTCGATCGTCACCGCGCACGTTGAGCCGCCGTGTCTGATCAAGGCGAAGATATCATTTTGACTATCCCGGTTACCGCCGAGCAGCGGAACCTTATGCTCGGGCAAAGCAAGCAATAACTCCGTCGTATCGGGG
Organism: Hyphomicrobiales bacterium; assembly: GCA_900474095.1. GTDB lineage: Bacteria > Pseudomonadota > Alphaproteobacteria > Rhizobiales > Rhizobiaceae > Pararhizobium. The sequence goes on along the minus strand of UCOA01000218.1, from coordinate 15,692 downwards.
AACAACGCTGCGATTTCCGGAGGCAGACCATCGCTCTGTTCCCAACAGTGCGCGAGCGTTTTCGCCGAATAACCGGTGCGCCACTGTTTGTCAGGTTCGGCAAGAAACTGCTGCCAGGCTGAAGGGCCCAGGCTTGGAATGTAAATCCTGTTTCGCTTCAAGTTCTAACCCCAATCCAACCTGTCGCACGCAGCGCGTTCATTTCCCCGAGTCGCGCATGTTACGGCGTCGATATTTTGAGTGCGCCGCGCGAGGCGGCCGTTTCGATTTGTTCGAGGTGCCGGGCGGCTGCGATGATTGTCCAGCCAGCCAAAAAGAGCGATCGCACCAATCATCAGAACCGCGATGGCAGCTCCCTTGTGAGAATATTGGACGCTCCTGGAACCGCCCCCGCCCCTCCGACGCGCAATCGACGTTTCCGGAACGAAGTAGAGAAGCGGGGCGAGCAGCAGGGCCTGGCGGCTTGATGGAAGAGGCCCCCTCTGCATCCGATCTCCCGTTGAAACCGCGGCCAACTGCGGCTGATTATGTCGCAGCGATTTTTCTGCCCCTTAATCGTAAACATGCATTTATATCAGCGGAAGCTGAACAATCGGATTACCGTCGTACCCCTGAATGCGCATTGAGTGCGCTGAGCGACATGCTAAGCTGCGTGCCTCAGGTCTATTCGCTGTTCTCCATCCAGCTTCGCGCGCTTCTTCTTCGCTGCCGAACCAGCCCTCCCGACCATAGGTCGCTGGAGAGCGTAATTTAAGACTTTCAACTACTTAATGGTCTCAAATTGTCTGAACCCGGGATTAGGGCATGACTCTTAAGATGGAAGGTCAACCATTCCTCTTGCAATTGGTAGTGTGGGCTTGTGTGACTTCATTTCTCGTATGCTTCGCCGTCGCCCTCTATGCAAACATAATGGCGATCAGGCGGACCGGCCGCCTGATCAATCGAGCAGAGGATCGAGACCGTTGGGGGGAACGGCAGGGACGCAAGTCGAGCCGCTTCGGCAGGTTCTTTGTCGCAGAGGAGTTTCGGTCGTTGCGCAGGTTGAGTTACAGCGCATGGACAGGCGCAGTTTTGTCCTTCGGCTCTCTTCTGTTGCTGATCTTTCTGTTTGGTGATCGAGCGTCCCCTTAGGGTCGATTTCGTTGAAAGCCGTGCCCGGATCGGTTCCGGATGAAGCAACTGCCCCAACATCGGTCATTTATCGTGCAGCGACGGCGATGTGACTTGGGTTTGAGATGCCCGTTGCATCTTGGCCTCATGCAGATTCCAGATCGCCAAAAACACTGTCGTCACGGCGAAGAAGGCCAGCGCCGCCAGATGGATTTTACCGATGCGGCGCGCGAAATAGGACCTAGCCTTGGCCTCGAGGGCCCGACCCGCGGCTCCAAGCTCCCTGTCGTTTTCGTCCAGATATCGAGCTATGCGTCCGCCAGAACGATCCCGCGCGCGCGACCGGTCATCGTCACTTGGATCTGCACTCAATCCATGACGCACTCCGCTAAAGATCAGGATTGCCAGCAACACCCAGAGCACCAAGAAGGACAGGCCAGAAAGCTGGCCGCTTGGAGTGGTCATATCCATTGAAGTTCCCGGCGTAGAGCAATGATCGCCTCTGACATCAAAAAGGAATGGGCGCAGAATTTCAACCTGCGAGCGATGTTTCGATCCCCGCGAGGGAGGCGAGGATCTGTCGGGGTCATCAGTGGCGTGTTGATGTCGTTTCGATCCGCGCCGCCGAGATTGATAGGTGCTCGGAAAATAGTGGTTTGCCGCTTGCGATCACGAGGATGAACAGCTTCGCCAAGTCGTAGAACTGCCAGACGCTTGATACGTGGATAGTTTTGCCGGCAGCGCTACGAGCGCATTCTATATCGGTAGTGGCGCGCACGCCCTCAGCTCAAATCGTGAAGATCGGTGGTAATTGCCGGGCCGATCGAAAATTCGGAGAAATGGACGGTCAGGCCGCTGCGCTCCGGCGTGCAGGCGGTCGGGCCGACCTCATAAACCGAAGCAACCGGAAAGGGCGCAAGACGAAGCAAAGGCCAGAACTTGCCGTCGCGCGAGGCCTGGATTCGCATGGCACCCGCGGCGACCGTCACGCGAATATAGAAATCCTCAAGTTCCTTGAAGGGCTGCGACACCGACCAATCGGACTGGCCATCGGTGATGACAGTGCTGAGAAACGCCTCGCCGTCGGTGAATTCGACTCCAGTCTTTACCCAGCGATGTTCATCGATGCGGACCATCAGGCCCGCCTGATCATAGAGCGTGCGGAATTCGCCCTTGACACGGATCGCGGCGGTGAAACGATCGGCGGAGGGAAGGCCGAGAAAATGACCGCTGTCGCGCGTGAAGCCGTAATAGGTCTCCCGCCAGAAATCAGTCTTTTCGTCCGTGGTCAGGGTCAGGCCGGTATCCCCGACCTGCCAGCTGGCGGGCTCGTTGAGCCACTTCCCATCGTTGAAATCGGCATTCATTCTACTTTCTTCCTATTGGCGTTACGGCGAGCAGTATGCATCGACTGGCAATGTCACAAAACTAGTGCTTGTAAGCCAATATACTGTCGCGTCCGGCGCATGCACGCCTTGAAGGGACCAGAACCAACGACCCAGTTGTTTCATCTGTATCAGATTCTCTAGCCCAGACATGAACTTGGCCTCGCTGGAATGACTGATTGGGGGCCGATGGCAGACCGTCTGGTTTCGGTCCCAGTAATAAGATTAGCTGACAAACGCGCAGCGAGGCCACTATGAGCGAAGCGCTTCTGTAGTGCGAGATGAGTTCTTGTGCTCCACCGTCGCACGTACACCTTTTCAAGCGTCGACTCGAACTACGGGACGGGGCCGGGAGCCACGCCCCGCAGCCACTTCTGTTCGTGATGAACTCCAGAAGGTCGGCGTTCTGCACATCAGCGTTCACTGTCAGCACCCCGTACGAGAAACCGGGATAGGTCTTCAACGAACCGTTCGGCAGCAGCTTGACCGCCTTCAAAGCCGAAGCGGCGATCGGAACGACCTAGTCGTCCTCACCGTGCAGCACCAGCGTCGGCACGGTGATCGCCTTGAGGTCATCGGTCTGGTCGGTTTCCGAGAAGGCCTTGATGCCATCGTAGTGCGCCTTGGCGGCTCCCCATCATGCCCTGCCGCCACCAATTCTGGAGCACGCCTTCATGGACCGCCGCGCCCTCGCGATTGAAGCCGGAGAACGGGCCTGACGCGACGTCGCGGAAGAACTGTCCACGGTTGCCGGCCAGTGCCGTCCGATAGCCGTCGAAGACCTCCATCGGCGTGCCTTCGGGTTGTCGTCGGTCTTCAGCATCAGCGGCGGAATGGCGGCGACGAGGACGGCTTTGGCCACCCGGCCGGGTCAGCCTTCGCTCGGCACCGGCGTGTTGAGAAGCTGCTGCTCCCAAAGATACGCGATGCCGCTGCCGCCGAAGTGCTGGATGAGAATCTCGGTCAGCTCCTCGACATGCTCGGTGCGCGCCCAATCGCGTTGCCATTCGCCAGCGAGCGCCATCACGGTCATCACGTTCGCGCCGGCCGCGGCCATGCGCTGGATGGCAACTTCGTGAGACTCCTTCGAAATACCGCCCGACGCGTCGGTGATCACGGTGACGTCCCAGCCTTCGCCGGCGGCCTGGATGACAGGCATTGCGACGCAGACCTCGGTCCACAGACCGGCGATGATCAGTTGCTTGCGGTCGGTCGCCTTGACGACGTTCACCACATTCTCGTCCTGCCAGGTGTTAACCCAGGTGCGATCGATGACTTCCTGGTCCGGAAATACGTCGGTGATCTGCTTAAAGAGAAGTCCACCGCGCGCCGCGATCACGCTGGTGAGAATGGTCGGAACATTGAAGGCTCTTGCTAGCTTGGCCAGCGCGGTCGTGTTGTTGACCACCATATGCGGATCGTGGCTGTTCAGGTTCGCGAGTTGATAAGGTTGGTGATCGATCAGAACGAGGACCGAATCTTCGGGACGAAGAAGCGAATCGAGGCCGTTGCGAGGGGGCATCAAGACTTCCTTTCTCTGCCGCTATGGACGGCGATGGGTTCACGGGAGACATGCGCCAGCGGGTGACGTTGCCTGGACGCAATTTGCTGTTCCTTTTGGTGGCGCGGTAGTGCCATAGTCGGGGAAGCTGTGTCGCGAAATAAGGAACGCCGGAATGGACATCAAAGACCTGCAGACATTCGTCGCAGTGGCCGATGCCGGGGGCGTATCGGTCGCCGCGCGCCGGCTTGGCGTCTCCAAATCGATCGTCAGCCGGCGACTCTTCCGGGTCGAAGCGGAGCTTGGCGTCCAGCTTCTTGCACGAACGACCCGCGGCGCCGCGCTCACGGAAGCGGGAATCACGTTCAGGGACCATGCGGCCAGAGCCAGCGCCGAGATTGACACCGCCAAGGAAACGATCCTCCCCACCGGTGAGTTGCGCGGCCGCCTGAGGGTTGCCATGCCGCTTACGTTCGGCCCGACCCACTTCGCCCCCGTGCTTGCGGACATGGCGCGCCAGCACCCGCAGCTTCACATCCATACCTCCTACAGCGATCGCTTCGTCGATCTCATCGCAGAGGGTTTTGATTGCGCGATTCGGAGTGCCTACCTCCAAGACTCAAACCTGATCGCGAAGCGCGTTGGGCCGATCCATGGCAAGCTTGTCGCCAGTCCGGATTACATCAAAGCGCACGGGTCACCTGAGAGCCTGGACGAACTCGTCACCCATCAGGCCCTCATGCAGGGAACGGAAGCCTGGCAGTTCATGGATGGCGACAAGATCGTCACGGTTCAGCCGCAGGGCAGGTTCAAGGCCGACAGCGCCACGGCGCTTGCTGCTGCGGCGGCGGCAGGTCTCGGCATCGCCTGGCTCCCCGATTGCATCACATATGGATATGTGGCCTCCGGCGCTCTGGTCCCGATCATGACACGCTATCCGGTCCCTCCGGGGGCGGCGTATGTCGTCCGCCCGCCGGGTCAGCATCCCATGCGGAAAGTGCGTGTGCTTACCGAAATACTGACTGAGTACTTCAAACGGAACCCGGACGTTTGGGGTCTCGACCGTTAAAACACGGGGCGAAGCCTTATCAACGAATTGCGTTCGACGGTCGCTCTACTGCGAGCCGCCGAGCGTGGCGACATTGCCCACACGTTCCACTTACTGCGACCCAGCTTTCGCTGGGCTCCGGACCTGGGGCTGCCTTGATTATGCAATGGTTGACTGGCTGTTTTCGGGACGAAGCCCAATCGACCTCAACGACTGGCGTGGGCGCGCAAAGCGGTCAAGACCGCCGTCGGCCCCTTTGCTGCCGATCGAGGTCGATCCGAGGAACGTGCGGTATGTGCTAGAATGCGGCCCGAAGGCGGAATACGACAGACGCACTGCGAGGGGCGGTGTGATCGTACCGGAATTCGCGCGACCGAGAGCCGACGTGTGCTCTTGAAAGGGGAGACGAGGACGATGCCGACACCACAGCAACCCAGCCTAATAGTTCGACAGAAATCCCCACAGAACATCGAGTTTCCGTTTGCGTCGCTCTCCGATTGGCTGATCCCAACCGAGCTGTTCTTCGTGCGAAACCATTTCCCGTCGCCGGACCTCGATGCGCGAGACTGGAGATTGCGCGTTGGCGGGGCGGTGGAGCGGCCGATCGAACTTGACCTCGACAGCATCAAGGCAATGCGGAGCACGACTTTTACCGCCGTCGTCGAGTGCGCAGGGAACGGCCGCGTCTACTATGTGCCACCTAAGGAGGGGTTGCAGTGGCAGAACGGAGCCGTCGGCAATGCTGCGTGGACAGGTGTTCTTCTGCGCGATATTTTGGAAATGGCGGGCGTTAAGCAAACCGCACGTGAGGTTCTGCTCGTAGGCGCCGACAGCGGCGTCGTCGACACGAACAAGAAAACGGCTTCTCCCGGCCCCATCGCTTTTGCGCGCAGTTTACCGCTTGAGAAGGCGATCGCTGACAGCACGATCCTTGCCTATTCGATGAACGAGGAGCCGTTGACGCGCGATCACGGCTATCCGCTACGCGCGGTCGTGGGTGGCTGGTTCGGCATGGCTTGGGTCAAGTGGATCACGCATATCACGGTTGTGGAGCAACCGTTCCTTGGCTACTGGCAGGCGCGCGACTATTTCCGTTGGGAGCGCAGCCTCGGGGAACCCAGGCTGGTCCCCCTTGCGGAGATGGAGGTCAAAGCGCAGATCGCGCGTCCCGTGCAGGGGGCGCGTCTCATCGCCGGCCAACCGTATCGGATTTTCGGAGCCGCCTGGAGCGGAGAGGCTGTTATCCGGCAGGTGCAGGTCTGCACCGGAGATGGCAGGGGCTGGCGCGAGGGAAGGCTCCTCGAAACAGAACGTCCCTTTGCATGGCGCCTGTGGGAGTACATGTGGACCCCTGAAGAAGTGGGGCGATATATACTGCGATGTCGCGCGATCGATGGGGCGGGGTGCGTACAGCCCGACCTCCAGCGTTCCGACTGCGAGAGCTACGCGGCCAATTGGATCGTTCCGGTGGAGGTTACGGTCGTTCCCGAGCCACAGACGTACGAGGAGGAATTCGTGATCTAATCACCCGCATGGGGCGGAATGGCGGCTTTTGGCGCAACTGCGACCCGCGTTGTCACTGCCTCATGTCCGCTTTGCAGCAACAGCGACGGGTGGCTCGATCACCATTATGCCGGCGCTAAGCCGACACTCGTCGCTACTCACGAGTCTTGGGTATGGGAGGATGGCATCTGTGAGACCCATCCCCGGTAGTAGTTCACCTTAACGGTACGCCGCGTGATCGGAGCCGAGTGCGAGATTTCCGGATGTGCTGAGATGTGGCTTGACCCAGTGGCCATCACGTTTCGAGGCGCCCCTCGGCGAACAGGTTCAGCGTTAACCACAATTTGGCATCGGGCACTATGCCGGACGAGCTTCTTACGCCTGGAAAGGATCCGAACCCACGCCCCTGATGTTAAAATTTCCACCCGTTTGGGATTCGCTAGGCCAACCATGTCCTTATTTTTTGGCAAAAGCGAGTTGAACTAGCGGCATATCGCGGCACAACTGGCGATCGCTAATTTGACGGCCGCCGGACCGACGGTGAAATAAGGAGCGTTGCTTATGCGGCGCTGGCGCTGGCGCTATCGAGCCGCTTGTGGTCAATACAGTTTTGCCAACAGTCGTTCGGCGACTGTCACATCCGCAGTGTCCAAGCCTTCCCCAAACTGCTCGAATACTGGCTGCAACAGTGCCCGCGCATCGCGCACCCGTCCGTTGTCGACCCAGAGCGCAGCGAGATCGGTCGCAGTTCGTAGCTCCCATGCACGTGCGCCCATTTTCCGACTGTTCTCGAGTGAGCGCATAAAGCATGTCTCGGGATCATCAGCCAAGGCCGGCTGCATCGACAGAAGGAGGTTCCCTTTGCAGCGCAACAACTCCGGCATGTAGCAGAGGTCCCCGTTTTTCTCGACGAGGTCGATTGTCATGTTGATCCTTGTCATGCCCTCCTCGACCTCACCGATCGCCGCCAGTCCCTTTATGATCGAGATCTCCAGCATGGTCGTGAAAACCTCGTAAGTCGCTGCATGAAGCTTTTCGACACAGCGTCGCAAGGTCTCTAAGCCACGCTTCACATCGCCCCGGCGAATTGCGACCTCTCCTTCGAACCCTCTGGCGACCGAGACATATGGCGACAGAAAGTGCAGTCCAGCGCGCGAAATCAGCCAATCGATGTGCTCTTCGGCACTCCGAAGGTCACCCCGCCAGAGGAAGACAGCAATTCCTCCGAGCAATGCGATGCATAGGGTCAACGAATGATCCAGCTCTGCGGCGTCACCGATTGTCTGACGCGCACGGATGTCGGCTTGCGTGGGATAACCCTGTAGCCACAGGTTCCTCGCGAGAATCCCTCCCGCCAAGTGCCTTCCTTCGAAGCCTATATAGCTCGCGGGCGTCCGCCGGGGTCGTGGCTCGCCCCTCGCCGCGGCCTCCAGTTCGATGCGCGCAGCGTCTAGATCGCCTGTGAAATGCAGTGAATTCCCTAGAAAGAATTGCCCCAGCTCGACCGTTGCAGCGTCCTCCATCGCAGCGGAGATGTCCGAAAAGCGCCTTGCGTAATGGAGGGCGGCGTTGAAGTCGCCAGTGCGCATCCTGAGCATGTTCAACGGACCCAATATCCGCAATTGATCGAGCGCATTGCCCCGTTTCTCGGCGATCTGCAGGGCCCTGCTGAGGGCCACCTGCGACGTGTCGCGGCCGCCTTGCATATACATCCGGGAGATTCCAAGGCCCGCTTGCAGGTGCATTTCTTCGACGCCGCCGCGCGAGACGTCGTCCAGTGCGAGAAGCGCTTGCTCCGACCAACGCTGACATTCGGGGAAAAGCGACATTACCTGGAAAACCGGCACCGCAGAAGCCGCCAGCCTGATGCCGACGTCGACATCGCCGTTCTTCCCAAAACACCATTCCAACGCTGCTCGAGCATTGTTTATGCTGATGAAGTATGGCACCCGCTCGAGACCCGTCGACAAGGTGGGCCAATCTGGTCCGAATTGCTCCAGCCAACGCTGATAGTACGCAGCGTGACGCGCAGCCACTCCGGCACGATCCTCATCCGTCTGAGATTGAAGTGCATAGGCACGGGTCGTGTCTAGCAACCGGTAGCGCATCGTCGCGCCGGTTGGATTGGTCGCAAGTAATGATTTTGCCACAAGACTGTCAATTGCGCCAAAGACGGCGCGTTGATCCAAATCCGGGGTCGAAGACACCTCCAGTGCCGCATCGAGCGTGAAATCTCCGACAAACACCGCCAGCCGACGAAGCACGACGCGCTCCACCTCGGTGAGCAGCCCGAAGCTCCAATCGAGCGTAGCCTGTAGCGTCTTCTGGCGCGGTGGCGCTGTTCTGGATCCCGCCCACCCCAATGTCAGGTGCCGATCGAGAAGCGTGGCGGTCTGGAGCAGACCATAGGTTTCGACCCGGCGAGCGGCCAATTCCAATGCAAGTGCCACGCCGTCAAGTTTTCGGCAGATGCTCGCGATGACGTGGACATCGCGGTCGCTGATATCGAGAGTTGCTCCGCTGGCCGCAGCCCGTTCCATGAACAATTGAATTGCGGGAAACGACAAAATCGCCTCGGTCGAAATTTCTGGATCATCCGGTGGGTAAGCGAGTGTGTCGAGCCGGTAAACGCTTTCGGCCTCGATCCTTAAGGCCTCGCGGCTTGTTGCGAGGAGGTACACCTGCGGCGCGGCCTCGTTTATGTTTGCCACGAGATCCGCAATTGCGTCTATCAGATGTTCGCAGGTATCGAGGACAAGCAGAATTTTCTTGTCGCGCAGATAGGCAAGCAGACTTGGGCGCACATCGTCAGATCCCACCGACAGCCCGAGCATCGAGGCTATCCCGGCAGCTACCAAACCAGGGTCGCTCAACATGCCGTAGTCAGCGAACAACACGGCCCCTTTGAAGCTTGGGGCGAGATGATGCGCCACCGCCGTGGCGACGGTAGTCTTTCCGACCCCGCCGACGCCAACGATGGTGACCATCCGCGACTTCATCAATTTGTCAGACAAGCGGAGGATGTCTTCCTCCCGGCCGACCATCCGATCGAGGCGGCTCGGAAGGATCGCATGGGGGAAATCGGCGTCTGACCGAACCATCGGCAAGGGGCTCGACCGAGCGATCGGCGCTACGAAACAGTAGCCTCGCCCTGCGATCGTCGTTATGTAGCGCGCGCCATCCTGGCCGTCGCCAAGCGCCTTCCTCAGCCCCGTCATGTGAAAGCGCAGGCTGCCTTCCTCGACGATGACATCGGGCCAGACCGCTAAAATCAGATCTTGCTTGCTGACGAGTTTGTTGGGAGCAGAGACGAGCGTGATCAACAAGTCCATGGCCCGCGCGCCCAGTTCGATCGAAACCCCGTCCTTCGCAAGGAGGCGCTGGTTCACACTCAAGCTGAAAGGACCGAAGGTGAGTCTATCAGCCGTATGGTCCCCGGTTCCCGTCATGGCGTTACCTACAGCAATCCCCACCCAAGCTCTTATACTCCAAGGGGTTCTTTGACGCTATGGAGGAAGACGGGCACGGTTTTGCAACGACAAAGGAGAATTGCCTCAGACAATAGTGAAAGCGATTTCGACGTTGCCTCGAGTGGCCCTGGAGAACGGGCAGATACGTCGGGCTCGTTCGATCAGTGTCGCTGCGACATCGCGCTCCAGACCAGGGAGATGAATGGCAAGCCGAACACCAATAAGGCATGCATCGTCATCCTCGGATGTCAGATTCACTTCGGCATGGATTCTCACGTCGCCGGACAGTTTGGCCCCATTGTCGCGGGCAGCCTGCACTAAGGCGCTGGCGAAGCTTGCGGACCAACCTGCGGCCATGAGTTGCTCGGGATTGGTCCCAATCCGGGTCGAACCGGGGTCAGAAAGCCTAACATCGAGCACACCGTCTGAACTGCGGGCAATGCCGTTTTCGCGTCCACCAGTGGTTTCGGTCGTGGCCGTGTAGATCAAATTCATTGTCTTGTTCATGGACATATCTCTTGGGTTGCGAATGCCCTCATTGGGCCATTGGCGCGCGGTGCGCGCGCCAATGTGCGTTTAAACTTCCGTGCAGCCCAAGAGGTACGCCGAGGTGGGGCGAATCCACACGTTAGACATTGTTAGATGTTCATAGGCGGCCGCTCCTCACGGCAAATCGACCGTCCATCAGTGTCCCGATTTTGGCGGAAGGTAGGTCCGCCACCCCAACCATGTCCAAGCGAAAACAGCGCTAATCGCAGCTATTGACGTCTAACAACGCATAACGTGCCATTCCGGTCGCGGCGAAGTAGCTCTTTGGGCCAGCACAGAAGTGCAGACGCTCAATCATCAACAGCTACAAAAAGGAAATTCGCTATGACCTCCAAGGTTATCTTTACTGGCAAGACGCACAACACCAACGGTCGCGACGGCGGAACACGCAGCAGCGACGGTCAATTGGACATCAGGTTCAAGCAGCCGCATCCGGCTGCAGAACACTTGTTCGGTGCCGCCTGGTCTGCCTGCTACATGGGCGCGATCGAGCTCGCCGCGTCGCAAAGGCAGATCAAGCTGTCGGCCGGGACATCGGTCGATGCCGAGATCGATCTGAACGCAGATGAGGGCAATTACTTTCTAAGCGCTCGGTTCAATGTCAGCGTACCTGGCGTCGATCCTGCCGTTGCGCGCGAATTGCTTGAGGCCGCACACAGCATCTGCCCGTACTCCAAGGCAACGCACGGCCACGTCAACGTGGCGACCAATCTGGTCTGAACGGCTTCTGTCGGGTCTGCCTGTGCAGGCAGGCCCGACCAACTGTTGGCAACGTCGAAGGCATCACCTCGGGCCATTAGTCAACTGCGGATCATTACGCACAGCGTCGGGCAAATAGCCGATGCGCGTTACAAGGAACGGAACGATGACAAGGAAACTTGAAGGTAAGATAGCAGTTATCACAGGCGGTAGCGCCGGCATCGGGCTTGGTACGGCAAAGCGCTTCGCCGAGGAAGGCGCGCAGGTGTTCATTACGGGTCGTCGCCAATCGGAACTCGACAAGGCCGTCGCCGAGCTTGGACGAAACGCCACCCCAATCCGGGCCGATGTCTCGGACCTCGCCGATATTGATCGGATCTACGAGATCGTCAAGGCAAAGGCCGGCCGCATCGATGTCCTCTTCGCCAATGTTGGCATATACGAACTCGGCACATTCGGCGAAATCACCGAAGAACATTTCGACAGGACGTTCAATACCAATGTGCGCGGTCTTCTCTTTACCGTGCAGAAGGCGCTCCCGCTGCTTATGGCGGGCTCTTCGGTGATCCTGACGGGGTCGATTGCGTCGATAAAAGGCTTCCCGTCTTTGTCCGTCTATAATGCCTCCAAAGCGGCGATCCGTTCGTTTGCCCGTAGCTGGATCATCGACCTCAAAGGACGCGACATCCGTATCAACGTGCTCAGCCCCGGTCATACGCAAACGCCCGGCCTTTCAGTTCTCGCCGATGAGGCGGTACGCGATGCGATGAAGGCGAACGTGCCGCTTGGCCGGATGGGGACACCGGACGATCTCGCCAAGGCAGCCGTCTTCTTGGCTTCCGACGACAGCAACTACATCAGCGGCATTGAGCTCTTCGTTGACGGTGGCGTGGCCCAGTTTTAACCGAGGAGGCGGGCCTCGAACTTTGTCAAACGAGTTTAGTTCATGAGCCTGCGAAACAGTCTCGCAAAACGGCGAAACTCGACCTCGTCACCCTCGAACCAGGCGTCCAGCCCACAGTAGGCAACCGCGGTCGCTGCATCGCTGCCATAAAGCGCGTGGGCTTGGTCGATGATGGCGTCATCGCCCGGATTGCCGTGGGCGGCGGGTTGCGGGCTTGTGGCCTGCGGTCTCTTGGACCGGACTGGATTGCGCGACATCATTCGTCTCCCGTGTCTGAAGTGAATTTTCAATGATTGCCGGGGTTGCCGGACGCAGTCGCCGCTGCGCTGGCTCAAAACGCTGACCGCGAAAGTGTTGCAGGCTGTCTGGGCGGTCTGACCAGCGAGTGGGCGATATCGATGATGTCGTCACGTGCGGCTGTCGGATCCTCGGTGTTCCAGGCAACCCCCATGCCGATCCGAAAGTCGACCCCCCCCTCACCTTGCGAAGCTCGAAATTGCGGGTGGGGATATCCCGCGTCCATTGCGGCGCAAAGCCAATGCCAAGGCCGGCCGATACCAGCGATATCAGCGCGAACGTGTCGTCGCAGATATAGGCAATGTTGCGGGCCAGATCATATTCGGCAAACATCTCCGCAAAATAGCGCTCGGTATAGGAGAGGTTCTGGCGCGAGAACGAGATGATCTTCTGGTCGCGCAAATCGTCGATGCCGATCTCGTCTAGAGCCGCCAGCCGGCTGTCCTTGGCGATCGCCAGCAGATAGTCGTCACTCGCCATCGAGAAGAAGCGCAAGGAACCGATGTTTTCGACCGGTCGGATGAAGCCGAGGTTGATCTGGCCGGTTTCCAGATTGCGGATGATGTCGCCGGTGGAGCCGCTCTGGATCTGCAGCTGGATGTCGGGATATTTACGGGCGATCTTCGCCAGGAATGCCGGCAGCACGCCAATGGTGGCCGGATAGATGGTGCCGATCCGGATCTTCCTTGCTGTCTTGCCGGCCACCGAGCGTGTCACCTCGGCACTGACATCGATGTCGCTCAAAATGCGAACGCACCGATCATAGAAAGTCTCGCCGGCCACTGTCAGTTCGACGCGTCGCGTCGTCCGGACAAACAGCTGGACGCCGAGCTTGCGTTCGAGCGCCTGGATCTGGGTGGACAATGCCGGCTGGGCAATATGCACCCTTGCTGCTGCCCTGCCGAAATGGAGCTCCTCAGCGACGGCGACAAAGTACGTGAGTTGGCGCAGTTCCATGAGCGACCCTTGGTTGCGGCTGGGTCCGGCGAAAATGCAATCCCAGCTTCGCAGCGAGAATACCGATTTATGTATAGAATAGCCAGTTATTTGATTATGGTCGCAGTGATCATGTGGGTGAATGACACCGCGTGACCTTTTGGCTTGGAATGTTCGGAAGCTTCGCGTTAGCCGCGGACTCTCACAGGAGCGCCTCGCCTTTGAAGCCGGCCTTGAGCGTGTTTCCATCTCCCAGCTTGAACGCAAACAAGTCAATCTGGGAGTAGATTCCCTTGGGAAGATTGCGGCCGCGCTGGATTGCAAAATCTCTGAACTGCTGCTGGAGCCGGTCGAGGGTGAGCAAGCCCCAGAAAATCTTCCGCGCGGACGGCGGAGCTGAGATCAGCGGTTCGGCGACTTGCTGTAAAGCGTTGCGGTGTGACCGCGTTATAGCGTTCAGGATGGCGCGAGATAGTCTCCACTGCGGATTTAAGTGGACACTATAATGAATAGCCGAGTTCCAACGGAGGAGTTCGGCGAGCCTGTTTTCGTCCTCAAACCAGCGGGCAGCGACGGTCGTCTCGATCGTTCCCGATGAGGTACTATGCGATCCGGCGAGCCAGATCGGGAACGCTTTGCGCGCCAATTGCCGTCGCTCCAGAACTTCTTCAGTCTATGGGCCGAACCGCGCCCCTTTGGATCAGGCTCGCACACTAAAAGGCTGACGAGATTGAATTTGAAAAGGCTCTGCCGGGATTGGTTTTCCAGGTTGATGCGGTCCGGTTCACATCGTAGTTTCCGCTTCGTAATCTTGGCACATGACGTAGGAATGGGATTCCATGGCAACCGGTACGGTTAAATTCTTCAATGACGATAAAGGCTTCGGCTTCATTACACCTGAAAATGGCGGACAGGACGTCTTTGTCCATGTGTCTGCCCTGCAAGGCAGCGGTTCACTTCGTGAGGGCGACAAGGTTAGCTTCGAGGTTGGCCAAGATCGGAAGACCGGCAAGTCTAAGGCAGAGAACGTCTCGGTCCTGTAAGTTCGAGGACGCCGCCGCTACTACCCAGCCTGCTAACCCAGGCTGGTCGGAATAGTGGTGCCCACTCGACGGCTTGAAGAAGTCTGTTGCCTCCATAGTAGGGAAGCCGTTCAGAAAAACGCTTCTAGGAGGACCGAAATGTCGCGATCTTGAACTCGCTTCATATCCTGGTTGGAAACAGACCCGTGGGACATCGGCGGATTGCGCAAGTTCCGCAGGAGATATTATCGGATCCTGCGAGCCCTATATGCAATGTCCCCTTCTGTATCCGCTGACTGATTCTCGGTTGTAGGCACGGAGAAGAAGTTCTCCGAAGCCACATGACCGTGTACCGCGCAGCACCCGTACAAAGCTTTGGGATATCGGTCACCGCGCGAGTTCTTAAACCGACAAACAGAAATCTGACCCTGTCCGATTTTTATGGGGCAACTCCAGAAGCTCTCAGTAAGTCTACTATGCGCCAAAGCAGACGGGCACTGGATCAACTTGGAATCTGGAAGCTTGAACGTCTTGTTTCCGAGCGCTCCGGCTGAGAAGCGTCGTCTTACCAGCACCTAGAAAACCGCAAGCACCGTCTCCGATAGCCGATCGATACTGTTCATCAGCATTCCTTGGATATATGCATTCGGAGCGCAACCGTAGCCCCGACCAGCATTTGCTTCCTATCAGCCCCATCCAAAACCCTCCGTAACCTCGTCCGATGCTTCACCCGGCGAGCTGCGGGCGGAAGACCACATCGGCCCAGTAGTTCGCCGAATCGTAGGTGCTGGTCGGGAAGAGACCGGTCGTGGCGGATCCGCCGTACGCGTAGACGCCGTTGCCACCGGCGGCGGCGCTTGACAAGGCCGTCAGCGGGCCGTTGGTGACGGCGCTTGTAAAGAAGCCATCGGTCGCCACGTAGGCACCTGTCGTGTGATACGACGCAACATAGGTGGTGTTGGCGGCGATCGTGACGGGGGTCGCAAAGTTCACCGTCTGCCAACCACTCGCCGAGGTGTCGGTGAAGGTAGCGGTGGCGAGCTTGGTGCCTGCGGTGGTCCACAGGTCGACGACGTCCTGGCCGTTGTCGTTGGCGCTGCGATAGAACTTGATGCCGGTAATATCACCGGCAACGTTGGACTGGAACTTGACGCCGACCTCGAGTTGCTGACCATCGTTGAGGTTCGTCTGGGTCGGCGTGTTGGAGGCACTGAACAGGCTATAGGTCGTGGGGGCCGTCGACGCGGCGATGTTGAAGGTCTCGTTGG
>UCOA01000083.1 GCA_900474095.1 Hyphomicrobiales bacterium | reverse complement strand
GGCTTGCCGGCGCCGCCCGCGAAATTCGAGCTGGCGCCCCTAAGGGACGCCGGCTTTTTTATGTTGGAATGGGATAATCAACGCCCCTGCCATGGCGGTTTGGCCGTGTGAGCACCCCTGCGCTCCGTCAGTGGAGCGGAACAAACCGATGGCTCCCGCGTTAGCCAGTGTATTCCTCCGGAATGCGTTTCTACCAGAAGGGAATGTGCCATGCTGTATTGGTTACCAAGGCTATGCCTGTTCCTGATCATTGGTGCGGTTCTGGGCTTTGGTCTCCTGCCCGCAACGTCGGAGGACATTGCCAGTACGCTGATCGTCGTGGCACTGGGCCTCGGTCTGTTCTCGCTTACCCTTCATGTCTTTCCCCCTGAGCGACATTGAAATAGCGGGTTGGGCATTGACGTACAAAACCGTTTTCTTTTCGAACGCTGTTCGGTCGCAGCATGGCACCCCATGTTCCATGGGGCGTTGGAACCTTTGGCCCGGAAGGCCGTTAGGAGATGCCGGAGATGGAGCCGCTGCCGCCACGCCGCTTCGACGTTTTCCGCACATCGATGGCAAGTGTCGGTCCGATCAATGCGGGATCTTTGGGCCGGATCTTTGGAGATAAAAGATGAGTGCTGCCTTGCCGGGGAGTGGAATTTTCAAGCAACGACAGCATCTGAGACAGGCTGAGATCGAAGCGCAGGCGGCCGAGGCCGCGATCCCGGAACCGTCGCCGAAAACCGGGCTCGATCTGGTGGTTGCCTGGAGCATCGTCGGAACATTCGTCATCTTCGCTTCGGCAGCAATCTACATGATGGAGGCGATCCTCATGCCGGTCACGCTTGCCATCGTCGTCGGCATGGTTCTGGGGCTTGCCGCAGACCGGCTGGCACAATTCGGACTGCCGCCCGTTCTTGGCGGACTTTTGCTCGCCATTGTCTTCGTCTTCGGGCTTTTCTTTCTGGTCAACGCGCTGATCGAGCCGCTGACGTCGCTTGCCGGGCAGGCGCCCGGCATCCTTGAGCGGGCCATCGAGCGGATTCTTCCCTATATCGAGCGGTTCGAATGGGCAAAGGTGGCGATCGCTGGCACGGACGAAAAATCCGTGACCGACGTCGCCATCCAGAATGCCGGCACCATGCTCGGGTTTGTCGCATCCGGGGTCACGCCGGCTTTCATCCAGACGCTGATCTTTCTGGCGGCGCTCGGGCTTTTCCTGGTCGGCCGCGCGCATCTGCGCAAGACCATCATTCTTGCCTTTGCAACACGCGACCGCCGCCTTGCTGCAATCCGGATCATGAACGCCACCGAAAATGCGGTCGGATTCTATTTTGCGACCGCAAGCCTGATTTATCTGACACTTGGCGCCATCACCACGGCGATCGCATTTGTCGGTGGTCTGGCGGTGGCGCCGCTTTGGGGCCTGTTCGCCTTCGTCTCCAGCTTCATTCCGTATCTTGGCGTCACCGCGATGACGGTCGCGCTTCTGTGCGCCGGCCTGATGACCCACAACGCGCTGGTGCTGGCGCTCGCGCCGGCCGCCGCCTTCTTCCTGCTGCATCTGGTGATGGAAAACCTGGTGACGCCGGCGATCCTGGGACACAGGCTGGAGATCAACCCGTTTCTAGTCTTCCTCGCAATCATATTCTGGACGTGGATGTGGGGCGCGGTCGGCGCCATGCTGGCGCTGCCGCTGTCGCTGATCGCAATGACGATCTTCAACGAGGTACGAACCGGCCCGCCGGAACGGCAGCTGCCAGGATAAGGAGGACGATGCTCCGTCGTCTTGCTATGCTCGCTCGCAGCGCAAAGGTGGGCGCAATCGACCGTCAACGTTTGCCCGAGCGGGCGTTTTCGTCGAAGAACAGAGCCTGGCTGATCAGCGCCTTGACCATCTCCGGATTGAACGGCTTGGTGACAAGAAAGGCCGGCTCCGGTTTCGTGCCGGTCAGCAAACGTTCCGGGAAGGCGGTAATGAAAATCACCGGGATGGCCGTGCTCTTGAGGATATCATTGACCGCATCGATGCCGGAGCTTCCATCGGCGAGCTGGATATCAGCAAGAATCATCTTCGGCGTGGTCCGCTCGAAAAGCGTAATGGCTTCGCTGTAGGTTCTTGCAACGCCGGCGACCTTGTGACCGAGGCTCGTCACCATATCCTCGATATCCATCGCAATCAGTGGTTCATCTTCAATGATGAGGATTTCGGTCGCGACCTGTCTGGAAATGTCCTCCGAGGCTTCGCGCAGCAGCGCTGCGACGTCGTTGCCGGTAACATTGAGGATGTCGGCTGCCTCGTCCGGCGTGAACCCTTCGACGTTGACGAGCAGGAACGCCTTGCGGGCGGCGGCCGGCATCATCGAAAGGTTCGCTGCCGCGCGCTTTTCCCAGCTGAACGGCGAAGCGGTATCCGGCAGGTCGATGGTAATTGTCTCAAACAGCGAGCAAAACAGCTTGAACAGGTTGACCCGGTCATTGGTCCCCTGCGGAAAAAGCGAGATGTCGGCGATCAGCGCCTCCAGCACCGCCGCCACGTAAGCGTCGCCCGAAGCCTGCGATCCGGTCACGGCGCGGGAAAAGCGGCGCAGATAGGGAAGATGAGCAGCGATCCGCGTGGAAAGTGACATTTAGGACTTCCTTGAGTATGATGGCGCCGAGATTTTCCGGTGCCCGACGTTAATGCGAGTCGAAACACGGCATTGGTTTGAACATGTTTTATGGTTTATGGGAAGTTTTGAAACAGGACGAATTATGCGCAGACCGAGGCGAAACCCCTAAAAATTCGGAATATATCAAGGTTTTAAGTGTACCAAATATATGCGTGGATGGGTGGCCGCCCGGCGATCGCCGCTGCGGTGTCAGGAGTGGAACGTTTATGAGTGACATCCCGGAAAATCGGCGGCGGGCCCGCGGGGCTGGGGATGGCATGATGGACCCCAACAACCAGATTGCCTCCAAACTGAGAGCTCTCTATAGCGCAGTCGAGCGGGAGCCGATCCCCGACTTGTTTCTCGATCTTCTCGAAAGGCTGGACAAGGCCGAGCAAACTGGCAAATCGCGACGCTGATACGATATTTAGCAATTGCCCCTTCCATAGCACAAAAAAACGGGCCGAAGCCCGTTTTTCCGTGTTCAGATACCGATGCGATGATCAGCAGGCTGCAATGTAACGGCGGCCGTAGCGGTCGCGATAATAGCACTGGCCCGGCTCGTTGGCCCTGCCGATCAGGGCGCCTGCGACACCACCCACGGCAGCACCCACTGCTGCACCGCGAACGTTACCGGTCGCTACACCACCGATGATGGCACCCGATGCCGCACCGATGCCGGCGCCTCTTTCCGTCTGGGTGCAGGCTGCGAGAGGGAGGATGAGGGCAACTGCGAGCAGTATCTTTTTCATGATGGCTTCCTTTTTGTGGGACGTTGACAATCTAACCAAGAAACAAAGGCGGCCGATCAGATACGGCCCATCAATACGAGAATGAGGAGGATGATGACGACCAGCCCGAGGCCTCCCGAGGGTCCGTAACCCCAACCGCGGCTATGGCCCCAGGTCGGTAGCGCACCGATCAGCAAAAGAATAAGGATGATCAGGAGAATTGTACCGAGCATTGATATTTCCTCTTCCGGTTCAGGCCCTTGGCGCCAAGGGATCCTGCTGGCGGAAACGTATGTCACGTAATTTTGTTCCAACGGGCGATTGCAAACTAAGATCCGAGCGGAAGCGCGAGGTGTAAAGGTGCCGGTTTTGCCAGCTTGGTCAGTTCGTTCTGACGGCCTGCCGTCAGCGGACCGAACAGGAGGAAGGTTCCGATCAATTGATCGACCTTGTCGCGGGCCTCGGCCATCGGCAGATGACCGACCTTGTCGAGAATGACGGTGTGGACGCGCGGCAGGCGGCCGGACAGGTGGATCTGGTGCGACGGCGGAACGATCGCATCACGGGCGCCGATGATATTGAGCACCGGCACGTCGATGAGCGGCAGTTCGTCGATAACCGACGTTCGGGACATCCAGGAAACAAAGGCGACGATTTCGTCCACCTGCGACTTCATCAGTTGCTCGCGGACCTGCTCCATGGCAGCAATGGTTTCTTCCGTCTCCCAGCCGACGGTCTTGTCGAATACGCATTGGAGCGAGCCCCAGCGAAAGGTTTCGCGCGTGGCAATCCATCGGGTGAAGAGCTGGATAAAGAGAAGACGGCCCAGCAACGGGAGCTCGAGGATACGTGCCGCTAGCTTTTCCTGTCCAACAAACCGCCCGCAGGCGAAGGCACCCATGAGAATGACGTTGCTGACGAGGTCCGGACGGTGACGGGCCAGCAGAAGCGACACGAAACCACCGGTCGAATGGCCGATCAACGTGACCGGCCCGCCGTCGAAATCGCGCTCGATCGCCTCCGCATAGGCATTGACGATATCGGCGGTATTCAACGTTCCGGAAAGGCCTTCCAGCGCCCAGGGACTGTGACCCGGCAGGGGATAGGCGGCCGCCTGGCCTTCGCGCACGATACTGGGAGCAAAACAACTCCAGAAGGTCGGCGCCATCACCATTCCGTGGATGAGCACTGTTTTCATGCCTGGATCCTGGGAAAGCCAATGGGGACTAGGAGGATGCAGCATTGCCGACTGTTCCTTTGATGTGCGTCAGCAATCATGCCTTCGGGCTGGCTGTCTGGGGCAGTCGCGATGGTTCGGATCGCGGGTATCCGGGGTTCACCAAGTCACGTCAGGCATTCCTTGACGCATTTTCCAAACGCGATCCGGCGTAAAAGGTTCCCTGCGAAAATTTTCGGAACTTCCTGTCATGGGCCTCCGTTTGCTTGCAGCTGAACCAGTGTGCAAGGAGCACGGCAATGGAACATTTCGCAGCGATCATGATCCTCATCGGGTGCACTCAGGGAGCCATCGACTGCCGGGAATTGCCGGCACCGGCGATTGGCTTCGAGACCACTGAGGAATGCCAGGAACTGCTGCAGCCGGCGATCGACGAGGCCGAAGGCAAATACAAGACGGTCCATGGCACGTGCACCGCAGTCGACCCCGCGCTTTTCATTGAGGATGCCACCATTGCCTGGAACATTACCCCGTCCGGGGACCTGGACGTTCAGGTGACATTCGATGATCCGGCTCTCCCGGTCGTGGTCGCGGAGAAGACGGGCCGCAAACCCGTTCTGAGCAATTGATCGTCGCAAAGGCCGGAACCTTTCAAGATGAAGCGACGTTTTCCCGGCACCCAACCAAAGGAGACATGTGATGAACTGGGACATGATCGAAGGCAAGTGGAACGAGTATCGCGGTAAGGCGCAGGCCCAGTGGGGCAAACTTACCGATGATGATCTCGACGTGATCAACGGCCGCCGCAAGGAACTGGCCGGCCGAATCCAGGTCCGTTACGGCATCGAAAAAGAGGAAGCCGAACGCCAGATCGAAGAGTGGTCTTCGCGCCACTGACGCGTGATGAGGAAACGGCATCCGACACAGTTCGGGTGCCGTTTTCATGAGATGGCCGGCGGAGACGGAGGATGACAATCCTCAGCAAGGATCAACCGCAAGCTTGGAGCTTTCCCGATGAAGGCATTCTGCTCTGGCTGATCGGTATACCGATCCCAACCATTCTCCTGCTGTATTTCCTCAACTACCTCTGAATGCGCCGATGGGGCGCCGCGCCCGTTTGTGTTGATGGGCGAGGGATAGTTTTTCGGAACAAAATCTTGCGGGCCTTCGTTCCCCAACCGCTATCCACCTCTGGCGGGATCTCCGGCCGGACTTTCCTACGCAGACATGCATGAAGGAGTACAACCATGATCCGCACTCTCTTGGCCACGACGGCGCTTGCCGCCTTTCTGTCTTCCAGCGCGACGGCGCAGGATGCCGGCACTAAGGCTGATCCTGCCAGGATCGCTGTTCCGACGGCCACCCAGCAGGGCGTGCCAGGCTTTTTCCCGGCCGCACCGGAGCAGGTCCTGGCGAGCTCGGTGCTTGGGAAAACCGTTTATACCGGCGCAGACGAGCAGGGTGAGGCGATCGGCGACGTCAATGACGTGGTCATCAACGCCGACGGCGGCACCGAGGCACTGGTGATCGGTGTGGGCGGCTTCCTCGGAATTGGCGAAAAGGACGTGGCGATTAATTTCGGGCGCGTTTCGTGGTCCGACCGCGACGGCCAACGCATCATCGTCGTTTCCGCGACCAAGGAGGAATTGCAGGCCGCGCCGGAGTTCGAGCGTAGCGCGATCATGGACGGCGTTGCGGCAACGGCTCCCGAGAACCAGAGCGCCCAATCGACGCAGCCTGCGACCGGCACCACGCCGCAGATGACGGATCCGGACAATCCTCAGATAGACCCCGGCACGACGGCCGCCACTCCGCCTCCGGAAATGAAACTCGTTGATCCGGCGTTGATCAGTGCCGACAAGCTGATCGGTACCGATGTGAAGGTTGCCGACGATACCAAAGTCGGTGAGATCGGCGACGTCATCCTCGGCAACGACGGTAAGGTCGAGGCTTATGTGATCGATGTCGGCGGCTTCCTGGGCATCGGCCAGAAGCCCGTCGCCATGAGCGCCGGCAGCGTGCAGGTGATGGCTGACGCCAGCGGCACGATGACGATCTATTCCCCCTTCACCAGAGGGCAGCTCGAAGGTCAGGCGGCCTATGATGAAGAAGCCTACAAGGCCAATCCGCGGGGCATCGTTCTCAGCACGCCGGCAAACTAACGGTGTGAAGACAAGACCGATGTCCGAAACGGCGTCGATAGCGTAAGACAGGGGCGGCCATCGGCCGCCTCTTTCGTTGTAACCCGCTGTCTTATTCATTTGCCACCACGCGTCTTTGCGGCTTCCTCCGCGGCGTCAAGTTCCTCGAGAAGGTCGGCAAGGGTCTCACCCGTCTCGGGCATCTGCTCGTCGACATAGAGATCGCGCAAAGTCCTGCCGATATGCAGGTTCCTTTCACGCGCTCGGCCCGGTTGGCCGACCGCCGCTGCTGCAGACTTCCAGATGCTGGACGTGGATATGGTCATTTTACTGTCTCGCATGGGCTTTGTGCCTTCACAACGTTCCCGACGCCGGGAGGTTCCGCAATGCGAATGGCTAATCCGTGTCAATTCGGGGCAATTTCCGGAGGTGTAGTTAATGAATAGTTTCAATCTTGGCGAGAAGCATGCCGCACGCTCGTTGCGGGAACAAAGTTATGCCTTCCGCGTTTAATTTCCGACAGATTAAACCAAGGAGAGTTTCGATGCTTTACTACGCGCTTGTCTTCCTCGTCATCGCTATTATCGCAGGTGTTTTGGGATTCGGTGGTATTGCCGGCGCTTCTGCTGGGATTGCACAGATCCTGTTCTTCGTGTTCCTGGCTTTCCTGATCATCTCTCTGGTGGCTGGCCTGATGCGCAGGACCTGATCCCATCACGTGATGCAGCTGAAAAGGGAGCGGTGCACAAGCACTGCTCCCTTTTCCTTGATTGGCTGCTCCGTGAGACTCGCGCCTTGCCGAAGGCAATTGGCTTGGCTATTCATGACCGGACATTCGCGCCGACGGCGTTCTGGTAGCGAGCAACTGCTGCGGGGGATGAGCATGCACACTGCCTGAATAGTCCTTGCCTGGGGTTCCTGACCGGATCATCAACAGACTGAAGACATGACAAGCAAAGAAAAATGGGGAACCGAACATGAAGACAGACGTCGTTGTTTTGGGCGCAGGCATCGTCGGCCTGTCGACGGCCATTCATCTGGCTCGTCGGGGGAAGTCCGTCATTCTTCTCGACCGCCGCGGTGCCGGCGAAGAAACCTCCTACGGCAATGCCGGCCTGATTCAACGTGAGGGCGTGTTCCCCTATGGTTTCCCGCACGACTTCGGCGCTCTGTTTCGCTACGCGCTGAACAACACCATCGATGCGAGCTACCACTTCAGCGCCCTGCCGGGCCTTGTGCCCTTCCTGCTGCGCTACTGGTGGAACTCCGGCTTCACGCAGCATGAGAACATCGCATCGATGTATGCGCCACTGATCGAGAATTCGATCGCCGAGCACGACGATCTGATCAAGGCCTCCGGTGCCGGCGACCTTATCCGCAAGGATGGCTGGATGAAGGTATTTCGCACCGAGGCTGCCCGTGACGCCGCCTACAAGGACGCGGAAAAACTGTCCTCGGCCTTCGGCGTCAATCATCATAAGCTGTCGAGCAGCGAACTGAAGACCATGGAACCGTCGATCAAGGCCGACTTGACTGGCGGCCTGCGCTGGACGGATCCTTGGTCGATAAGCGATCCGCATAGCCTCAACAGGGCTTATCTCACCTATTTCCAGTCGCTTGGCGGGCGTCTCGTTTCGGGCGATGCGGCAACGTTGGAGCATATCCTGGAAGGCGCCGGCTGGCGGGTCGCGACACCGGAGGGCCCGTTGGAGGCAAAAGAGGTCGTGGTCGCGCTCGGTCCTTGGGCCGATACGGTGACGAAGAAGCTCGGTTACCGCTTTCCGCTCGCCGTCAAGCGCGGCTACCACATGCACTACGGCACCGAAAACGGCGCGCAGCTCAACAACTGGGTGCTCGATGCGGAGAGAGGCTATTTCCTTGCGCCAATGCTGCGCGGCATCCGCCTGACGACCGGCGCCGAATTCGCCCACCGCGATGCGCCGAAGACGCCGGTGCAGTTGACCCGCGCCGAACGCGTCGCCCGGGAATTTTTCCCGCTCGCCGAACGCCGCGATGAGGAACCCTGGATGGGCGCGCGCCCTTGCACGCCGGACATGATGCCGATCATCGGCAAGGCACCCCGCCACGAAGGCCTGTGGTTTGCCTTCGGCCACGCCCATCATGGCATGACGCTGGGCCCCGTCACCGGCCGCGCGCTTGCCGAAGCGATGACCGGGGAGAAGACGGTAATCGATATCAAGCCCTACAGGCCTCACCGCTTTCTGGCGTGACCTCGTGTCGTGAGGCGAGAGATGTCGATCCGCTGCAGCCGGCCTGACGAGCCGGTTGCGGAGCGCCGCCCTGCCGGCTCGAAACGGAAACGGCCGCGCGCCGCGCTCTGCCAGTGTAAAAAAACGCGAATTTTTCATCGCCGCCGGAACAAACGTCACCTTCATGAGTTAAACCGTCGGCTGAAAGCGAGGGTTCGGTCTGTTGTGCTGTGCGCAGCGAAAATGACTGCCGGCAAATGGCAGCGGGAGCGATTTCATGCAGAAACAGGTCATAGAGTTCAACGGCGAACCTGTGGGCGCTGTGGTACCCGATGGCGACCGGTTTCGCTTCATCGCGGTCAAATACGGTGTCTGGAGCCTTGACGGCCACCTGTTTTCATTTCCAATCGAAGCAAAGCAAGCCGTAACGAAGCTTCTCACGGAAGCACGCGGACCGGCAGCCGGCCCTCCCATGTCGGGCCAGCACAGCCCGTCCAGCAGCCGGTTCGGCTGGAAGGTGGCGTCAGCCGTCCCTGTTTCCGAAGAGACCCTCGGCTGACCAGGAGGGATGCGGATCGCACCGATTGTGTTCAGTCGTCCCAATCGCTGGGAATGTTGCCATCGGCGCCACGCAGAGTTAGCTCGTTGCGCACATCCGAGATGCCGGGTCTCTCGTAAATAAACCGCTCGATACGGCGCCAGTCTTGCGCGGTTTCTACCTCGCCCGTCAGAAGAGCGATGCCGCGCCGGACTTTCAGATCCATACCCGACGTGTCTATGTCGCTGTCCGACAGCGCATTGGCGATCGTCTCTTCCAGCGCATCGTCCTCCACGTCCGCCTCCACATCGTCACTGAAAAGATCCGGGCCGTCAGCGCTTTTGATCGCGGTGTCGCTGCTGCGCTCAAAGCCGGGGTTGCCCGCTTCGTCGAAGTTCTGGCTGGCCTGGCCATAGGAACTGTTTCCGATTTTCGTGTCCGATCCGGGCGTGGCGTCGGCATAGGGCCAGCCTTCGTTGAGGTCGCGCTCCTCGTAGTCGCGGTAATCTTCCTCACGCCCGGTCGTTCTTGTTGTCTTGCGTCTCATCGCTCGCTCCTTGTCCCAATATTATCACAAAGAGAAACGGATGACGGGGCTTTTGGTTCATTGTAGGAGGTTTTGAGCGTCCCACGCATCCGATATGCTGCGGACACGAAAATGGCGGAGCCATCGAAGAGGCTCCGCCATCTT
Organism: Hyphomicrobiales bacterium; assembly: GCA_900474095.1. Lineage (GTDB taxonomy): Bacteria > Pseudomonadota > Alphaproteobacteria > Rhizobiales > Rhizobiaceae > Pararhizobium. The sequence continues at coordinate 30,510 of UCOA01000083.1, read as the reverse complement.
GTCGTTTTTCCAGCGCAGATCAGTTCTGCGGGGCAGTGCCGGTAGCGGGGGTCTGCGTATCCGTGCCGGTGGCCGGTGTCTGCGTCTCCGGGGTTGCCGGCGTAGCGTTTGGCGTCGTCGTCGTGCCCGGTGTTGCGCTGGTATCGGGGGTTGCGGTCCCCTGAGTCGCGCTGTTGTCAGCCGGTGGCGTCGTCGTCGTGGTATTGTCGGCCGGTGGTGTCGTCGTTTGTTCTGTTGTCGACGGCTGGGTAGCCGCATCGTTCGTCTGGTCGTTGGAAAGCTCGGCCGGCAGCCAGACGAGCAGGGCCAGAACCAGACCGGCCAAAAGGATGATCAGAATCGGCCAGCTTGAACGCGTGGAGCGCGGTTCAATATCTTCCGGCCGGCGCTGGTTTGCCAACGGATCCGTTGCAGGCTGGTTTGCCTTGTCGGCCGGCCATGCCGCGGGATTGACGTTGCGGTTTTCACTAGGGTCAAAACGTTGATTCATGGCGTTCATATCCTTTCGAGAAATGGAGCCTGTGCCAGCAAACGTTGAAGGCAACTGCTTCCTTTAACGTCGCAGGGGGAGCGAAAGTTCCGCGAAAGACGATTCTGCCCACGAAAGAGGCTGAAATCACAGCTATTCTTCCCGAATAAGCATCAAAAAGGAGCTCTGTTGGCGCGGCAGACCAAATCGGTTTTGCGCCCCCAACGTTCTTCAGGACGACGGAAGTTCGGCGATTTCCCCGAATTGCGCCAGAAGGCGCGGGCTCGTCATGTCACCGGTTTCTTCATCGACCTCGACTGCATAGGCGGCAACTCCGGCAAAGCGACCTGCCATGGCTGCGGCGATTTTCTCGGCGCTTGCGGCATTGGAGGCCTGACGCATCTCTCCCGGCGCCATCCCGCCACGAACCTTGCGATAAGGAAGAACGATGAATTTTTCGGCCATGAACGTCGCCTTTCGGGATGTTTGATGCCGACCAGGCCGAAATCGGCCGTGTCGGTACAGCTTTCGGCGATATGCAGATGAGGCCCATCGGCGCCTGTACCGGTAACCTTTAGCACTGATGCTGCGCCCGATACAGGCAATAGCCATTCAAACTGCCGAAACGCGATTTTGGGACCGATCTTTATTGGGTCGGCGAAACGGCCTGAAGGCGACGCATCAAAACAGGCGTCGCGCCCCATTTCGGCGCGACACCCCTGGTTTTAGAGTGAATCGAAGGTCGAGGCCGGCATTTGAAGCGCAGCGGCAATACGCTTTAACCTGCCGGAATCGACATCCTCTCCGGTCTCGATCCTGGAAATTTCAACGTCGGTCAGCCCGCAGGTCACCGCGAGGTCCTCGATGCTGTAGCCTGAGGCTTCGCGAAAACGCCTGACGGCTTCCCCGACGTCAACGGGCGGCATGCCAGCGTTGCCGGAAGCGTCAGCGTTGTTGATTGAGATGGTCATGAAATGACTCCTTCGGTTGTTCGCGACGAGCCCAGCTCAGCGCGTGAAGGTGGCTTGTAGCCATTGAGATACTCGGCCCAGCAGAGCGCGAGACGAGTGCGCTGCAATATAAGTCGAAACGATAGCGATGCAAGCGTGCTGGTGATCCTGGCGAGAGATAACTGCCATGGCCGGTATTGCACGAATGGCAACGCTCAACGGACTGCTGCAGGCAAAGGTTTGTTTTTGCCCATTAATGGCCGAGGAAACACATTCGTGACAGATATCGGTGGCAGGGTGGCTCAAGTTGCCGCGTTGTTGACGTTCGCATGACGTCTCCAGGGCCCAAACAGGGTCCATTTGTTTTGGCTCTATGGGAACGATTCGCGCGTGAACCAAGATACTTTCGGATTGAATTTGTTGCGATGCACAAGATGGTGCCATATGCTGTCTATGTGCCAACGCTGAATATGGAGAGTGCTCTGAACTCTGCAGTCTTTGACGTCTGCGCGACCAGATGGAAGGGATACCTTGCCGCCGTGAGCGGGTATTCTCGGCCCGCTGGAAAAGCGAACAAAACCGTCCTGCCGTTTCCGCAGCGCCGTCACGCAAGCGAGTGCTCTTTCGAGGACCGATCGTGAGAGTTGCCAAAGCTAGCCTTGTCAGACCGGGTGAGAACAGCGGCTACGCCATCGCTGCGCTGGCGTTGTCGCTTTTCGTGTTTGCCTATTCCTCGATTTTCGGCCAAGTGTCGATCCTCCTCTATTATGCCTTGTGGCTGCCATTGGTGCTGGTCGATTATCGGCGCGTCCTTGCCGGCTCTGGCAGGCATGGATGGATCTTTGCGTTCGCGGTGTTTGCCTGTCTCTCTATTTTCTGGTCAGCCGCACCGGCAGTGACGGCAAGAGCCGGGCTGCAATATCTCTCCCACGTGATCTGCGCACTCATCGCAATGCGGGTCGTCGACATCCGGACTCTCACGCTCGGCATGATCACCGGCATCGGTGTCGTTCTGATGTTTTCGCTGTTGTTCGGGGTTTACCATTTCGATCCGCTGGACGGCACCTTCAGCTTCGTTGGTGCCTTCGCCTCCAAGAACCAGCTTGGATTCTATGCCTCCCTCGGGGTCTATTTCGCCTTTGCAACCTTTTTCACGCTTCGCGAAAGGGGAATTTGGCTGGCGCCCGCTGCAGGCGTTGGCCTCATCGCCTGCTATTCGCTCTACGCCGCTCAATCGGCAACGTCAGCGCTGACCACGGTCGCCGTGCTTGGGATTTGCTTAGGCCTGCAGGTCTTGGCGGCGCTTTCGCCGCAAACGCGCAAGACGTTTTTCCTCGCGGTGATCGTGATTGGCGTGATCGGCGTTGTCGGCGCTGTCTATGGCGGCGCTGTGGACAGTGTCCTTGGCATATTCGGCAAGGATTCGACGCTGACGGGCCGGACCTATCTTTGGCAGCAGGGTATCGAGGCTGCGGGTGCATCGCCTTTGCTCGGCGTGGGCTATCAGGCCTATTGGGTCCAGGGATTCTCGGAAGCCGAGCGGCTTTGGGAGGAATTCTATATCGGGTCGCGTAGCGGCTTTCACTTTCACAACACCTTTATCGAAACGATGGTGGAGACAGGCGCTATCGGGCTGTTCCTGTTGTGCTCCATCCTTTTGATCACCGTCGGCGGCCACTTGAAGCGGTTGCTTTCGCAAGCGCTGGCAACGGAATCGTCGGTGCTCTTCGGTGTCGCCATCCTTCTTCTCATGCGTGCTTTCGTCGAGGTGGATATTCTGAACCCCTATCACGTCGGGTCTTTCCTGCTCTATTTTTCGGCCGGGCGGCTCACTGTCGGGGCTTCCCGTTCTTCTTTTGCACAACCGTATCTGCACGCGCACGTTCACGCTCCGGCGTTCATGGACACAGACAGGAGCAGGTGAATTGCGATGAAGACGATTTACGGGATCCAGTACCTTCGTGCGTTTGCAGCACTTGCCGTCGTTGTCTTTCACGCCGCGGAGAAGACCGGTCATCATTTCGCGATCGGTGCCGCCGGCGTTGACATTTTCTTCGTCATCAGCGGTTTCATCATGTGGGTGATCAGCGACCGGCGCGCGCTGACGCCAGCCGGTTTTCTTTACGAGCGCGTCCGCCGAATCGCTCCGATTTATTGGCTGGCGACGATGGTGATGGTTGCCGGTGGTATTCTCGGCCTCTTTCCAAATTTGATGCTGACCACGCAGCACATCGTCGCATCCCTGTTCTTCATTCCCGTCCGCTCGCCAAGCAGCGACGAAATCTGGCCGGTTCTGGTGCAAGGCTGGACGTTGAACTTTGAAATGTTCTTCTACCTGATCTTTGCGCTTTCACTCTTTCTCGAGCGCAGGTGGCGCCTCGTGGCGGTCGCGGCTGCTTTCACCGTCCTGGTGCTGTCGGGCTTGTTGATGAGCTCGCAGAACCCAATCTTTCTCACCTACACACGGCCGATCATGCTGGAATTCATTGCCGGCATGTTCATCGGGCAGGCGTGGTTGAAGGGGAAGGTCCTTGGACCCCAGCTTGGCCTAGTGCTTGTCATCCTCTCCATCGGCGGCTTCCTCGCGCTCCAAGTCTTCAAGCTTCCATTCGACGAGTTCAACTGCGGCCCCCTCGCGGTGGCTCTTGTGGCTGGAACTCTGTCTCTGGAAGCGGCGGGCAGGATAGGCCGATGGCACGTGTTCGCCTTTCTCGGGGATGCATCCTACTCGATATATCTCTGGCATACGTTCGCGATCTCGGTAGTCGCAAAGCTAGGCGGGTCCGTTGGCTTGCATCCCGGCATCACATTTGCCGTCGCGGTCATAGGCGGAGCTGTCCTGGGCTCGTGCGCTTACATCCTGCTCGAGCGTCCACTCACAAAACTCTTCAAGTCGCCGAAACCCAAGAGCTGGTCCAAGCCTGTTCCAGCGGAAGAAATCTGATGGCGCGCAATCGTCGACGCCATTCTGCATACCAAATAGGCACAACGCACCGTCCAGGGAAAGATCGCCTGCTCCAAAACGGGATCGGTTGCCGTCGTGTTAACGCCCATCCGCAGTTTTTGCCGATAAGCACCATTTCGGCCTGAAATTTGCTGCGTTGCAATAGTTCCGTTGCGAGCAGGGTGGTAACCTTGCTTGCTTGTACTACGCCTGACCGGATTCGGACCGGCAGCTTTCATGGAGACAGTCGATGCGCAAAAGCGTTCTGAATGCCCTCGGGCAACCCCTGTTCTACAGCGATAGTTCGACAGCGTTTTTTTCGGCGACAAACTCCGGCCCGACCCTTTACGGAACTGCCGGGCATGATTCCATGTGGGGTGACAGTTCCGTCAACGTGACGATGATCGGCGGCACAGGTGACGATATCTACTACCTCTATTCGGCGATCAACCGTGCACAGGAGGCCGCCGGGCAGGGCATCGACACCATTAGTACCTGGATGAGCTACACCTTACCGGAAAATTTTGAGAACCTGACGGTGACCGGCAATCTGCGTTATGCGTTCGGCAATGCTGCTGACAACATCATCAAGGGCGCGTCCGGGCGGCAGACCCTGGATGGACGCGACGGCAATGATGTGCTGACGGGCGGGACCGGCGCCGATACCTTCATTTTTAGCAAGGGCAACGGCAGCGACCTGATTACCGATCTCGGCACGGATGACATCGTCCGGCTGAATGGCTATTCGCTTACATCCTTCGATCAGCTTCTCGACAACATAACGCAGGAAGGCGCAAATCTGCGGCTTGATCTCGGGGGCGGGGAAAGCTTGGTCTTTGCTAATGAGGCAATCGGCGATCTTCATGCCGGTCAATTTGAGCTGAGCCTTGATCGCTCCGCTCTTACGCAGACATTTGGCGACGATTTCAATACGCTCCAACTGTACAATGGCACGACTGGGGTGTGGGAAGCGAAATACTGGTGGGCGCCGGAAAAGGGTGCCACCTTGTCCGGAAATGGTGAGCTTCAGTGGTACATCAATCCATCCTATGCCCCAACTGCCAGCGCCAATCCTTTTTCCATCAACAACGGCGTCCTGACGATTACCGCCAAAGAGACGCCGGATTCGATCAGTGCCGAGGTCAATGGGTATGACTACACCTCCGGCATGCTGACGACGCACGCTTCCTTTGCCCAGACCTACGGCTATTTCGAGATTCGTGCCGACATGCCCAACGACCAGGGCGCTTGGCCAGCCTTCTGGCTGCTGCCCGAAGATGGGTCCTGGCCGCCGGAACTGGACGTCGTGGAAATGCGCGGCCAGGATCCGAATACGGTGCACGTCACCGTGCACTCCAAGGAAACCGGGCAACAGACCTCCGTCACGAGCGCCGTCAGCGTCGCCGGCACCGAAGGTTTTCACACCTACGGTGTGTTATGGCAGGAAGACGAGATTGTCTGGTATTTCGATGACGTAGCCGTCGCGCGCGCCGATACGCCGTTGGACATGCATAAGCCGATGTATATGCTGGTCAACCTGGCCGTCGGCGGCTCGGCAGGCCGTCCTGGCGCCGATCTTGCCGATGGTTCGCAGATGAAGATCGACTACATCCGCGCCTACACGCTGGACGATCTGGCTTAGGCCGGGACCAACGACCACGCGGCGGGCCGGCTTGCCAGGCTCCGCCGTATGGCTGCGCGCGATCCTCGACCCGATTGCTTGCTCCCCGTATTTCGCTTTACGGAAATGCCGGCGTTGCGCGCGGCTCAGCCGCGCTGTTTTCCGGCATGTGCCACTTCGCGACTCCGGTTGATTGCGCCGTTTCCCGTTTTGGGTAAACTTTGTCTCTATATTGAGGCAACTCGCGGAGCGATACGGATGACGTATATCGCGCGACGTTTCGAGAACTTCCGGCAAAACGGCATGCATGGCTGGGCGCGCTCTCGACCCGCCTATATCCGGATCTTGCTTGTCATCCCCTGCCTCATCGAATACCTCGTTTTCAGCCTTCTGTTTTTGGCCGGGTTTGCTGCCCTGATCATTCTGATGGCTTTGGCCGCCATCTTCCGGCTCGATGACGAGCCCTGAAGCAACGGCGCCGGCGCTAAAGGCACAAAGTTACCGGGCTGTTTTCAATGGATGTTCGATGTAATATTTCTCATAGCTCTTGCGATATTTTTCGGCCGCGCCGAAATCGCTGTATTTGCCAAGCTCATCCATATCGGTCTTGTTCAGCATCACGCCGAGTATCTTGGCGTTGAACTGTGGATCGGACTGCAACACGTCCCGGACCAGACGAGAAGGCGTCTTGCCCCATTCGATGACCATCAGAAAGCCGTCGGCAAAGGGTGAAAAAGCCTTGGCATCGATGACCGGCGCAAGCGGGGCGAGGTCGACAATGACGTAGTCGAAGGCCTTGCGCGCATTGTTGATGAGGGCTTCCATGCCGTGTGAGGCCAGCAGTTCATTGGTGTGATAGAGATGCTCGCGCGGCGCAATCGGCAGGATAGCAAGCCGCGTCTGCGGATCGACTCTCAGACCCGCGGTCCACTCGCTCTCGCCGAGCACAGCTTCCAGCAGGCCTGTTTTCGGCGGTGGCGATATCATGCGGCTGATTGCCGGGTTTCTGAGGTCCGCGTCGATCAGCAGCGTTCGTTTGCCGCTGGCCGCAAGCAGCCCGGCAAAGTTCGCAGCAATCGTCGATTTTCCTTCACCCGGCAACGCAGAGACTATGCCGATCACCCGGTTTGGCCGGCCTTGCAGCATGACGTCGCTGGCAAGTTTGGCGTTGCGCAGCGTTTCGGCAAAGGCCGAGCGCGGCGACTCCACGGCAATCCGGGTCATGCGCGTTAGCGGAATGTCGGTTTCGGGCTCGGGTTTGGCCACGTCCTCCTTGGCAAGACGGCTGCGCGTCTTGTCCCAGAGGGTGCTGGTCTTTTTCCCGATGAGTGGCAGATAGCCGAGCGACTTGTGTCCGAGGATCGAGCGGACTTCTTCTTCCAGGCGGAAAAAGCGCTCGCGGAACTCCTGAACACCTGCAATTGCGGCACCCATCATAAAGCCAAGCACGATGGAAAGAGCAAGAACCATCGTTTTCTTAGGGCTTGACGGCGATGTGGGAAAACCGGCATCGGAGATGATGCGCGCTTTGGCAATGGGGAAGGAACGCTGCTGCGCGGCTTCCTCGTAGCGGCCGAGATAGGATTCATAGAGCGTCTTGAGCGCCGTCGCCCTCTGTTCCAGCTCCCGCAGGTCGACCAGCGACCTGTTGGCCTGCGAATTGCTGCCGACGACGCCTTCGATGCTTTGCCGTAGCGATGCCTCGCGTGACTTGGCCACTTCGAACTCGTTGCGGTAGCTTGCCGTAATCTGCTCCAGTTCCCGGAACATCTGGCCGGCAAGCTCCGTTTTTTCGGTCCTGAGACTCACCGCCTGGGGATGGTCGGCTCCGAAGTTCTGGGCAACGGCCTGCTCGCGCTTGGTGACGGCCAGATAGCGTGTCCGCAAATCCTGAATGACCGTATTGTCGGTCTCCTTCGACGAAATCGTCGCATTGTTGACGGCATTGTCGGCACCTTGATCGACAATCGACTTGAATTGGTTGTAGCGGGCAGAGGCGCTTGCTGTATCCGCCTGCGCGACGATCAGCTGGCTGTTGAGATCGGAAAGCTGCTGTTCCGACATCAACTCACCCCGCGCCGAGGTCAGACCGTTTTCCGACTTGAACTTTTCCGCCTCCAGCGAGGCTGCCTGGGCGCGCTGGCGAAGATCGGTCAGGCGTTCCTGCAGCCAGACGGAGGCGCGTTCGGTGGCATCGAAGTTCGCATTCAGCTGATCCGTCAGATAGGCATTCGCATAGGCCCTGGTGATGCTGGCTGCGAGCTGCGGGTCGGTGGATTTGAACGAGACCGCGACGACCGAGCTTCTCGCTACCCGCTCCACCGTCAAGGCCTGCTGGATATAGGCGGCCGCCATCTGCCGCTTGCCCTCGCGGGTTGCGGCCTCGGAAATTTCAGGCTGGCCTGAGAAAATGCCGGTGATCGATCTGATCGTCGACTTCAACATCGAAATCATAGATTGCGGCGGATTGAGGATGGTCCCGTTCTCGAAGAGTTTCTCCGCATCGGTGACGCGCAGTGCCAATTCGCCGGATTTCAGAATTTCGACTGCGCTGGAAATCTGTGTGTCGGCCTGTTGCGTGCTCTGCGGCGAAGGAGCTTCTTCTGCATATTTGGACAGATTGTCATCGAGCAGGATCTGCGTCTGCGAGGTGTAGACCGGCGTCGCAAACAAAAGGTAAATCGCACCGAGGAGGAAACACGCGATAACACAGACGGCCACGACCCTTGAACGCCTCGCCGCAACCGCGGTTAGCCGGTTCAAATCGATGAACGAGTCGGCATCATCGCTCCGGAGCGATGGAACTGTGTTCAACGGAAGGGGTCTTTGGTTCATGGACGGCTTTAACTCCGGATGCTTTTCTCGTTCATATCTCACCCCCAAATCACGTCAGGGGTGAGACCAGATCTTTTCCGGGGTGCTTAACCGGAAAATTGCCGTTTTTTTTAGGCCGCCTGAATTGCTTGTTCGTGCGACAGCACCATCTCGCGAACGGATTCGAAGACGAGATTGCCGATGTCGGCACGTGCAAGTGCAAAAGCAACGTTAGCCTCGATGAAACCCTGCTTGGAGCCACAGTCGAAGGTCCGGCCTTCGTAAGGATGGGCGTGGAACGGCTGGGTCACCGAAAGGCGCAGCATGCCGTCGGTCAGCTGGATCTCATTGCCGGCGCCGCGCTGCTGGTGCGCGAGGATCGAGAAGATCTCGGGCTGAAGGATGTAACGGCCATTCAGGTAATAGGTCGACGGCGCTTCCGACACAGGCGGCTTCTCGACCATCTGCGTGACTTCGAAGCCATGCCGTGTTTTGGCTCCCATGCCGACGATACCGTATTTCGAGGTTTCCTCCGGCGCGCATTCCTCGACGGCGACGACGTTGCCGCCGACGTCGTTGTAAAGGTCCATCAGGCCGGCCATGCAGCCACGGGCGCCATAGGAGATCATATCGGGCAAAAGCAGCGCGAACGGCTCGTCGCCGATCAGGTCCCGGGCACACCAGACGGCATGGCCAAGGCCAAGCGGCGCCTGCTGGCGCGTGAAGCTGACGGAGCCAGCCGTCGGCAGCATACGCGCGAGCTCGGAAATCTGGGCATCCTTGCCCGATCGCGTCAGCGACGAAATCAGCTCGGGCACGTCGTCAAAGTGATCCTCGATGGCTTGCTTGTTGCGGCCTGTCACGAAAACGATGTGCTCGATGCCTGCCTGCATTGCTTCCTCGACGGCATATTGCACGACGGGCCGGTCAACGATGGTCAGCATTTCCTTCGGCATAGCCTTGGTTGCGGGCAGAAACCGCGTGCCGTTTCCGGCGACGGGGATAACGGCTTTGCGAACGGATTTTACAGGAGCCATAGAACTATCCTTTGCTTTTGTGCGGGCTGTTGCCCGGGGTTGTTCTACTCATCGTTTTCGGCGGAGTGCCGAAAGCGCGAAGTGCGTTGAACGGTGCCAGGAGGCGGCGCAGTCTGACCGCGATCGGCATGCGCAGATGCCGAATTGCCGCCGGATTTTTCCATGCGGTTCTCACCGCCTCGGAAAAGGCCCGGCCCTTGATCTGATCGACGAGGATGATGAACGACCGTGCATCCTCGATGCTGCGGTGGCGGCGGTTCTGAGCGGCCATCGATGCCTCGTCCAGCCGGTGGTTTTTGAGAAACTCGGCATCGGCTGCGAGCATCGCGTCCACTTGATGCAGCTTCAGCACCCGGGAGATGGACCCGGTTCTGATGTAGTAAGTGTAGCCGGCCGTCGGCTCGACGGCGCAGCGGCCGCCCTTGGCAAGTGCCGACGCGAGAAGCATGTAGTCCTCGCCGATCGGCAACGTCTCGTCGAAGCGAAGGGCGTGTTCTTCCAGGAAACGGCGCTCGAAGATCGGTTTCATGTAACCGTAATTGTGTTCGGACTGGAACAGCACGTTAGACCCGATGAAGGCCGGAAGCGTCAGAGTCTCCAGTTTGGAGAGCTCTGCTTCCTGAAACATCCACTTCGTTTCTCCGCCGAGAGTGATGACATCGATATTGTCGACGACGATCTGGGCATCCGCACGCTTCGCGCGCGCAACCATCCGTGCCGTGCGGCCGGGGGAAATCGCATCGTCGGAGTCGAGGATGACGATCCAGTCTCCGCGTGCGGCCGCAAGGCCCGCATTGCGCGCGCCGCCGGGACCGCGGTTTTTCTCGAGCCGGATCAGCCGTACCCGCGGATCGGTGTAGGCGTCGACGATATCGGCCGTGTCGTCGGGCGAGCAATCGTCTATGACGATGACTTCGACGCTGACCCCGGTCTGGGCCAGCGCGCTGTCGATGGCGCGCTCGATCGTGTCGCGCGCTTTGAACGCAGCCAGAATGAATGTCGCTTGCGGGTGATGTTCCATCAGGACGAACGGGCCTCCGCAGCGCCGTACTGCTCGATTTCCCGCACTCCGAGAAGCCCGGTGACGACGCCGGCATGCAGCGAGGCGCGCAGTATATATTGGTTCCGGCGAACGGGAGAAAAGAAGAACGCCGCGGCGGCGATCGCGCAGTAGCCGCTCTTTGCGGCGGCAAGAGCCAGCTGGCGGACCTTGCCCGCCAGGCCCGACCCCGCTTCGATCAGGCGCCCGTGTGTCTGGCCGAAGCGGAATTTCCGCTTGGCGAGCCACGAGAAGGCTGCGCGCTTGGCCGGCACCGGCTCTTGCACCCAGGCCGCCGGCGCATAGCTGATCTTGCCGCCCATTCGGTGCATATGGGTGAAGAAGTCCGTATCCTCACCACCGCTGCGGCCGAGCGCGAGGCTGAAGCGCCGCCCGGCGAGCGAGGGGGCTGCAAGACGTAGGAGCGCATTGCAGGTGTAGCCGGTGACGATCTGGTCGCCGACCCAGACCGGGAACGTCGAATGAAAATCACCCCGAGCCATCCAGCGTGGCGCGTTCTTGTCGTAGACGGCCTGCACCGGGCCGAGCACCACATCCGCCTCGGTCGCCTCTGCCGTTTCAATCAACCTGACGAGCCAGTTTTCGCTGGCCGTCTCATCGTCGTCGATGAAGGCAAGGAAATCGCCCATCGCAATATCGAGACAGGCATTGCGGGCAATCGAGATGTTGGAGGATGGGCAATGCACATAGACGATCGGGTACGGCACGGAGGCGCGCAAGGCGTTCACGCGACCTTCGGCGCTCGGTACCTCGTCATTATCCGCCACGATGATGCGGATCGTCGCTCCCTCGGGCACAGCAATCGCACCCAGCGAGCGCAGGGTCTGCTCAAGTTCCGTTCGCCGATAGGTGCACACACCGATATCGATGCGGATGTCACGCTCGTTCCGGTCCATCTGTGTTCTCATTAAGCGACCCGTCGATTGCGGAAATCGAGAAGCTCGCGCCAGAAACCGGCCGACCAGGCGAAATGCATCACCATGGCGGAAACGGCAGCGAGCGGCCCATAGGGATTCCTCTGCCCAAGCGCCATCCAGGCGCCGTAGCCAAGGCATGCGACGGCCCAAAGAACGACAGGAATGGCCGCGGCCCAATTGATGACGGCAAGCAGGGCGCCGATTGCGACCGGCACGACGGCAAGCGGCAACATCTGACGGATGCTCGGCATGGCGCGATGCTTCAGAAAATTCTTCGCGCGCCCGCGGCCGTAGCCGAAATACTGGCGGAACAGTGTTCCGGCCGTGCTGCGCGGATAGTAGATCATGCTCGTTTTGTCGGTCATCCAAATCCTGTAACCTGCCTTGTGGAGGCGATAATCGAATTCGGCGTCCTCATTATGGCTGAACATTTCGTCATAGCCGCCGGCCGCCTGAAAGGCGGAAATCCGCATCAGCGCATGGTGCCCGTGATCCGCCCAATGGCCGACCGCGCCTGTGCGGTGCTTCGAGCCGCCATTGCCGAGCTTGGAGTTCTGGGCGAAGGCAGTGGCTTTCTGGAACGTGCTGATGCCCACCGTCTTCATGGCGACGACCACGGAATCGGCGCCGGTCGCGATGGCGTCTTCCATCAGGCGCTGGCAATAATCCACCGGATACTCGCCGTGCGCGTCGATGCGGATCATGTAGTCGTAGTTCGCACCAAGGGTTGCGACCGCGAGATTGACGGCTGCGCTTTGGATTTTCTTCGGGTTGTCGAGCAGCTTGACCTTCGGATTGACGCCGGCGATCCGCTGGACGATATCGCGCGTGCCGTCGGTGCTCCCCCCATCGACCACGACGAGATCGGCGTCGAGGTCCTGCAAGGCACCTCTGAGCTTGGCGATCAGGGATTCGATATACTTGGCCTCGTTGAGGCAGGGAATAACGATCAGGCTGCGGCCACGCTTCAGATCATCGGCTTTCATAGCAGTCCACCCTTACTGTTTTGCGTTTGCGAAGGCTCTTGCAGCGTTGCGGAATGTGCGTCGTTCGCCCGCAGGGCCGTAAGCCGGTGGACGAGCCGCTGGCAGTCACCCTTGTCGAAGATCCAGTTCTCTGACCCGGTGCCGACGACGCGGTCGAACTCAGCCAGGTACCGCGCGGATGTCATGTCCCCCAGGAGGCGGGCAAGCACGCCGCTTTCGGCCCGATCCAGCAACAGGCCGATGTGTTTTGCCGAGAGGAAGCGGGCTGTCTCCGTGCCTCTCATGGCAATCGGGACCGCCCCATATAGGCAGCCCTCGTAGAGCCGGTTCGGCAACAGCCAGCTGGAGTTCAGACCTTCCTCGAAGAAGTCGATACCCCAGGAGAAATGGACCTCATGGTAGATGGCAGCGAGGTCCTCGGGGTTTCTATAGGCGCCGTGAAAAGTCATGAACGGCTCGTTCTTCACGAAGCCATCGAAATCGTCGAATTCGGAATAGGCCGGCCGCCCGCGCAACACGATTTCGAACTTTCCGTCCATGGCGCGCGAGAATTCTGCGAGAAATTTCAAGGATTTCCGGCAGCGCAGGGCACCGAACCAGCCGATCTTCCAAGGTGCGCCGGGCTCAGGCGGCCGCGGCAAAGCCGGTTTTGCTGCCGTTGCACCGCCAAGGTCGATGACCTTGTTTTCCAGAAGCAGTGTTGGGGCTTTCAGTTGCGAGATTGGCCGGAAGTAATTCTCGATGAAGGCAGGCGAGCTGGTGACCAGCAGGCTGACATTGCGGCCGAGATATTGCTCGGCAGCACGCAGGGTCCGGCCCGCGAAGTCCTTGCGCAACAGGAGGCGGTGAATGTCCAGGCATTCGTAGACGATCGGGATGTCTCCGCCGAAAATCGTGTTCGCCCTGTTTGCAAGCGCAAGCATTTCGAGATTGCGGGCGATGATGATACCGGGCCGGCCGGTCCCGCGAAGCTTGCTGCCAAGGACCATCGCAGCCTTGCCTACCGCAGAGATCCGCTGGGCAAACTTTCCGTCCTTGGTGACGCCAAGCTCGATGACGCCGTTCGCGCAAGCTGTGTCTGCGCCGCGCCGGAAACCCGCCACTGTCACCTTGGCGCCGCCTGCTTCAAGTGTCAGGGTCCTGCGCCTGATCGCCGGGTCCGCCACATCATGCGCCAGGTACAATACGTCCAGCATGAAAACTTCCTGTTTTCCGCTCAGCTTCCGCCGAGCCTAATTCAGTTTTTTGTGCGCCGCAACATTGATGTTGCGCGTGCTAACAGAGATCTTAATTAAGCTTGCAGCTAATGGATTGCGGAAACTGGCACTTGTCACCAGGTGCGGTGAAGGCGACGCGGTCGATCTGCATCTTTGCCGGTCCCCGGTAGTCGAACTTGCCCATCCAGTCGCTCAAGGTGTCGGTACCCCAGAGACTGAAGAAGATTTTCTGGTCGTTGACGGGGATTTTCGCCGGGTCGGTAACATCCTGCACCAGGGTTCCGTTGACGTAATACCGCAGGCGGTCCTTTTCCCAGACAAAGGCGTAATCATTGAACGCCGCATTCGCGCCGCCCTCGACATCGACCAGTTTCTCGTTGCCGCCCTTGGCCGAAATATATTGGTTGACCTGAACCTTGCCGGAATCCTTGCCGAGGACCTCGAAGTCGATTTCGTCATGCGGCTTCTTGTCGGTCGGCCCGATATAGGTGAAGAACGCGGAGTTCAGACCAGAGCCTTCAGCGGTCCTGATGCGCGCCTCATAGGTGCCGTAGCGGAAGCGCTTGCGGGTCTGAATCTCGCCGCAGACATAGTCTCGCTTGCCGGCCTTGCGCTGTTCGAAGGTCAATTCGAGCACGCCATTTTGAACCGTGACCTGTTTCTTCGACCAAGTGCAGTTCTGGTGGGCACCATTGTCCCAGCCGTCCGAAACGTACCAGATCTTTCGATCGATCTTGTCGAAATTCTCGACGAAGGATGTTCCTGCGTTCGTCCCTTGCGCAAGGGCGGCCACCGGAAAGCTCGCAGAAAGGACGGCAAGAAGGGTCAGTGTTTTCGAGATCGTTTGTGTCATCGTGTCGCCTTTTCCTCTGCGGAATAGATTTCGGGACGACCCTTCTGGTTCGCTCCGCTTTGTGTTGCGTGTTTCAGCGCTGGCTGGCCCGTACGGCTGCCGGTCAGCACAGCATGCAGCCCTGGCGTCAGGCGCTTGGCCGCCTTGTGCGAGGCGACGAGAATGAGAAGGGCAAGAAGCGGCGCTGCGAAGTAGAACAGCGGATAGAACTCCGGCTGGGCCGCCTTATTCCACAGCATCCAGAACGCGACCAGCAGCGGATAGTGGGCGCAGAAGATCCAGAAACTGAGGCCTTCTGTTTGCGAAAGCCGCCTTCCAAGGCGTGAACGCACCAAAATCGCCGAAATTGCCCAGGAACCGACAATGCCGCCGATCGCCGTCAGGTTAAGCAGGATGTCGACCCCCATCGGGAAATCAGGCCCGGTCCAATAGAGTGCGGTCGCCAGCAGGACGGCGGCGGCCAGAAACAGGGTAGCGATTTTCTCCGCGTGCGGGTCGAGTATCCGGATATCGGCCTTGTGGAGGCTCGCAGCAATACCGCAGCTGAAACCGAACAGGATCGATTTCTTCAGAAAAATGCCATTTGGGATCGGGAAAACGGCGTAGATCAAGAAAACCGTCAGAGTCGCAAGCGGGTACCGCTTGATCAGCAATCCGAGAAGCGGGGCAAGCAGGATGCAGAGAAGCAGGTCGCGCAGGAAATATAAGGGAATGTTGATGGGCGGTGCCTCGATCGCAAGGGCAAGGGTCGCCACGTCGCGCGGCGTCGCATTGATCGCGTCCGGAAGATAGCCGAAGCCGACGTCCTGTTTCTGTGAGACACAGACGAACACCAGGAAGGCGAGATTCCAGATCAGGAACGGCAGGAGAACCGTTCGCGCCTTGGAACGGATCGTCTTGCCGTAGTCGAAAGCATCAAGCCCGCGGCGGAAAAGGAGATATCCGGAAATCGCGCTCAGGCACGGTACGCCGACGCGGAAAAGACTATCCCCGAGAAAAACGCGGACCCAATCGATGAAGCCGTTGGCGCCGAGAAATGGGCTGGTCTGCGGATCATACGGAACGTGTACAAAGACGATCCCCGAGATGAGCAAGATGCGCATCAGATTGATCCGCGATGATATGTTCGCGTCGATAACCAAGACGACATCCCCTGTTTGGGCCACTCCCCCCAAAGCGGCCGTTTCAACCAGAGCAGGCTTGAACCTGCGTCGCGGAAGATAGGACAGTGCGCGGCAAATAATATGGCGCCGCAGCAAGAAATTTGCCTTTCATGCTGCATTGCACGCGGCTGGGAGCAGGAAAAGATATCTGCCTGGTGCACGATCTTGGCATCGGCGTTCTGAAAAACTGACTAGGCACAGCGTTTTGAAGAATGTTCGAATATTCCGATAAAAATCCCTCAGGGGGTATTTTTGTCGGAAGAAGTTTATTCAAAAATAGACGATTTTGCACGTCAGGGTTTATGAGTCCCCCCTGCTCGGTCCGGATTATGTCCCGAAATAAGGCGTTCTCACAACCATACGGCGGCATGTTAGCAAAGTTCACGCGCCGGTATTTTCCGCTTTTGTCCTGCGACGCCTGTTGTTGGCGAGCTCGTAAATTTTTGTGAGCAGCGGACGCTCCGAAAGAACCACGAATACCATGTAGACAAGCCCCCCAAGCAGGGCGCCGACGACAATCTGCAGCACCGGATTGGGCAAGAGAGAGCCGAACGTATCGAGGAGGTAGCGAATGAGGAGTGCCATCACCAACGCCATCAGCATGGGGCGGCTGCTGACATAGAGCCCCTTGACGAATGGTGTCCCGTCCGCGCGAAAGACTGCCCAGGAATAGGCCACCAGCGTTGCGGCATTGACGATGCAAAGCCAGATCATCGCGTGTATCAGTGTGCCGGTGCTCGCGCCATAGGCGACCGCGGCGCAGGTAACGATCGCGCGAATGACGGCAGACCAGAACAGCGCGCGGCCGTGCCCGACGCCTTTCAGGTAGGGAATGAAGGTGCTGCACGGCGTCAGAATGCCTTTGGAAAGCGCAAGCAGCCCCAGTACTGGCCAGGCATAAGCCCACTGCTGGCCGAAGAGAACGCGCATGGACGGTTCCGCGAGCGCCCAAAGACCGAACATCATCGGAGCGAGCAAGACCGTCGTCACCTGTGTGCTGAACATCAGCGCCTGCGACCGGCGCTGCTTGTCATCCATCATGCCGCTGAAAGCCGGGAAAAGAACGCCCATGACGGCGGAAAGCACAACCTGGTTCGGAATGCTGGCAAAGCGGTTGGCGGCCGAGTAGGCGCCCGCATCGGCAAGGCCCAGATAGCGCGAAATGATCACCATCGGCGACTGGAAGGTGATGAAATTGGCGATTTCAGAGCCCATCATGCCAAGGCTGAAGCGGCTCAATCCGACGACCCGGCCGGGGTGGAAAACGAAGCGCGGCATATAGTGCGAGACGGCATACAGGCCGCAAAGGCGCACGAGCGCGGAGACGAAAAGCTGCGCGATCAACGCCCAGACGCCCCAGCCGAGAAGCGCCAGCGCAACGGCAACGACGGCGCCAAGCGATTCGGAGATCATGCTCCAGACGGCGTCCTTGCTGAAGTTCATCCGCCGGGCAAGTAGCGAGTAGGCAACATCGCCACCGAGTTGAAGAGGGATGAGAAAACTCATGATTCTCAAGAGATAAGCGGCTTCTGGAGCGCCAAGCAGCGCAGCAAAGAAATCCGCATAGAGATAGAGCCCAAGGGCCATGAGGCAGGAAATTCCCAGGTTTGCCCAGAAGACCGAATGGACCGTTTCCATCTCCTCTTCGCGCTGAATGACCAGCGCCGAGGTCAGGCCCGCGCCACCGATCATGGCCAGAAACTGAACAACGGTCAGTGCAACGGCGACCGCACCGAACTCCTGCGGCGTGAGGATACGGGCAAGAATCGGCACGGTGACAAACTTAAGCCCGAATGTACTTGTCTTGGATAAAATGCTCCAACCGACATTGCTCGTGACGGATTTGACGTTAACTGTAGGGGGCATGTTAAGTCCTGTGTGTCGATTGGGAGGATCAAGGCAGAGGAGAAGCGCCGAGCTGGCGCAGGCTGAGGGAGGAAACCAGCAACATCTTCTAGACAAACCGCAAGGACGAAAAGATGGCGAAATTTACGGTTATCATTCCTTACTACCAGAAACAGGCTGGAATTCTGCGACGGGCGCTGGAGTCCGTTTTCGCGCAGAGTTACCAGAATTTCGATATCCTCATCGTCGATGATGAGTCTCCCTTCCCGGTGGAAGTCGACCTCGACGGCCTGCTGCAGGAACAGCATGCGCGCATCAAGGTGATCAAACAGCCGAACGCCGGACCTGGCGGAGCGCGCAACACGGGCCTTAACAACGTTACGGCGCAAACGGATTTTGTCGCCTTTCTCGATTCCGACGACCTTTGGACCAAGGATCATCTCAAGAACGCCCATGATGCGATGACCCGTTTCGGATCGGATTGCTACTGGGCTTCGATTACCGGCGGCGACGCCTTTTACTACCATTTCAAGGTGTCCGAACTGCAGAAGACCGAGACTGTAATCCGGCTTTCGGAGAGACCGCTGGTTCTTGAAGTTCCCGAATTTCCCAAGGTCATGCTCCAGGATTGGAGCTTCTTGCACTTGTCCTGCATGGTGATCGGGCGAAAGCTGTTCGAGGTTCGCCGCTTCGAAGCGGAGCTTCGTCTGGCGGCGGAAGACGTGCTGTTCTTTTGCGACTGCGCGATTGCAGCCGAGCGGGTCGTCCTCTGCAACGACCCGGGCGCGGTCCGGGGAGAAGGCGTCAATATCTTCCACAGTATCGATAGCGATTCTCCGCAGTTTCTCACGCAGCAATTCAACACATGGGTTGCACTCGATACCTTGGAAGGGCGGTTTCCACGCAAAACAGCGGAAGCCGCTTCCATCCACACCTACAAGCATACCGCAAGGAAGCAGGCCCTCTGGAGCCAGGCGCGGTTGGTCAAGCGGCGGAAGATGCCTCAGTTCAATCTCCTCGCACGCTGGGTCTGGCGCGATCCCAGACTGCTGCAAAGTGTGCTTCAGCTTGCCGTCGGGAAATTATCACGATAGCCTTCGCACGTGCAGCATTTTTTTTGCTGCGCACATTGACATCCGTGACTGCACCGGCATGTCGTGTCATTTCACGTCCCTTGGCAATGCAGACAGGAGTTGGTCATGGACCCATATTACTGGGAATCGCAGCACGGAAACTTCGGCGACGACCTTAATCTGTGGCTATGGGATTTTCTGATCCCGGGCTTTCGCGATGTTCGCACTGAAACCCTCCTTGTCGGTGTCGGTACGGTCCTCAACCGTGCGCTTCTACCGGAGGGCCGGCATAAGCTGGTGCTGGGAAGCGGCTTTGGCTACGGCATCTTGCCGGACATGAGCGATAAACGCGAATGGGACATCCGCTGCGTGCGCGGTCCTCTGACGGCGCGGAAGGTGGGCGTTGATCCAAAACTCGGCATCATTGACCCGGCCGTCATGGTCGCCGAAATGCCTGAATTCAAAAACCTGCCGAAAAAGCACAAGAAGAGCTTCGTTCCCCATTGGGAATCGGCTGCGGCCGGCATATGGCCCATTATTTGCGGAACTGTCGGCCTGCATTATATCGATCCGCGCGGTGACGCCAAGGAGGTCATTCGCGAGATTGCCCAGTCGGAATTGATCGTCGCGGAATCGATGCATGGCGCCATTCTTGCCGATGCGTTCCGCGTGCCGTGGGTCGCGGTCACGACGTCCAACAGCATCAACAGCTTCAAATGGAACGACTGGGCCCAGACCGTCGGCGTTACGTATCGTCCGCGTCATGTTCCCGTATCAACCCGGGCCGAAGCGATCGCCAAGGGCGCGCGTTTCTGGGGCATTGGCTTCGACACGAAGCAGCCGGCTCCGGAGGACCCCAACAAGCGGGAGATCGATGACAGCGCGATGGTTGCAGTACGCGACCCCACGCAGACCTCGCTGCGTGTTGCCGCAAAGCAGCTGCTCGCCGCGCCTTCGGCCTTGTCGCTGTGGCAGGCAGCACGCGCCACGCAGCAGTTGAGCGCTGATCATGTTCTGGCCGAGCGCAAGGAGCGTTTTCTGGACGTCGTCGAGAGCGTACGCCGCGCCTACTTCTAGTGCATATCGCCCAAAATGGTGCCGCGGTTTTGCGGCAACGACAGGCATAAGAACACAGACAAGCGCATCGCATGAATCCGTTTTCTCGCGATGCGCTTTTAGCGCCGGGCGTACGCTGCACCATCAACCGCAGCCTCAGGCGGCAGTTGATGGCGGCTGCAGCAAATAACGCAGCGCCCCCGATCCGCCGAGCGCCACCGGCGCCGTGTCGGGCTGCCGGCGAAAACGCTCGGTCTTGTCGGCAAGGATTCCACCGGCGATCGCCGGGATCGCGAATGGCTTGCCGAGCGCGTAGAGCAGGGCGGCCTTCGGGCCGGATTGGCGCTTGATGTCGAGGAATTCCCGCAGCTCGTATCGTCCGCGAATATGCCGCTCGTGCCGGCCGATCAGCGCCCTGGCACGGTCGGAAAGGTCGCTCTGCGACAGGATTGCCCTGTCGGCCTCATAGAGCCGCTTCAAATCGATCGTGCGGTGGCTGCCGCTCAGCGAGTTGCTGCGGACGACTGCGCCATAGCCGCAGCTGTGAATGATCTTGTAGCGCGCGCCCTTCGCAAGCGCACGGGCGTAGAGGTCGTAGTCCTCGCCCAGCCGCAGGCTTTCCTGATAGCGAAGCTTGTGCGCGTCCAGAAAATCACGCTGCATGAGCGGTTTAAGAAATCCGATCTCACCACGCCGGACGCCTCGCTTGGAGATATTGCCCTCGATGAATTCGCCGAGATCAAGAGTACGCGGCGCCGCCGGAAAGGTTTGAAGCGCAAGATGCGCGCTCGATGCTTTTTCCTCATCGACAAAGGCTATGTTGTCAGCGATGAAATCCCAATCCGGCTGGGACAGCAGGCTTTTCAGCCGGCCCGCAAAGAAAAAATCATCGGCATCGAGGATCGCAAGCACCGGTGCCTTTGAGAGCGAGATGGCGTGATTGCGGGCCGCCGCCGGTCCCCTGTTGATGTCGAAGCTTGCGACGGTCAGCCTGCCGGTACCGTCATCCACTTGCCGGGAAACATCCGCGGTGCC
Source organism: Hyphomicrobiales bacterium (assembly GCA_900474095.1). Lineage (GTDB taxonomy): Bacteria > Pseudomonadota > Alphaproteobacteria > Rhizobiales > Rhizobiaceae > Pararhizobium. Next base: position 9,470 of record UCOA01000083.1, on the reverse strand, counting down.
GTCGCTCGAGCCGTCGTCAACGACGATCACCTCCGCGGTTTCAGGTTCCGCCAGCGCTGACTTGATCGCACGTCCGATCGTCTCGGCCGCATTCTTCGCGGCGATGATGACGCAGACATCGGCATTCGGTTTCATGATCATCTTCCTTTATCGCTGTCACGCCGAAACTAGGCCGGCTTTGAACAGGCGACAAGGTGTGATGTTGCAAGTGCGAAGAGTTTGCCGTCTTCGCGCTCTGCAAAGGGTAGCGGAAATGGCCCCCCAGGGGCAGTTTATCGGCTCGTTCAGGAGTTGAAGTGGCGCGGATTGTTAGGAACGCGAAGGGTTTTAGGCTCTTTGTCGTCGCCGGCCGATGTGGAAGCCGCCAGATGGCCCCGAGTCGCTTTCCGGCGACCCCTGCCTTCTTTTGTCACGAGCGCCACGACGGCGACGAAGTATCCGGCCTGCAACAGAACGGCGCAGACCAATGTCTGCCAAGCGGTGGTCCAGGCTGAGCCAGTCAAAAAGTAGGTCGCGATGGCAAAAACGGCCAAACAACCCAACATGCTGGCAAAAACACGTGGTGCAAACATCAGGACACCCTCAAGGCTACGTCTTGATTTGCGCGCATCATGGAAAAAACACCTTCTCCTCTTAGGCGATTATTAACATATCGAACGTGGGCTGCAGATTCAACCGCCGCCGGGACACTATGTTTCATCTTTGTCAGAACCATTTATCGCATCAAATCTTAGCTCGCATTTAAATTCATCTGTCGATTGCCCGATAACTTGAAACATTTTTGGTGTCGTCGGACACGACCATACGCCCGACGGCGACCTTTCATCGCTGACCGGGTGCGATGGCCTGCAAATCAGTGCACGAAACAGGATTTTGCCACATTTCCGCCGAGCTTCCGTCCAGCGAGACAACCAGTGGCTGATGTGCGTGTTTTAAATAGCTGGAGGTTGCGAGAAAACAGCTTTATTGGTCAACTTTTGTTACAAAATTAGCTGTTTTTAATAGAAACATGTGCAGTGCAAAATAATGTTGCATTGCAAAAAATACGCGCTAAACGATGAATAAACTCAGTATGCTGTTAAAAAGTCAAAGCGTAATATAATATAAACCAAACCACTAAATCGCTTTAAAAAAGAATAAACAAAAATCTATTCTCGGAGTATTTTCAGTCTATCCGAGGTGTAGTCTTCAAATAGATTTGACTATATGCCAAAATTTTGTGGAAATATCGCATAATAATCAATTATTTCTTTTTAACTTAAGGGCGGACCTGCTGTGGCGCGAAATGCGGCATGAAATCTGCCTTTAAAAAACAAAATCTGCCTCTACACTCTCCCGTGTAATTGATGCCATGCGCCCCAAGGGGACCCGACCAATCGCCAACGCAAATGGAGTTATCTCCCATGAAGTCTGCGACTCGATCGGCAAGTTCGCCGTATTTTACGACCATCGAAGCCGGGGCACACCGGCCGATAGGGGGAATATCAAAGAGGGGGTTCGACATCGTTGCAGCGTCGCTGGCGCTGATCATCTTCAGTCCGATTTTTCTGCTTCTCATGGCCCTGGTGAAGTTTTCGGATGGCGGGAGTGTCTTTTATGGACACCGCCGCGTGGGTCACAATGGTCGCTTCTTCAAGTGCCTCAAGTTTCGGACCATGGCGACGGATGCAGACAAGATCCTGCAGGATCATCTGCGCAAAAATCCGAAGGCCTATGAGGAATGGCAGGCGACCCGCAAATTGCAGGACGATCCGCGTGTTACGATCGTCGGCAGCGTGTTGCGCAAATTGAGCCTTGATGAGCTCCCGCAACTCCTCAACATCATCCGCGGTGACATGAGTGTCGTCGGCCCACGTCCCGTCGTGGAAGACGAGCTTGAGCTTTATGAAACGTCGGCGGTCTACTATCTGAAGTCACGCCCCGGTCTGACCGGACTGTGGCAGGTCAGCGGACGTAACGATGTTTCCTATGCTGCACGAATCGCCTTCGATACCCACTACGTCACCAACTGGTCGCTGATCAACGATGTCGTCATCGTTGCAAAGACAATTCCCGCCGTCTGCCTGTCCCGAGGCAGCTACTGATCTCAGCCTTCAGTTTCGTGATACGCCGCTTCCGTCGTCACGCCGGGATCGGCTTTGTTAATTAAGTGAGGATTTTTATGAAAAGAAGTCTTGGTCTAGGACTTCCTGCCCTTGGCAAGCGAGCCGCAGATGCGGCGCGCCTTTCCGTATTCGCGCTCGCAATCAGCGCTTCGGGTCTCCAGTTGGCTTTTGCCGACGATTACACGCTCGGCGCCATGGACAAGTTGAGAATCCGCGTTGCGGAGTGGCAGACCGCCGAAGGAACCGTCAGGGATTGGTCGGCCGTCAGCGGCGACTACACGGTCGGTGCGTCGGGCGGCATTTCCCTGCCGTTTCTCGGGACACTTCCCGCCTCGGGAAAAACGACGTCCGAGGTTGCCGATGAAGTTGGGCTGCAGCTTCAAAAACTGTTCGGCTTACCGGACCGTCCGTCTGCGTCGGTCGAACTTGCCCAATACCGGCCCATCTATCTGGCCGGCGACGTCCAGACGCCCGGAGAATATCCGTTCGCGCCGGAGATGACGGTCCTGAAGGCGGTCAGCCTTGGTGGCGGACTGCGCCGGGCCGACAGCGGTCAGCGTTTTGCGCGCGATTTCATCACGGCTCAGGGCGAATCTTCGGTACGGATCGCCGAGAGAAACAGGCTTCTCGTCCGGCGGGCGCGCCTGCAGGCAGAAATCGCTGAGAAGAGCGACATCGCCGTTCCCCCGGAACTGCAAAAGGCCGCCGATGCGGCAAGTCTCGTCGAGAGCGAAAAGGCCCTGATGGTCTCGCGCGACAAACGTCTGAAGCTTCAACTGACGCAGCTTGCGGAGCTGAAGTCGCTGCTGCAGAACGAGATCGAGGCACTCGGCAAGAAGTCCGTCACCCAGACACGTCAACTGGAGCTGGTGATGGAAGACAAGGACCGCGTCGATACGCTGGCGGAAAAGGGGCTCGCGCTGAGCGCGCGCAAGCTCACCGTCGAACAGAGGGCGGCGGATCTGCAGGCGGCCTTGCTTGACATCGACACGGCGTCGTTGAAAGCCAAGCAGGACGTCAGCAAGGCCAACCAGGACGAGACCAACCTTCGAAACGATTGGGATGCCCAGCTCGCCCAGGAACTGCAGAACACCGAAGCGGAACTGGATACGCTGGCCCTGAAGCTTACCACCAGCCGCGACCTCATGACCGAAGCGCTCCTGCAATCGGCCGACGCGGCGCAGACGCCGCAAGCCGGTGCGGTTGCCAGCATCACCTATTCCATCGTCCGGCAGAAGGATGGAACGTCGACCAAGATACCGGCGGACGAAGGTACCCTTGTCCAGCCGGGCGACGTCGTCAAGGTCGAGCCGGTCGCTGTTACCCAGTGATGGGGCCGGACCGGCCGATCCTCCTTAAACCGTGAACGCGCAGGCAATCGGCAGATCGAAGGAGAGGCTTTCGCATGACTGAGACATCGGCGCGCAAACACGAGCTACGTCTGAGCGCCGATGGCGACGCAACGGATGCGGAGATAAACCGGAAACTGACCGAGCATTTGAGAGCAAATGCAATCATGGTGACGGCAGGTTCGGATGCGGCGAAACCGGCGCGACAGTCCGCAGGGCCTGGCCGGAGACCTGCCTTGATGCCGGTGAGGGCCTTCGGCCTGGCAATCGCTCAGATCCTTGGTTTGGTAGCGCTCGTCGTTCTCATGATCTTCGCCTCGATCCATGCCTGCCTCTACGAAAAAGAGGCGCGGTAAAGGGGATTTCGACAAGGCTGCCGGTTTTCGGTTGAGTTGGCACCCCATGTTGCCCTGGAGCTGATGGGCTCGGCTGCCGCCATTCCGGCGGAGCGGATTGCACCGCGTTTCCGGACGCAGCCAAGGCGAAGGCTTCCAGTTGCCAGTCGGTAGCGACGCCGCCCATTTACCCTGCCGAAAATTTGCGATACGCCCCGCGGCACATGCCCTTTTGCCGCCGCAACGTTTTGGACCTCACGCACACATGATCCGTATCGACAATATCAGCAAGCAGAACAGCCACCGTCTGCTCTTCATCGAGGCCTCCGCGGCACTTAACAAGGGCGAGAAGATCGGCCTCGTCGGGCCGAACGGGGCCGGCAAGACGACGCTCTTCCGGATGATCACCGGGGAGGAGCAGCCCGACGAAGGCCAGGTGTCCGCCGATAAGGGGATGACCATCGGTTATTTCAACCAGGATGTAGGCGAGATGGCTGGTCACAGCGCCGTTTCCGAGGTGATGAACGGTGCCGGCCCGGTGAGCGACGTTGCCGCTGAGCTGCACGAGCTCGAGGCGGCCATGTCTGACCCCGATCGCGCCAACGAGATGGACGCGATCATCGAGCGCTATGGCGAGGTGCAAGCGCGCTACGAGGAACTGGACGGATATGCGCTGGAGGGCCGCGCGCGCGAGGTTCTGGCGGGCCTGAGCTTCAGCCAGGAGATGATGGATGGCGACGTTGGCAAGCTGTCGGGCGGCTGGAAGATGCGTGTGGCGCTAGCCCGTATTCTCCTCATGCGGCCGGATGCCATGCTTCTCGACGAGCCGAGCAACCACCTGGATCTTGAAAGTCTGATCTGGCTCGAGGAATTCCTGAAAGGTTATGAGGGCGCTTTGCTGATGACCTCGCACGACCGCGAGTTCATGAACCGCATCGTCACCAAGATCATCGAGATCGACGGCGGATCGCTGACCAGCTATTCGGGCGACTATGCATTCTACGAGCAGCAGCGGGCGCAGAACGAGAAGCACCAGCAGGCCCAGTTCGAGCGGCAGCAGGCGATGCTCGCCAAGGAAATCAAGTTCATCGAGCGCTTCAAGGCGCGTGCCTCGCACGCAGCCCAGGTACAGAGCCGCGTGAAGAAGCTGGACAAGATCGAACGGGTGGAACCGCCCAAGCGCCGCCAGGCGGTGGCGTTCGAGTTTCAGCCGGCGCCGCGCTCGGGTGAGGACGTAATCAACCTCAAGAACGTGCACAAGAGCTATGGCAGCCGCAGCATCTATGAAGGACTGGACTTCATGGTGCGTCGCCGCGAGCGCTGGTGCATCATGGGCATCAACGGCGCCGGCAAGTCGACTTTGCTGAAACTCGTCGCAGGCTCGGCCGAGCCTGATCAGGGCAGCGTCGCCTTGGGTGCCAGCGTCAAGATGGGGTATTTCGCCCAGCACGCGATGGATATTCTGGACGGCGAGCGCACTGTGTTCCAGTCGTTGGAGGACGCGTTCCCGAAGGCGGGGCAAGGTCCGTTGCGGGCGCTGGCGGGCTGTTTCGGATTTTCCGGCGACGATGTGGAGAAGAAGTGCCGGGTGCTGTCGGGCGGCGAGAAGGCGCGGTTGGTCATGGCGATCATGCTGTTCGACCCGCCAAACCTGCTGGTGCTGGACGAGCCCACCAACCATCTCGACCTCGATACCAAGGAAATGCTGATCAAGGCGCTGTCGGAATATGAGGGCACAATGCTGTTCGTTTCGCACGATCGGCATTTCCTCGCAGCACTCTCCAATCGGGTGCTTGAACTGACGCCCGAAGGCATCCACCAATATGGCGGCGGCTACACCGAGTATGTGGCCCGCACCGGCCAGGAGGCGCCTGGCCTGCGCAGTTGAGCGGCTGGGCTCGGTCGATATTTTTCAGGTACCGCTGATGTATAATGTCGCAAGCGCCTCTCGGCGCTTGCCGCGGGGTTTAAAAGCTTGAAGCCGGATGTGCGATGTCCTCGACCGAGTTTCATCTTGTTACGGAATGGATCGTCGATTCATCGGTTGACGATGTCTGGCAGGTGCTCAATACGCCGGAGACATGGCCTGACTGGTGGCCGTCCGTGAAACAGGTCGATGTTTTGCGCGAGGGCGACGAAGCGGGAATCGGTTCCGTTCTCCGGATGCGATGGTCCACCGCGCTGCCCTACGACCTCATCTTCGAGATGCAGACGGTGAGGATCGAGCCGCTTGTGACCATCGAGGGCCGCGCCACCGGCGAACTTGAAGGCATCGGCCGGTGGACGCTACGACCCGAAGGCTCGAAATGCCATGTGCGCTACGTTTGGATCGTCAAGGTGACGAAGCCTTGGATGGTCAGACTTTCATTCATCCTGAAGCCGATCTTCCGATGGAACCATAACGTCGTCATGGAACGCGGCCGGCGTGGTCTTGTGGGTCACCTCGCCCGCGATCGCTGAAGAACGTCGCCTCGATTTCACGCCTCGTTCCGATCGACAACGGTCGCGGCCCTTGACCCGATTCAACCAGGAAAGGTCTGGTTAAGCACGCTCTTCCCAGATTTTCGCCAGTTCGACGAGCGTCTTGACGGCCTTTTCCATGTCCTGCCGACTGACCCATTCGAGCGGGGAATGAAAGGCGTGGCCGCCGGCGAAGATATTGGGGCAGGGCAGGCCCATGAACGATAGGCGTGAACCGTCGGTACCGCCGCGGATACTGCCGCGCACGGGCTCCAAGCCGGCGCGGCGGACTGCCTCGATGGCGTTTTCGACGAGTTGCGGATGACGGTCCAGAATCGCCTTCATGTTGCGGTACTGCTGTTTGACCTCGAAGGTGTAGGACGAACCCGGATACTCCGCCATCACGTCCTTGACGAGCGTCTCAAGCATGACTTCCTTTGCGGCGAGGCCATCATCGTCGAAGTCTCTGACAATAAAACTCAGGACCGCCTTTTCCATTGATCCTGTGACACCCGTTGGGTGAACGAAGCCGTCTCGGCCTGCAGTCGTCTCCGGTGCGGCATCCTTCGGCAGACGGCTGAGAATTGCCCCGGCGATCTTGGCGGCATTCTCCATCTTCCCCCGAGCGAAGCCGGGATGGATGGCGACGCCCTGAATAGTGATCTCGACGCCATCGGCCGAGAAGGTCTCATCCTCGATATGCCCGGCTGTTTCGCCGTCGACCGTATAGGCGAACTGCGCGCCGAGCTTTTCGAGATCGACCCTGTCGACGCCGCGGCCGATTTCTTCATCGGTTGTGAAGAGGATTTTGATCATCCCATGCCGGATGTGGGGATTGTCGACGAGGAACTGCGCTGCTGTCATGATTTCGGCCAGTCCGGCCTTGTCGTCGGCGCCGAGCAGGGTCGTGCCATCGGTCGTGATGATATCGTTGCCGATCTGGTGGCGCAGCGCCGGATTGTCGCTGATGCGGATGATCTGCTGGGGATCGCCTGAAAGCCGGAGGTCGACACCGGTGTAGTTCCGGACGATTTTCGGCTTGACGTTTGTTCCGGTGAAGTCGGGGGCCGTGTCCATGTGCGAGCAAAAGCAGATCACCGGCACAGGCTTGTCGACATTGGAGGGAATGGTCGCATAGACGTAACCATGCTCATCGATATGCCCGTCGGACAAACCGATCGCCAGCAATTCCTGGACCAGCATGCGGCCTAGGTTCTTCTGCTTCTCGGTCGAGGGTTGCGTCGACGACTTGGGATCAGATTGAGTATCGATGACGACATAACGAAGGAAGCGATCGACAACGGTGTCCGTCATGGGCTCAGGTCCATTTTTCTTGCTCGTGACAAAAGGCTATAGCCTCCGCCGGCGATGCCGTCGTGAAATTTCGCTTTGCCGTGTCGTTTTTAAATGGCAACGCGCTGTTTCGCCTGTCATGGCCGTCTCGATCATTCGCTGCGGCCGACTGAGCGAAGTATTTTGAACTGCGTTTCTTCGTCCTGCCGGCAGAGTGCTGCCGTCAGGTCTCGCATTGTGCGTCGCAGGCTGTGAAGCTGATCAACAAGTTCCATGACAAGATCCACACCCGCCTCGTTGACGCCCATGTCGCGGGTCATCTCGAGGATCAGCCGACCGCGTGCGAAATCCGCATCGCGAAACTGCGCTTCGGGGCCTGTCTTGTCGGGAATAAGCCAGCCCTGCTCGACCCACACGGCGAGCGCGGGTGCGTCGATCTCAAGCTTCAGGCAAAATTCAACCTCGTTCATGGTGCGATTCCCATGCCCTTTCTCGGATCCTGTCTGTTTGCCTCGGACCATTCCTTCATGAAAGCGGTGAGACGCGGATCGGCACTGTCGGGCAACACGATCTTCAGGGTCACAAAGAGATCGCCGCGGCCACCGCCCTGTTTCGGCACGCCTTTGCCTTTCAGACGCAAGATCTTCCCGCTGTTGGAATGCGGGGGCACTGTCAACGTCACTGGACCGGTGGGGGTCGGCGCGCGGATTTTGGCGCCGAGGACCGCTTCGCCCAGCGAGATTGGCAAATCCAGGCGAATGTCGTCGCCGTCGCGCTCGAAGAAACGGTGCGGTCGCACATGAACCTCGATGAAAGCATCGCCCGGCGCCCCGCCGCCAATTCCCGACTCTCCCTTGCCGCTAAGACGCAACGTTTGTCCATCGCGCGTACCCACAGGGATTTGAACGTCAAGGGCGGTGCCGTCCGGCAGTCTCACCTGGGTTTTAGCGCCATTGACGGCATCGAGAAAATCGACCGCCATCGAGAAATAACGATCTTGCCCCCTCGAACGGAACCGACCATCGTACGTGCGACGGGAAAAGAAGGCGGAAAAAGGATCTTCCGTTTCGCCAAAATCGGCGAAGCCGGCGCTGTTATGATAAGGACCACCGGGGTCGCTTGCCGACGCATAGTCGCGGTAATAATCGCGTGGTGCCTGCTCGGCACCCGACATATCGATCTCACCGCGGTCAAATCGAGCACGTTTCTGCTCGTCGCTCAGAAGCTCATAGGCGGTGGAGATTTCCTTGAAGCGCTCCTCCGCAGGGCTGTCGCCGGGGTTGAGGTCGGGGTGGTGTTTCTTCGCGAGCTTGCGGAATGCGCTTTGGATATCCTTTTGTGTGGCGTCCCGCTTCACGCCCAAAATGTAGTAAGGGTCGCGGCTCATCAACGTCTCCATGAAATACCGTTGTCGGGGCACGAGCTAATATAGGCTTTGCCCGCCTTGGATGCTAATCCGAAAGCGTGCGGCTGCTTGAGGGAGCCATCGGTGGTCGGGCGAAGGATCATAGCCCGGTTCTTCTCACGAGATATTTTGTCCGACGCCCAGTCTGCTTCCCAACCGTAATGGGGTACTACAGGCGAAAGTATATCCGAATTGAGGCGTTCCCGACCGATAGACAATCCCTTTGGGATAGTTGATAACTCGTAGAAAGTAGCTGTCGAGGGCGTTTCTTATGGATTTCACAGTCATCGATGTTGGCCTAGTGGCCAAGCTTCTCCTGCTTCTGCTCGTCGGCATGGGACCGAAAATCGCACTCGTGCCCTTCCTGGAAATGACCCAGGCCTTCGACGCCAAGACCAAGGCGGCGATCGGCCGCCAGATGGTCTTGACGGCGGTTGTCACGGCTCTGATCCTGTTTGCCACCGGCGCCGTGCTGATGCGGCTGTTGCATATCACCGGCGGTGCGGTTGCGATTGCCGGCGGC
>UCOA01000085.1 GCA_900474095.1 Hyphomicrobiales bacterium | reverse complement strand
CTCGTCGCCGCTGGCCGCCGCCGCAAGCCGGGGGCTCGGGATCGAGACGATCTTCGTTGTCGGCCTGATCAGCGAGGCGGAAGCGCTGGCTGTCAAGAGTGTTACCAAGCCGGAGGAGCTGGTTGGCAAGAAGATCGCCACGCCGTTCGTTTCCACGGCGCACTACAGCCTGCTCACCGCGCTGAAGCACTGGAACATCGATCCGAAGTCGCTTGAGATTCTCAATCTCCGCCCGCCGGAAATCGCCGCCGCTTGGGCACGTGGCGATATTGACGGCGCCTATGTGTGGGATCCGGTGCTGACCGAGCTGAAGAAATCGGGGACAGTGCTTGCGACTTCGGCGGACGTCGCCGACTGGGGCGGCCCGACATTCGATGCCTGGATCGTCAGCAAGGCTTTTGCCGAAGCTCATCCGGAAGTCGTTACCGCCTTCGTAAAGGTTACCGGAGATGCCTATGCCGCCTATCGCTCCAATCCGGATGGATGGAGCGGCACCTCGGCGGAGGCGAAGAAGATCGCGAAGCTGACCGGCGCCAAGCAGGATGAGGTTCCGGCGCTGCTCAAGGGCTATTATTTCCCCTCGCTTGAAGAACAGGCCGGCACCGGACTGTTGGGGGGCGGCACCGTCAAGGCGGTCGCCGAGACATCGGCCTTCCTTCTGGAACAGGGCAAGATCCCGTCGATCCTTCCGGACTATTCGCTCTACGTCTCGACCCGGTGGGTCGAGGAAGCAGCCAAGCTTTCCTTCTGAAAATGACGCACTCGCCGGGCGTCCCTGCCGACGCCCGGCCATTCCGAAAGGCCGTACCGTGAGTTCTCTTACCTTCGAAGGTGTTTCTCTGGACTATGGCGCCTCAGCGCCGGTTCTCGACGCCATCAATTTGGGCGTACGCTCAGACGAATTCGTCGCGGTCATCGGCCGCTCTGGCTCCGGGAAGACAAGCCTGCTCAACCTCGCCGCCGGCTTTCTCACACCGGGAAAGGGCCGCGTTGCGGTGGATGGCAAGCCGGTGACAAAGCCCGATGCCGACCGCGCAGTCGTGTTCCAGGACGACGCCCTCTATCCTTGGCTCGATGCTCGCGACAATATTGCCTTCCCCCTGCGGCTGCACGGTGTGCCCGTGGCAGAGCGGCACCAAACGGCCGACCGGTTGCTCTTGCATGTCGGACTGCCTGGCGCGGGCGACAAGAAAATCTGGGAACTGTCCGGCGGCATGCGCCAGCGGGTCGGCATAGCCCGCGCACTCGCGTCGGAACCGAAGTTCCTTCTCATGGACGAGCCCTTGGGCGCCCTCGATGCGCTGACACGAGAAAGGATGCAATCCTTCCTCCTGGGCGTCTGGGCGGAAAGCGGGGCCGGCGTCATGCTGGTCACGCACAGTATCGAGGAAGCACTTTTCCTTGCCACGCGGATCATCGTGCTGTCGCCCAATCCGGGCCGCATCACTGCCGACATTCCCGTATCGTTCGGGCGAGCCGCGCTCGATGACAGATCTGCGCACTCGATCAAGAAAGACCCGGCCTTCCAGGCACTGCACGACAGGCTGACAGACCTTATTCACGACACCAGGACGGAGCACGCCGCATGACGCTGCCGATGGAAACTCCGGCTCCCGCCGGCGCGATCGCGAAAGCCGACAATAGCGGCGCAAAGACCGGCCTCGCCACCCCTACCACATTGATATCCGTGGGAACGGTTGCCGTCCTGATCACCGGCTGGTGGATGTTATCTTTCTACCAGGTCGTTTCCCCGGTCTTCCTGCCGTCGCCACTGACAGTTGCGGCGTCGCTCGGCAATCTCGCCACCACAGGGTTTGTGGATTCGACGTTGGCGCAACACACGCTGGCTAGTCTTCTGAGAATTTTCGCAGCCCTGCTTGCCTCTGTCGCGATCGGCATTCCGGTGGGCCTCGCCATTGCGTCAAGCCACGTCGGCAAGGGGATTTTCGACCCTGTCGTGGAATTCCTTAGACCCTTGCCGCCGCTTGCCTATCTGCCGCTGATCATCATCTGGGTCGGCATCGGCGAGACCTCGAAAGTCGTTGTTATCTCGCTTGCCATGCTGCCGGCGATCATCCTCTCGACCGTCGCGGGAGTGAAGTCCGTTTCGAGAGACAGGATCAACGCCGCCCGCTCCTTTGGAGCAACGCCCATCCAGGTCCTCCGGCATGTCACCCTTCCGAGTGCCCTGCCCTCGATCCTCACCGGGATCCGGATCGCGCTTGGTGCCGGATGGTCGACGCTTGTTGCCGCGGAGCTTGTCGCGGCAACGCGGGGCCTCGGATTCATGATTCAGGCTGCCGCCCAATTTCTTGTCACCGACGTCGTCATCGGCGGCATCCTCGCCATTGCCGTAATCGCCTTTCTGCTTGAAACCGTTGCGCGGCTGATCGAACGGCGCTTCGTTCCGTGGGGCAGCCGGCTCTAGGAAAGCAATCGTCTGTCGCGAACCAATCCCCGGAACGGGCGATGAGAACCAATCACTGATGCCTGCCGGAGCGCTGTGTCGGAACCTTGGCGTTGAATGAGGGACGCGAGTCTGTAGCCATGAACCCAGCGCCCGAACCCGCTGGCCACATTGATGTGTCCCGCGTGACCGAGATCGATCAGGTCGCTGCCCCAAAGGGACGCGTAGTGGCGGCATTGCTCGAGCGGCATATAGGGGTCATTGAGGCTCCCGACGACAAGGCTTGGAAACGACAGGGGTGCGTCCGGCATCGCTCCGAAGCGGATAGCACCAGGATGGATACGCTCTGTCCTGTCGAGATGACAGGGCGCAACAAGCAGTGCGCCGCGGATTCTTTCAGCCGACGCCCGGCCTGCTAGATGCGCAGCAAGCAAGCAACCAAGGCTATGCGCGACGAGAATAACATCGCCGTGCTTTCCGAGAATAGATTCAAGTCGATCGAGCCAACCAGCCAGATGCGGCCGGTCCCAGCTGTCCTGCTCCACCAGGCGCGAGCCGGGGTTGTCGGACAGCCAATGCTGTTGCCAATGGTTCGTTCCGGACCCCATCAAACCCGGCAGGATAAGTGTGCGCGTCATCGCGTCGGCTCCCGCAAACGAAGAGTGGATGCCCTTTCGCGAACCATCTGGCTTGAACGAAGACAAACACCCCAACCATGACACCAACTATGACGGCGGCTAAAAACTTCTGTAAGGAAAGAAAATTTAATATCTACAAAATCCATAGAATATACTCTCTCCCAGAAATGTTGCCAATCCGTCACTGATGATTCACCCTCACAGGATTGGAAGCGATTTATGACAAGCGTGTCACATCTCTCCGAGCATATCCGGCCCGCGGCACACAGACTCAAGACGGAAGAAGAGGCGCTCGAAGCAGCGCGGCGCCTCGCTTCAAGCTTTGCAGAGCGGTCGAGCGAGCGCGATGTCAATCGCATCATCCCCTATGACGAGATCGACCTGCTCGCGCAATCGGGTCTGCTCGGGATCACGGTGCCCGACCAGTATGGCGGCGCCGACGTCTCGAACGCCGTCCTTGCCGAGATCATAGCAACGCTGTCGGAGGCCGACGGTTCGATCGGCCAGATCCCGCAGAACCACTTCTATATCCTCGAAGCGCTGCGCACCGACGGCAGCGAGGAACAGAAGAAATTCTTCTTTGGCCGGGCGCTCGCCGGTGATCGTTTCGGCAACGCCCTGTCCGAGACCGGAACGAAAACCGTCGGCAACTACAACACCCGCCTGACGGCAGACGGCATCGGATACAGGATCAATGGTCGCAAATTCTATTCGACTGGTGTTCTCTTTGCCGAATGGGTCGTGGTTTTCGCGTTGGATGCAGAAGACCAGATCACCATGTCTTTCATCGCGCGTGACACGGAAGGCCTGCAGATCATTGACGACTGGGACGGTTTCGGTCAGCGCACCACAGGCAGCGGCACCACGGTGCTTCAGAATGTCTACGTCAATGCGGACGCTGTCGTTCGTCACCACCGGGGCTTCGAGCGGGCGACGACGATAGGTTCGGTCGGGCAAATCATCCATGCGGGGATCGATCTCGGTATTGCGCGTGCCGCTTTCAAGGAAACCATCGATTTCGTCCGCAACAGGGCTCGCCCATGGATGAATAGCGGCGTCGAGCGCGCCTCGCAGGACCCGCTGACCGTCGCCAAGGTCGGCAATCTCGCAATCCGGCTCGATGCGGCTTCGGCGCTCGTCGAGCGGGCCGGACACAAGGTCGACATTGCCCAGGTCAACCCGACCGCGGAAAATGCGGTCGAGGCAACACTGGCCGTCGCCGGGGCCAAGGTACTGACCACCGAAATCGCACTCGAAGCAACCAACACGCTGTTCGAATTGGCGGGCACGTCCTCGACCAAGGTTGGCCTTAACCTTGATCGGCACTGGCGCAACGCCCGCACGCACACGCTGCATGATCCGGTCCGCTGGAAATATCACGTCGTCGGTGACTACTACCTCAACGACACCTTGCCGCCGCGCAACGGCGCCCTCTGAAATCGCTGGGGACGGACGATCATGAGCCGCGAAATACGCCTGAATGCCTTCGACATGAATTGCGTTGGCCACCAATCGCCGGGCCTCTGGACGCATCCACGCGACCAGTCGCACACATACAAGGACCTCGACTACTGGGTTCATTTGGCCAAGACGCTGGAGCGCGGCAAATTTGACGGGCTGTTCATTGCCGACGTGCTCGGCGTCTACGATGTCTTGAACGGCAACACCAATGCAGCACTCAAGCATTCGGCCCAGGTGCCCGTGAACGATCCGCTGCAACTCGTGCCGACCATGGCTTACGTCACCGAGCATCTCGGTTTCGGCCTGACGGCGTCGCTGTCCTTCGAGCACCCCTACACCTTTGCTAGGCGCATCTCGACGCTTGATCATCTGACGAAAGGCCGCGTCGGCTGGAACATCGTCACGTCCTATCTCAACTCCGGGGCGCTCAACATCGGCCAGGCGCAGCAGGTCAAGCATGATGACCGCTACGATCTGGCCGAGGAGTATCTCGAGGTCTGCTACAAACTCTGGGAAGGCAGCTGGGAAGAGGACGCGGTGGTCCGCGATCGGGAAAGCGGCATCTTCACTCGTCCGGAAAAGGTCTACCCCATCCGGCACGACGGCCGGTATTTCAAGGTTCCCGGCATTCACCTGAGCGAACCTTCGCCACAGCGCACGCCGGTACTTTACCAGGCGGGCGCATCGAGCCGCGGCAAGGACTTCGCTGGCGCCCATGCCGAATGCATCTTCGTCGCCGCGCCATCAAAAACCGTTCTGAAGCGCTATGTCGCAAACGTCCGCGAAGCCGCCGAGCGCGCCGGCCGCAATCCGCGCAACATCCTTGCTTTCAACCTGCAGACCGTCATCCTCGGCGAGACGGATGCGGAAGCGAAGAAGAAGTTCGACGAATATCGCAAATATGTCTCCTACGAGGGTGCGCTGACGCTGATTTCAGGCTGGACCGGCATCGATTTCGGCCAGTTTGCGCCTGACGAGCCCTTGCGCCACCGCTACACTAACGCGGTCCAGTCTGCCGTGGAAACATTCACCACCATCGATCCGGACAAGGTCTGGACGGTCAGGGAGATGGCCGACTGGGTCGGCATCGGCGGTTTCGGCCCGGTCTTTGTCGGGTCACCGCAGACGGTTGCCGATCTGCTGCAGGAATGGGTCGAGGATACCGACGTCGACGGATTCAACCTGGCCTATGCCGTCACGCCGGAAACCTTCGAGGACACGGTCGATCTTCTGGTTCCGGAACTACAAAAGCGCGGTGTCTACAAGACAGACTATGCCAAAGGCACGCTACGCGAAAAGCTGTTCGGACAGGGGCCGAGGCTGCAGGCCCCGCACCCCGCCGTCAATTTCCGCAACCTGTCGGGACGAGATACAAGGATCGCCTCCGGCCAAAACTGACAAACAAGACTGCTGCCACAACAAACAAAGACACCGGGAAACGCATTTCCCGGTGTCTTTGTTTGTGTCGGGCACCTTCTGCAAGGCCGACTCGGATTGGTCAGCTATAAAGGCTGACCTCCGGAATTCGGTCGTTCAGCGCGAACTCCCCCACTTCCCTGGCCTTGTAGAACACAGGATCGTGCAATGTGTGCGTCCGGACATTGCGCCAGTAACGGTCGAAGCCATAATGCGCGGCCGTGGCGCGGGCGCCCATCAGCTCGAAGATCTTGGAGGTGATATCGAGGGAGACGTGGGTGGCGTGCACCTTTGCTTCATAGGCTGCGATGGCAGCCTCCCCGCGCTGGCGTTCGGTGAGGGACTTCCCGCGCGCCAGCGCTGCCTGCGCCTCGCCTGCCGCCTGGTCGGCGAGCGCAACGGAGGCCTTGAGTGTCGAGCGGTACTCGCCGACGCGCTCCAGAATATAAGGATCGTCCGATGCTTTCTCGACGCCTGATGTCACCCAGGGCCGCGTCGTCGTGCGGACGTAGTCGAGTGCTGCGCTCAGTGCGCCCTCGGCTGTCCCGAGGTAGAAATTGACGAAGGCGAGCTGGATCAACGGTGTGTTGAATGTCGCAAGCACGGGGGGTTTGTCCGAGGGATCGGCGAGCGGCTGGATGAAATCGTCTTGCGTCACAGGAAAGTCGTGGAATTCGACGCTGCCGCTATCGGACAGACGCTGGCCGATAGCGTTCCAGTCATCATTCGTGACGTAGCCCGGCCGATCGGTCGGAATCACGAAATTGGCAACCTTGCCGTCGATGGCGGCGTTGACATTGATGCGGTCCGAGACGCGCGCACCCGTCGAGAAGGTCTTACGGCCGTTGAGGATATAACCGTCGCCTTTTCGGGAAAGCACAAGGCCGGGATCGCGCGGATTGACCGCGGCGCCCCAATAGAGATTGCGGGCGACGGTCTCGATACCCAGTGCCTTAGCCTTTGCAGGATCGGACGCACTCCAGTAGATGTACTGGCTATTGACATAGTGATAGCCCAACAGCTGGCCGATCGAGCTTTCCCCACGCGACAGGATACGCACGAGCCTGAGCGCTGACACCCAGTCGATGCCGCCGCCGCCGATCTCCTTGGGATGCAGGGCATTGAGCAGCCCCGCCATCTTGAGCATCTGGATCTCCTCAAGCGGCGGCCTGCCCGCGGCATCAAGCGCAGCGCCCCGCGCAGTCAGATCCGCCGCGATGTCTTCGGCCCGGGCAAACAACCCTGCCAGTTCGTCCTCATGCCTGGGATTGCGCAGGATTTGCACGTCACTCATCGCCTCATCTCCGTTTGATAGCAAAAGAATGCCCGGGAGCATCTCGATGCGTACCGGGCGGGACAGGAAATCAATAGAGCTTCGCCGGAATCCACGTTGCGGTGACCGCGTCGCTCTCGTTGAATGCCGGCACTTTTGCCGCCAGTTCCTCGATTGTCTTGACACCGGCTTCGCGCAATTGCGCCTGCGTCAACAGTGCGGGCTTCACGAGGATCGTGGCAGGAACCTCCTGGCCGGCAATCTGGAGCGCGACGGCCCGAATGGAAACCGCGCCGACGACAGCCGGATTGGTCGCAACGGTCGCAACCCACGGGCTGCCCTCCTCGACGATTTCCTGAATATCGGCAGTGGAGACGTCGGCGGAATAGATCTTGAGCTTGTCGGAGATCCCAAGATCGGCCGCGGCCAGCTTTACGCCGCGGGCGAATTCATCATAGGGCGCGAAGATCACGCTGATATCCGGATTGGCAGTCAAAGCGGCCTTTGCCTGATCGGCGGTGCTGGTCGCGGTCGTATCGTTCACAACGCCGAACCGGGCCTTCTCGACCACGTCGGCGTTTCCGGCCTTGAAATTTTCCCAGACCTCGTTGCGGCGGTCGAGCGGCGCAAATCCTGCGACATAGGCATAGCCCGCATTGAAACTGGTGCCGTTATCCTTGACGACCTGCTCGAGCGCCAAGCGCGACAGTTCATGGTCGCTTTGCTCGACCTGCGGAATTGCCTTGTTGTCGAGATTGACGTCAAAAGCCACGACCTTGATGCCCGCGTCGATCGCCTGCTGCGCGACATCACTGATCGCTTCCGGTTGACCGTGGTCGATCACGATGCCCTGGACGCCAAGATTGATGGCCTGGCCGATCTGCTCGCGCTGCTCGGCCGCATTCTGCTTGCCCGGGAAAATGCGTAAGTCGATACCAAGCGCCCTGGCCTGCGCCTCGGCGCCTGCCTGGTATGCCTGAAAGAAATCCCCACCCGAAATATAGGCGATCAGCGCCACCTTGACGCCGCCCTTGTCGAACGGCGCCGGTGCGCCGTCCAGACCTTCGGCCTGTGCGCCGCCCGTGAGACCGAATGTTATGAATGCAGCGGACGCCAGCCCGGCAAAAAGATGTCGCATTGTCTGATCCCTTCTTGATCGCTCTCAATCGCAGCGTCGATCCGCGTTGGATCCACTCCATTAGTTTATATATTTTATGTTTTTTATAGACAAATATGGACTTCCGTTTTTTCTCGCGACCGGGAAAATTTTATCTCCGAATGAGAAGCCCGGCAGAACAGGAAATCATCGCGTACCTGTAGAGACGCACGCCGATATCCGGTGGGATGTTTCGTGTCGCGTCCTTCAGCCAAAAGGAATTTGTCGAGAAGACTTCAAGTTTGGAATCAGCTTTCACCGCGCAGCCTAGCGCATACCAAAAACGCATATATTCTATAGATTGGATTTAATGTCACAACGGTCACCTTATGCCCCTTTTGAAGATTGACGGACTGACCCGTTCATTCGGGCCAACGCGGGCACTTGGCGGCGCCAGCTTCACGCTTGACCGCGGGGAAATCGTGGCCCTGATGGGAGCGAACGGGGCCGGCAAATCGACCTTGGTGAATATCCTGTCCGGCGCGCTCGATGCCGACAGCGGCACCATCACATTTGCCCGTCACCCGTATGCGGTGCGGTCTCCCGCGGACGCCGGCCGCGCCGGTATCGTCACCGTCCATCAATCCACCGATCGGGTCGGATCCCCCGGATTGACCGTGGCCGATGCCCTCTTGCTCAACAGTTATGCCGACGGATCCGCGCCGTTCTTCCTAAGCAGGCGAACCATCCGCCGGAGGGCTCGCGACATCTTGACGAAAGCGGACTTCGAATTGCCCTTGGATCTGGATTTCGCCGAGCTGTCGGCCGCCGATCGTCAACTGGTCGCCATCGCCCGCGCTGTCTCGCGCAAGGCGTCGCTCCTCATCCTGGACGAACCAACAGCCAGCATTTCCAAACCGGAGGCCGAGCGGCTCTATCGTATCCTGAAGCGCTTGCGCGGCGAAGGAATGGCGATCCTCTACATCTCGCACAGGATTGCCGACCTACAGGCGCTGGCAGACCGAGTTGTGGTCATGCGCGGCGGCAAGGTTGTCGGCAGCTTCAATCGCCCGGTCGATTTCGAAAAAGCCGTCGAAACGATGATCGGACGGCCACTCCAGTCGGCTCGACCGGATACACGCGAGGCGACGGGCGCACCGATCTTCGAAATGCGGAATGCTTCCCTGTTACCAGGCGCGGCTCCCTTCGACCTTGATCTCCACGCCGGCCAGGTCGTCGCGATTTCAGGCGTGCTCGGCGCAGGAAAGAGCCGTCTTCTCTCGGCGATCTTTGGCAATGCGGCGTTGGCCGGCGGAACCATGCGCCTTGATGGCAAACGCTACGCACCCGTTTCCGTTCGGGCCGCGATCGATGCCGGCGTGTTCATGGCAGGCGAAGACAGGCATCGCTCTTCGTTGATGCCTGCGGATTGGCCGGGAAGTACGCTTGCCGCCACCATCAGCCTGCCGCATCTCGCGACATGGTTTCCGTCCGGCTTCCTTCTGGGCCGACGCGAGCAGGCCGAAGCCCAGCATGCCATTCACCGGTTCGGCATCAGGACATCCGGACCGGATGCCGCCATATCCTCGCTCTCCGGCGGCAATCAGCAGAAAGTCATCCTCGGGCGATGGGAAGCGGAACCGAGCCGCCTTCTTCTGCTCGACGAGCCCTTCCAGGGTGTCGACGTCGGCGCCCGCCACGACATCATCACAGCGATCCGCTCCAATACACAGCGCGCCACGCTGATCGCCACATCCGATCCGGAGGAGGCGCTGGAAGTCGCCGACCGGATCCTCTTCATCGACCATCACACGCTGATAGCCGCGGCTTCGAGCTCCGCGTCGGCACAGACATTCGAGGCAACAGCACGATGACACCGATCGACAACCAGACACGGGCGTTCAACGCCGGAGCGCATCCGATCCCGTTCGAGCGACTGCGAACGCTTGTGCGCACCAGCGCCGTATTTATTCTCCTGGCTGCGATGATCGTCGGCTTTTCGACCGCCCAGCCTGCCTTCATCAATCTCGCCAACCAGATGAGCATCCTCCAGGCCGTCTCGGTCGTCGCCATCCTTGGCGCTGGGGTTACTGTCACGCTGGCTGTCGGCGGCTTCGACTTGTCGATCGGCGCCGTTGCCGCCTCCAGCGTCATGGCGGCAAGCTACGCGATGATCGTCTGGGGGCTGAAAGCTGCCGAGACCGTGCCGCTGGTGCTCGCCTTCGGCGCCCTTGTCGGCCTGTTCAATGCCTTTCTGATCGTCAAGATGAAGGTGCCCGACCTTCTTGCAACGCTAGCTATCATGTTTCTGCTGAGTGGCCTTCAACTGATCCCGACGGCAGGTCGCTCGATTTCATCGGGGCTCATTCTTCCCGATGGTTCGACGGCAACCGGCAGCTACGACCCCGCCTTCCTGCTGATCGGCCGAGCGAGCCTGTTCGGCGTGGTTCCGGCACCCGTCGCGGTCATGCTTCTGGTCGCGCCCGCTCTCTACGTTCTGACCGAGCATACCCGCGTCGGTCGCCTGCTGTTTGCCACGGGCGGCAACGAGGTCGCGACGCGGCTCGCGGGTGCCTCGGTTCCACGCCTCAAAACACTCGCCTATGTGCTTTCCGGCACCCTTTCCTCGCTCGGTGGCATCATCGTGGCTGCCCGCGTCGGACGCGGCGATGTCTCGTCGGGAGGATCGCTACTGATGGATGCCGTGGCGGCAGCCCTGATCGGCTTTGCGGTCCTCGGCCTGCGCCGCCCCAACGTCTTCGGCACCATCGTAGGCGCCGTCTTCGTCGGCATCCTGCTGAACGGGCTGACAATGCTGAACGCGCCCTACTACACTCAGGATTTCGTCAAGGGGGTCGTTCTCGTCGGCGCGCTGGCACTCACCTACGGGCTGGGGCGCAGTTCGCGCTGACCATCAGGCAGCTGCGCCTTTCTTGCACGCGTCGATCTCAATAGTATACCAAATCGATAGAAAATTGATTTGCCTACGCAAGCAAGGGCAGAAGAATTTTCCCGCATCAATCTGCACAAAACATAGTCATACTTCGCTTATCAATTAAGCATTTGCGATCCTCAGCCTAGAAACGAACCTCCCTCGTTTCCAGCCTTATCCTCCCAGGAATTGACAGGATCTCTCATGAGCAACATCTTCGCCCCACTTTCCAAGGCGGCAACGCTTTCTCGCCGCGCGGCCCTTGCGGTCTTGCTTGCCACGACTTTCGCCGTGACAGTCTCCTCGCTTCCTGGCACCTCCTTTGCCGAGGACGCAAAGTCGATCAAGGTCGGCATCATCAGCGGCGAGGACGAAGACGTCTGGCGCGTCGTCACGGCGGAAGCCGCCAAACAGGGTCTGTCGATCGAGACGGTTGTCTTCAACGACTATACGCAGCCAAACGAGGCGCTCGAACGCGGCGAAATCGACGCCAATGCCTTCCAGCATCTCCCCTACCTCGAAAACCAGATCAAGACGCACGGCTACAAGATCGTTCCTGTCGGTTACACCGGCGTCTGGCCAATCGGGCTCTATTCGAACAAGTTCACCGAGACCGCCGCGTTGCCGGAAGGCTCGATCGTCGGTGTCCCGAACGACCCGTCGAACGAAGGCCGCGCCCTGCGCGTGCTGCAGAATGAAGGCTTGATCAAGCTGAAGGCCGGCACGGGCATTCTGGCGACGATTGCCGATATCGTCGAAAACCCGAAGAAGATCGAAATCAAGGAACTCGACGCCGGTGTCGTTGGCCGCGCCATCGATGATCTGGACGGCGCAGTCGTCAACACCGACTGGGCCCTGAAGAGCGGCCTGACGCCCGAAAATCGAATTGCCCAGGAGCCGGTAGCGGATAATCCCTACCGGAACTTCATCGCGGTCAAAGCTGGCCAGGAAAATGAACCGTGGGTCAAGACGCTTGTCTTGGCCTACCAGAACGACACCGTGAAGGCCGAGTTCGACCGCGTCTACAAGGGCACTGGCATCAGCGCTTACTGACAGGGACCGAACACAGAAACTGGGAAGGCGGCCGTCGGACTTTTGTCCGGGCCGCCTTCGGCGTTGACCATTAATTCCCGCGACAGCGGAAAAGGACGTTCGATGAATTCCCATAATGCCATGGCGCCGATTGCAACGCCCCAAAATGCCAACGACAGGCCGGATGTCGTCAGGCTGGCCGATGTCAGGCGCCGCTTCGGCAAGACTGCAGCGCTCGACGGCGTCTCGCTCTCCGTGCGCAAAGGCGAGATCCTCGGCATCATCGGGCGCAGCGGTGCGGGGAAATCCACGCTCATCCGTTGTCTCAACGGGCTGGAACGGCCGGACTCCGGGACCGTCCTGATCGAAGGACGTGACATTACCGGCCTTTCCGAACGACAGCTTCAACCGTTGCGGCGCAAGATCGGTATGATCTTCCAGCACTTCAACCTGCTATCGGCCAAGACCGTCGAGGAAAACGTCGCCCTGCCGCTGAAGATCGAAGGCTTGCCGAAAGTTGCCCGACTGAAACGCGCCGCCGAACTGTTGGATCTCGTCGGACTATCGGAAAAGGCGAAAACCTATCCATCTTCGCTCTCTGGCGGCCAGAAGCAGCGTGTCGGCATCGCCAGGGCGCTAGCCGCCCGCCCGGCCCTGCTTCTGTCGGATGAAGCCACATCGGCGCTTGATCCGGAGACGACACATGCGATCCTGGGCCTTCTCAAGGACATCAACAAAAAGCTCGACCTGACCATTCTGCTGATCACGCATGAGATGGAAGTGGTGCGCAACATCGCCGACCGGGTCGCCGTCATCGACGGCGGGCGCATTGTCGAGGAAGGCACCGTCTGGTCGGTCTTTGCCGATCCCCGCAGCGAGACCACACGCAGCCTTCTCAGCACAATCCGGCCGCAGCTGCCGGACCACATCGCGCAGCGGCTCAGCCAGAACCCGGGCGGCGAAGCGGTGGTCAGCGTCGACCTGGCGGGACCGGATGCCAATTTTCCGCTCTTTGCCGATCTCTCGGCCGTGCCGAACTCCTTCCGGCTGATCCATGGCGGCATCGACCACATCCAGCAGCAGCCGGTTGCGCGCTTCTTCATCGGTGTGCCCGATCCATCCCGGCTGAATGCCATCCTGCAACTTCTGAAGGGTCGCTCGGCCCGCGTGGAGATTCTTGGTTATGACGCCCGTTCTGCTTGAGCTGCTTCTCCGTTCGATTTGGGAAACCCTTCTGATGACCGGTGCCTCGGGCCTGATTTCGCTCGTGGCTGGCCTTCCGCTCGGGCTCGCAATCGTCGCCACCGATCGCGGCGGCATTGCCGAAAATCTCTTGATCAACCGGCTGCTCGGCGCCATCGTCAACGGTTTCCGCTCCGTACCTTTCATCATCCTGCTGGTGGCGCTCATCCCAGTTACACGGCTGATCGTCGGGACGGCGCTGGGCACCTCTGCGGCAATCGTGCCACTGGCGATCGCTGCCACGCCTTACTACGCCAGGATTGCAGAGGTTTCGCTCAGGGAGGTCGACCGAGGCCTGATCGAAGCGGTACGCGCCATGGGCGGCAATCGCTGGGCCATCATCCGCGAAGTACTGGTGCCGGAAGCCCTGCCAGGCATCGTAGCCGGCTTCACAGTCACGCTCGTCACCCTCATTGGCGCATCGGCGATGGCCGGCGCGATCGGGGCCGGAGGGCTGGGCGATCTCGCGATCCGCTACGGCTATCAACGCTTCGAAACAGGCGTGATGATCGCCGTGGTCATCGTGCTCATCGTCATGGTCTGCGGCATCCAGTGGCTGGGCGACAGGCTGATGGCCCGCATCGATCACCGCACCTGATTGCCAGCTGGCAGCCAATCGGAAACGGAGACTGCGGCTGGATGGCTTTCCGGCATTGTGCAGCGGTTATGGGATAACACGGAAGAAGTTCAACATGTTTGTCGAGCGGTGCTGGCGCTCGCGAGACTGGATCGCGGG
>UCOA01000125.1 GCA_900474095.1 Hyphomicrobiales bacterium | reverse complement strand
TGAAAGGGCGCGCCGAGCTTTGCAATGTTCGACGGAATCTGGGCCACCATGGAATTCGTCAGGGCAACCAGCGGAATTTCCTTGGCCAGTTTGGCCAGTCCTGCCGGCACGTCCGGATGCGGTCCCCAGGTCGGGATGCGATCGTAGATCGTTTTGGCGTCCTCAGCACGAAATGCGACGCTGTTACGGCGGCAGGTACGCTCCAGTGCGTTGTGAACGATGTCGGCATAGGGCTTCCAGTCCTGCAACACCTCATCGAAGCGATAGCTCTGGAAATTCCTGATGAATTCAGCCATGCGCGGCCCATCCAGAAGATGACCGAACAGGTCCTTGGCGGCTTCCGCCATCTGGAAATTGATGAGCGTGCCGTGGCAATCAAAAGTCACATATTTTGGCCTGAAGCGATCCATGTCTCTGGTTCCTGTCGTTTGTCTTATGAACCGAGCATAGCTGCATGCCCGTGGCAGAATGTGCCGAAGTGCATAGGCATTCGGCAGAGGGCCTCACCCATTCCCCGCAAAACCAGCACAACCTTTCGCAATGCTGTTTCACGCGAGACTTTCGCGCCGACGACCCGAAAGGCGCTTGCCCTGTATCCGAGTCAAGCTACCAAAACGGGGTGAACGATCGCGTTCGCGAACTCCGCCGCATACTAAGCGGGTGCGCGGTCAGGAGGAGATTTTCCGCAGGGATGTAGATGTGGAGCCTCAACAGGTTGTCCCGATTGAGACCGAGGCGACTGATGGGCGTTTCTGAATTCAGGCTGCCATGCGGGCGATGCCAGTTGTACAACAGAGCAACAGAACACCCACGGGATTGAAGTTCGCGAGCTCTTATATCCGTGGCACCCCTGGTCGGGTCGGCTGATCCATATCCATCAAGTGCTCGACTAGGGAATTCGGCTTCCAACCGAAGTCCGGCCCCGCGCGTTGGCAGTAATTCCCACGGTGACCTGCAGTATCCGCCGCCGCAATTTCGCGCTCAACACCGCGGGCTGACACTACGGTGTGTTGCGCCGCCACGAACTGTGAGCCAAAGTGCGCTTCAAGCTTTCTTGTTCTGCCGGTTGGCG
>UCOA01000087.1 GCA_900474095.1 Hyphomicrobiales bacterium | reverse complement strand
TGGCTGGGCGAGCCGCACTGGAACAAGGCTTATGCCACGGAAGCAGCGCAGGCGCTGACCGACATGGCCTTCCGCACCCGCGACATCGACCAGATCGATGCGCGCTGCCGGGTCATGAACGTCGCTTCGCGACGGGTCATCCAGAAATGCGGTTTCCAGTTCCAGGGGTCAGGCATGGTCGACAGTCTAGCGCTCGGCGGCATGATGTCGGTCGAATGGTACCGGCTCGACCGCAAGACCTGGATGTCGCTCAGAAGCTGGGGAGGTCAGAGATGACCGCTCATCTTGTTGAACGGCCAAGGGTCGCAGCCCGTCCCGACCCCGGTCCCTGCCCGGTCCTCCAGACCGCGCGGCTGACACTGCGTCCGCACCGGCTCACCGATGCGGATGCTGTGGCTCAGTCGCTCGGCGACTACCAGGTCTCGCGCATGCTGGCGCGGGTCTCGGCACCGTATCACCGGCAGGATGCGCTCGACTGGCTCATCCGGCAGGGGTCCGGGCTGATTGGCGGCTGGACGCTGGCGATCACCACTGGCGATGACGTCCATATCGGCTGCGTCGGCATCGAGCTTCGCCACGGCCAATGGCATCTCGGCTACTGGCTGAACCGCTACTACTGGGGCCGGGGCTACGCCAGCGAGGCAGCGCATGCGGCAATGGAGCGGTTTTTCCGGCGCATGCCGGACACCGTGCTGCATTCCGGCGTGTTTGCCGACAATGCGGGCTCGCTGAAGCTGCAGAAGAAGCTCGGTTTCGAGATCACCGGCTGCGCCCAGATTTACGCACTGGCCCGCAACGGCATGGTGAGCCATATCGAAACCCGGATCACGGCAGCCGATCTGCGCGCGCCGTGACACCCAATGAAGAAGCCCGCGGCGTCACGTCCGCGGGCTTTTTTCACGCGAGTTCGAAGCCAACCGGCAGGTGATCGGAGCCGGCCGCGTCGAGATCGATCCACGCATCCTTCAATCGCGGCACGAGCCCGCTGCTCAGGAAACAATAATCGAGATGCATGCGCCTGTTATGATCGGCGGGATCGATCCAGCTATAGCTGTCCGGCGTCAACCGGCCGAGATGCGCCAGGGCATCAACCGGGCTTCCAAAGCGCAGGGAGCGACCGTAAAAGGCGTCACGCGCGCCGGTCATCACGCAATATTCGGGTCCCTCCGGCACCATGTTGAAATCCCCCATGAGGACGAAATCGTCTGGATGCGGCAATTCGTCAAAACCGAAATCGAGGCCACCAGTGATGGCCCCTCCCTCGATAGCATAGGAGAGCACCCTGTCCTTCAGATGGGTGATCTGGGCTATCCGCTCGTCGGGGGAAACGTGGTCGAGATGAACCGAATAAACGCGCAGGGGGCCGGTTGGGGTATCGATCAGCACCTCGGTTGCGCCGCGCTGCAGGTTCATCGGCGAGATCGTGCGGGTGCGCGGCAGGGGAATGAGCCGCGTGGCGAGGATGGGAAAACGCGACAGGATCATGTTGCCGAGCTGGAAGCGCCTATCGACGGCGCGGCCGTTCTCGATCGCCGATCCGGCATCGATCTCGCAGGCCGGCCAGAAGGTAGCGAAGTATTGCGGCTTGAGGTCGCGGAAAATGGCGACAAGATCGGCGTTGCCGTTGCGATGAAAATTCCGCGTCACTTCCTGCAGCGCGATAACGTCGGCGCCGTCAAGACTTCGGGCAATGCGTTCGGGGTCAAAACTGCCATCGAGACCGACGCCGTACTGGATGTTGTAGCTCAAAAACTTCACGATATTCTTTGACCTCCGGGGCAGGCGCCTATATCGATGGCGGCAAATACGGCAGGAAAATACACAAACCAGATGGCAGTGCGATGAAATTTCTCGACGAAGCAAAAGTCTATATTCGCTCGGGCGACGGCGGTGCTGGCGCCGTGTCGTTCCGGCGCGAGAAATTCATCGAGTTCGGCGGTCCGGACGGCGGCGACGGCGGCCGCGGCGGCGATGTCTGGGTGGAAGCCGTCAACGGCCTGAACACGCTGATCGATTTCCGGTTCCAGCAGCATTTCAAGGGCGGCACCGGTATTCACGGCATGGGCCGCAACCGCACCGGCGCCGGCGGCGCCGACGTGACGCTGAAGGTGCCGGTCGGCACGCAGATCTTGGAGGAAGATGGCGAAACGCTGATCATCGACATGATCGCCGAGGGCCAGCGGTTCCGGCTGGCCGCCGGCGGCAATGGCGGCTTCGGCAATGCGCATTTCAAGTCCGCGACCAACCAGGCGCCGAGTTGGGCCAATCCCGGCCTCGAGGGCGAGGAAAAGACCATCTGGCTGCGGTTGAAGCTGATCGCCGATGCCGGCCTCGTCGGCCTGCCCAATGCCGGAAAGTCGACCTTCCTCGCAACGACGACACGCGCCAGGCCGAAGATCGCCAACTATCCGTTCACGACGCTGCATCCGAACCTCGGCGTCGCAACGATCGACGGTCGCGAGTTCATCCTGGCCGATATTCCGGGCCTGATCGAGGGCGCCCATGACGGCGTTGGCCTCGGCGACCGTTTCCTCGGCCATGTCGAGCGCACCCGCGTCCTGTTGCATCTCGTCTCCGCGCAGGAAGAGGATGTTGCCAAGGCCTACAAGACAGTGAAACACGAACTCGAAGCCTATGGCGGCGAGCTCACCGACAAGCCGGAAATCGTCGCCTTGTCGCAGATCGACGTGCTTGATCCCGACGAGCTGAAGAAGAAGCAGAAGGCACTCGCCAAGGCGAGCGGCCAGACGCCGCTGCTCCTGTCGGCCGTCGTCGGCACCGGCATGACCGATACGCTGCGGGCGCTGCGCGACGTCATCGTCCGCGCCCAGACCTATGGGGACGACGACTGATATGGCGACGACCCGCAAACCGCTGGAAAAATACCGCCGGATTGTGATCAAGATCGGCTCGGCCCTGCTCGTCGATCGCAAGAGCGGCCTGAAGAAACAATGGCTGAACGCCATGTGTGCCGACATCGCCGCGCTGAGGGCCAAGGGCGTCGACGTTCTCGTCGTCTCCTCCGGTGCCATTGCGCTCGGCCGTTCGGTGCTCGATCTCGCCCCCGGGGTGCTGAAGCTCGAGGAAAGTCAGGCGGCCGCGGCCGTCGGCCAGATCGCGCTTGCCCGCGCCTGGTCGGAAAGCCTGTCGACCGACGAGATTGTCGCTGGCCAGATCCTCCTGACGCTCGGCGATACCGAAGAGCGCCGCCGCTATCTCAACGCCCGCGCGACGATCAGCCAGCTCCTCAAGATGGGCGCCGTGCCGATCATCAACGAGAACGACACGGTCGCCACCACCGAAATACGCTATGGCGATAACGACCGGCTGGCCGCCCGCGTCGCCACCATGACCGGCGCGGACCTGCTCGTCCTCCTCTCCGACATAGATGGCCTCTATACGGCGCCGCCGCATCTCGATCCCAATGCCCGTTTCCTCGAAACAATCGCAGAAATCACTCCAGAGATCGAGGCGATGGCGGGCGGGGCTGCTTCCGAACTGTCGCGCGGCGGCATGCGCACCAAGATCGATGCCGGCAAGATCGCGACCGGCGCCGGCTGCGCCATGATCATTGCCTCCGGAAAACCCGAACATCCGCTATCGGCGATCGGCTCCGGCGCCCGTTCCTCCTGGTTCGCACCTTCGCGATCTCCGGTCACGGCCCGGAAGACCTGGATTGCCGGGCAGTTGCTGCCGGCTGGTACCCTTGCCATTGATGCCGGCGCCGAGGCGGCGCTTCGCTCGGGCAAGAGCCTGCTTCCCGCCGGCGTCCGCCAGGTGACCGGCTCCTTCAGCCGCGGCGATACGATTGCCATCATCGGCGCCGAAGGCCGCGAGATCGCTCGCGGGCTTGCCGGTTACGACGCCGACGAAGCGCGGCAGATCGCCGGCAAGAAATCGGCGGAAATCGCCGTTATTCTGGGATATGCGGGCCGCGCGGCGATGGTGCATCGCGATGATATGGTGATGACGGCACCGGCAAAGCGGGGAACGGATGCGGTGAGGAGCGACGCGCATGCTTGACGACGTGAGAAAAAAGGAAATCCACGAACTCATGGGCGTGATCGGCAGGCAGGCCCGCGCCGCCAGCCGCCCGCTCGCCACCGCTTCCGCCGAACGCAAGCATGCCGCCCTTGTCAGCATGGCGAGCAATATCGTTGCGCGGAAGGACGACATTCTTGCCGCCAACGCGCTCGACCTGGAACATGCCCGCGAAACCGGTGTGGCCGCCTCGTTCCTTGATCGCCTGACGCTGTCGGAAAGCCGCGTACTCGATATGGCCAACGCCATCCGCGCCATTGCCGAGCTTTCAGACCCCGTCGGCGATGTCATGGCCCAATGGGACCGCCCGAACGGGCTGCATATCGAGCGGGTCCGTACGCCGCTCGGCGTCATCGGCGTCATCTATGAAAGCCGCCCCAACGTGACGGCGGATGCCGGCGCGCTCTGCCTCAAGGCGGGCAATGCGGTAATCCTGCGCGGCGGGTCCGACAGCCTGTATTCATCGCAGGCTATACATGCCTGCCTGGTGCAGGGACTGAAGGATGCCGGCCTTCCAGAGCATGCGATCCAGATGGTCCCGGTCCCCGACCGCTCGGCCGTCGGCGCCATGCTGACGGGTCTTGGCGGCACGATCGACGTTATTGTTCCGCGCGGCGGCAAGAGCCTTGTGGCTCGCGTCCAGAACGAAGCGCGCGTTCCCGTCTTTGCCCATCTCGAAGGCCTGTGCCATGTCTATGTCGATGCCTCGGCGGATTTGGAAATGGCGATGAAGATCGTCGTCAACGCCAAGATGCGCCGCACCGGCATTTGCGGCTCGGCCGAGACCCTTTTGATCGACCGGAAAGCGAAAGACAAGTTCGTCGCACCCCTCATTGCCGTGCTTCGTGACGCCGGTTGCGAAGTGCGCGCCAGCGACGACATTCGCACCATCGTGCCAGGCCTGATTGCGGCGACGGAAGAGGATTGGGCGACGGAATATCTCGACTCGATCATCTCGGTGACGCTCGTCGATGGCATCTCCGGCGCAATCGACCACATTGCCACATGGTCGTCGTCCCATACGGAAGCGGTCATCGCCGAAGATCCGGCCGTCGTCGAACGTTTCTTTGCTGAAGTCGATTCCGCCATCCTCCTGCACAATGCCTCGACCCAATTCGCCGATGGTGGTGAGTTCGGCATGGGCGGCGAGATCGGCATCGCCACCGGCAAGATGCATGCGCGCGGCCCCGTCGGGGTCGAACAGCTGACCTCGTTCAAATACAGGGTGCGCGGCACCGGTCAGGTGCGGACTTAAGTGCATCAAGCGCATCCGGACGGTGTCGATCGATTCTACCTGAAAATGCCGCATGTGGAGCGCGGCATGACGGTCGGCCTGTTCGGCGGTTCCTTCAATCCGCCACATGACGGCCATGTGCTGGTTGCCGATATCGCACTGCGTCGCCTTGGCCTCGATCAGCTCTGGTGGATGGTGACGCCCGGCAATCCCTTGAAGAGCCGCAACCATCTCGCCCCCCTTGCAGAGCGCATCAGGCTCAGCGAAGCGATTGCTTTCGATCCGCGCATCAAGGTGACCGCCTTCGAGCAGTCGCTTGGGCAGAGCTACACGGCTCGCACGCTGGAGAAGATCCGCGACCGAAACCGCGACATCCGTTTCGTCTGGATCATGGGCGCCGACAACCTGAAAAACTTCCATCTCTGGCAGGACTGGCGGAAAATCGCCGGCACTTATCCCATCGCCGTCATAGACCGCCCGGGCGCCACGCTCTCCTATCTTTCCTCGAAAATGGCGAGAACGTTCGGCTATGCACGTGTCGACGAGGCCCATGCCGCAAGCCTCGCCTGGCGCAAGGCCCCGGCCTGGACCTTCATTCACGGACCGCGCTCGCCACTCAGTTCGACCGCGCTTCGGGCGAAATCATGAACAATGATTAACCGTCATTTACTTCTGATGTCTTGAAACCTTAAGGCATTGGTGCCTACATTTAACGTGGCGGTTCGACCGACATTCGAATCGTGGTGCCTGTTCTGTTCAACTGGAAAGGAAAGACCCTGACAACAGTACACGCGAAGGGAAATGTCAGCCGCATTTTCCCGCAAAGCCCGGATCGCAGCGACGAAGCCGCTGCCCGTGCTCTTCACCTGGTCCTCAGCAGTCTCGAGGACTCGAAAGCAGAAGATATTGTCACCATCAACATTGCCGGAAAATCGGCGCTGGGAGACTACATGGTCGTCGTCTCCGGGCGGTCGAGCAGGCATGTCATGGCGATCGCCGATCATCTGATGACCGACCTGAAGGACGAAGGCTATGGAAATGCCCGCGTCGAAGGTCTGGAAACCGGTGACTGGGTGCTGATCGACGGCGGTGACATCATAATCCACGTGTTCCGTCCGGAAATCCGCGAGTTCTACAACATCGAAAAGATGTGGGCCGCGCCGGATATGGAAGACGGTACTTTGCACTAGGCGCCGAGCCTCCCAGACGGAGGCCGACGATAGTGAAAATCTTGGATCCTGTGACGGTCACGCAGGTGTAATCATCTGATTGTGGCCAGGTGCAGGACGAAATTGCGGCGCCGGCATTTCGCCGGAACAAATCGACTGCGTGTTCAGGCGGCCAATCCCCGCGTAACCAGCGCCGGAAAAGCCTGTAGGGCTGTCGGCGTGCCGAAAATCGAGGAAACGACATGCGGGTTGGTCTTTTTGCCGTCGGGCGTCTCAAGGCCGGCCCGGAGAAGGATCTTGCGGCCCGCTACCTCGATCGTTTCTCCAAGGCGGGACCTGCGATCGGTCTCGAACTGTCCCGCGTCACCGAAGTCCCCGAGAGCCGCGCCTCGAGCGCCGATACCCGCAAGCGCGAAGAAGCAGTCCTGCTTGAAAAATCCCTCCCCGACGCCAGCCTTCTGATCCTGCTCGACGAGCGCGGCAAGGCGCTGGATTCGGAGGGTTTCGCCACCCTCATCGGCTCATTCCGCGACAGCGGCAAACGCGACCTGATGCTGGCGATCGGCGGTGCTGACGGGCTCGACCCCTCGCTGCACGGAAAGGCGGATGCCGTCATCTGCCTCGGCAAGATGACCTGGCCGCACCAGTTGGTACGCATCCTGATCGCCGAGCAACTCTACCGCGCCGTCACAATTCTCTCCGGCCACCCCTATCACCGGGTGTAGGCCGACCCCGCCGCGCCAAGACGCCGGTTCAGCACGGCGCTCGCCACGCCGATGCCGCAATTGCCGGGGATGGCTGTTGGCGGCGGTGGCCAAATCAGCGTAGGGTTTTGCCCGGACGGATAGCTGACAGCGAATGGCGGAATGACAACAGGGTTGATAAGGCGGACGAGGAAAGGGCAGCCGGCACATGCCGGGTGGCCAGGTCTCCGTGCGAGCCTGTTGACCGCCGGGCTCCTGCTTGCCGCTGACGCATCGGCGCAGACCGCCGAAACGACCGACCGGAATCCGCAGGCATCCACCGGAGAAGCACCGGCTGATCCTACCGCCGATCTCGCACTCAGGCGTGACGGCACCCGCAGCGAACTGGAAGCCCTGTCTAAGACCATTACCCTCTCAAACGACCGCGCAGCCGAACTACAGGCCGGCATCGAGGAACTCGAAAAGACCAGCGAGTCGCTGAGAGCGGCGATCGTCGATTCGGCGAGCAAGCGCAAGGCGCTTGAACAGCAGATTGTCGACGGCGAAGAGAAGTTGACCGCGCTGCGGACGAAGGAAGATGCCGTACATAAATCGTTGCGCGCCCGGCGCGGCGTGCTCGCCGAGGTGCTGGCGGCACTGCAGCGGATAGGGCGCAATCCGCCGCCCGCACTGCTCGTGACCCCCGAGGATGCGCTTGGCTCTGTTCGCAGCGCTATCTTGCTCGGCGCCGTCGTCCCGGGCATTCGCCACGAGACGGAAAACCTCGTTGCCGACCTGCAGGCTCTTTCCGGTCTACGCAAGGAAATCACCGCCCAGAAACAAGCGCTCGGCGACGACATGGCATCCCGGCTCGAGGAAGAGCGGCGCATGAACATGCTGATTGCCGAAAAGCAGAAACTGAAGCAACGCAGCGCCACCGAGCTTGCCGCCGAGCGCCGCAAGGCCGAGCAACTGGCTGCGCAGGCAACCAGCCTCGAAGGCCTGATCGGCTCGATCGAGACCGAGATCGCCTCGGTGCGCGATGCCGCGGCCGCGGCGAGGGCCGAAGAGGAAAACCGCAGGCGGATGTCGGAAGAGCAGCGGGCGCAGGCCCGCGAACTGGCCAACAGCGTCGCGCCCGACAAAAACCGCATTGCGCCTGCATATGCATTTTCGGACCTGCAGAAAAAGCTCGCATTGCCAGTGGCCGGATCAGTCCTGCGTCGGTTCGGCGATGCCGATGGGACAGGGCATTCGCTTCAGGGCATGATGCTCGAAACCAATGCAGGGGCCCTGGTAACAGCGCCGTCCGATGGCTGGATCGTCTTTGCCGGTACCTTTCGCAGTTACGGCCAGATGATCATCCTCAATCCCGGCGACGGTTACCATATCGTTCTGTCCGGGCTCGAAGACGTTGCGGTGCAGCAGGGGCAGTTCGTCGTCGCCGGCGAGCCTCTCGGAACCATGGGTAACAAAAGAGTGGCAAGTGCTACCGCATTGGCGCTGGAAACCGAGCGTCCAACGCTTTACATTGAATTCAGGAAAGACGGAAAACCGGTTGATTCCCGACCATGGTGGACCGCAGCAGACACCGGAAAGGCACGCAATGATTCGTAGAACGTCACTTGTTCTGGTCGGGGCACTCATGGGTGCAGCGGCTACGGGCGTTGTATATTCCTCCATCGTCCCGGCCGTCGCGGCCAACGCGTCCACCTATCGCGAATTGTCGATCTTCGGCGATGTGTTCGAGCGCGTCCGCGCCCAGTACGTGACGCCGCCGCAGGACGACAAGCTGATCGAGAATGCCATCAACGGCATGCTCTCGTCGCTTGATCCGCATTCCAGCTACATGAATTCCACCGACGCCGAAGACATGCGGACCCAGACCAAGGGTGAATTCGGCGGTCTCGGCATCGAAGTGACCATGGAAGACGATCTCGTCAAGGTGACCAGCCCGATCGACGACACGCCCGCCGCCAAGGCCGGCGTTCTTGCCGGCGACTTCATTTCGAAGATCGACGGGCAGGACGTGCGCGGCCTCAAGCTCGAGGAAGCCGTCGACAAGATGCGTGGCGCCGTCGGCAAGCCGATCAAGCTGACCATCCTGCGCAAGGGTGCTGAAAAGCCGATCGAACTGACGATCATCCGCGACATCATCGCGGTGCGCGCCGTCAAGTTCCGCGTCGAGGGCGATGTCGGTTACCTGCGTGTGATCTCCTTCACCGAGAAGACCTATGACGACCTGAAGACCGGCATCGAGAAGATCAAGGCCCAGGTCCCGGGCGACAAGCTGAAGGGCTATGTGCTCGACCTGCGCCTCAACCCGGGCGGCCTGCTCGACCAGGCGATCAACGTCTCCGACGCCTTCCTGGAACGCGGCGAAGTGGTGTCCACTCGCGGCCGCAATCCGGACGAGACCCGCCGCTTCAACGCC
Organism: Hyphomicrobiales bacterium; assembly: GCA_900474095.1. Taxonomy (GTDB): domain Bacteria; phylum Pseudomonadota; class Alphaproteobacteria; order Rhizobiales; family Rhizobiaceae; genus Pararhizobium. The sequence goes on along the minus strand of UCOA01000087.1, from coordinate 13,642 downwards.
ACGGCGGGCGACCTGACGGATGGCAAGCCGGTGATCGTGCTCGTCAACGGCGGCTCGGCTTCGGCCTCGGAAATCGTCGCCGGCGCCCTGCAAGACCTGAAGCGCGCCACCGTTCTCGGCACGCGCTCCTTTGGCAAGGGCTCGGTCCAGACGATCATCCCGCTCGGCGATGCCGGCGCGCTGCGCCTGACGACCGCGCTCTATTACACGCCGTCCGGCAAGTCGATCCAGGGCACCGGCATCTCGCCGGACGTCAAGGTCGAACAGCCGCTGCCGCCGGAACTGCTGGGCAAGGTCGAAACGACGAGCGAGTCCAGCCTGCGTGGCCATATCAAGGGTCAGAACGAAAACGAGGAAGGCTCCGGTTCGGTCGCTTACGTGCCGCCGGAAGCCAAGGACGACCTGCAGCTGAACTACGCGCTCGACCTGCTGCGCGGCAAGAAATCGGACCCGGCCTTCCCGGCCAATCCGGAGAAGGCCGAACTGAAGCAGTAAGCCGTATCGTCCGTGTATTGCGCGGATCCCGATAGACATCTCGCCGCCTGGCTCCGGCCGGGCGGCGGTTTCGATTCTTGAACCCGCGGCCTGCAAGGTTGCGCTCTCGTAACTCAGATCGACAGAGACCCTCTTGGGAACAGACCTCAACGCTCCTCTTGGTCAGAACCGCAAGGCGCGCCCTCCCAAATCGCAGAATTCCGTCTTTACTTTCGGCCGCGTCCTTCTCGGCGTCGGCCTTGCGGCGCTGATTGGCGTGTCCGCGTGGACGGTTCTGCGGCCGACCGGCCTCATAGAACCGAAGCCCGCAGCAGAAACGATGGCAGACGGCGCGCAACCAGCCAAAAAGCCGGAATCGGACACGACAGCAGACAGCAGAAAACTCAAGAAACCCCAGACAAGCGGCGCCCTTTCCGGCGCCCATGTCGAAGAGACGCTGACGGACGACGGCTCGATCGTCACCAAGTTCTCGCCCAAGCAACGCGACGGCGACGGCCCCGCCGTCGTCGAGGTCGGCCGCACGAAAGGGCAGGACCCGCGCATGGCCGCCTTTCCGAACGATGCCCTGCTTGAGGACACGCCGGAAGGGCGCCTGCCCGTCACCGGTCCGGATGGCCTGCGACCGATGGATCAATATGCGCGGCCGTGGTCGGGTGCGCGCGGCACGCGCATCGCTCTGGTTGTCGGCGGTCTAGGACTGAGCCAGACCGGCACGCAGAACGCGCTGCGCCAGCTTCCGCCCGAGATCACCATGGCCTTTGCCGCCACAGGCAACAGCCTGCAGCGCTGGATGCAGGAAGCCCGGCGCGATGGCCATGAAATCCTGCTGCAGCTGCCGTTCGAACCTTTCGATTATCCCGACAACAACCCCGGCCCGCATACGCTGCGCGTCGGGCAGGATGCCAGCAAGAACCTGTCCGAACTGCGCTCGTCGCTCGCCAGGATCACCAATTATACCGGCGTCATGAATTTTCTCGGCGGCCGGTTCCTGTCTGATGCCGATGCGCTCGAACCGGTGATGCGCGACATCGGCCGGCGTGGCCTGCTCTTTCTCGACGACGGCACCTCAGGCCAATCGCTGACCGGCACGCTTGCCGATACGATCGGCGTGCCGCACGGCTTTGCCGACATGGTCGTCGATAGCGAACTCGACCGCACCGCCATCCTGAAAAAGCTCGATGAGCTTGAGCGGATCGCCCGCCGCAACGGCAGCGCAATCGGCGTCGCCTCGGCCTTCGACGAGAGCGTCGAGGCAATTTCGCAATGGGCCGACGAGGCCGGCACCCGCGGTATCGAGTTTGTCGGCGTCTCGGCCCTCGTCAAGGATCCGCAACAATAATAGCGTAAGCCCGCGCTTCAGGTGAAGCCGCGCAGCGGCTTCATCGGCGCGGCAAAACATGATCAGCAAGGAAGACTTCGATGAGCAAGGACAAGTCGAAACCGATCAAGGCGGAGGACCTTCCGTATCGCCCCTGCGTCGGTACCATGGTGCTGAACAAGGACGGCCTCGTCTGGGTCGGACGGCGCATTCCGGTCGGCAACTCCGAATATGACGGCTCCGCCCAGCTCTGGCAGATGCCCCAGGGTGGCATCGACAAACATGAAGACCCGCTGAAGGCGGCCTACCGCGAGCTCCACGAGGAAACTGGCATGTCTACCGTTTCCCTGCTTGCAGAAGCTCCTGAGTGGATCGACTACGATCTGCCCGACCACCTGATCGGCATCGGCCTCAAGGGCAAATATCGCGGCCAGACCCAGCGCTGGTTCGCCTTCCGCTTCGAAGGCGACGAGGCCGAGATCGCCATCAACCCGCCGCCTGGCGGTCACGAGCCGGAATTCGACGAATGGGCCTGGAAACCGATGCACGAGCTGCCGGGGCTGATCGTCGCGTTCAAACGCAAGGTCTACGAGGAGGTCGTGGCGGCTTTCAAGCATTTGGCGGGGTAGCGTCGCGATGTCGAGCCGAGCTTGCCTTCGATGAACAACGAGAGGACAATCTCTACTGCATAGTCCTTAAACCGGAATCGATTTAAGGATAAAATTATGCAACAGATCAAAGCGTTACAGCGACCTTGGCGCATCTGATAAGACGCGCGGCGCCGTAGGCCCTCCATGACGGGAGACGGGCATGAAGCTCAGATACTTGATGATCGCGATCGCCGTAGCGTTGTCTGTTTTGACGGTCTCCGGATGCCAAAGCGGGCCGAGCTACGATAATCGTCCGATCGACGGAAGCGGTTCTGGGTCCGGCGGCGGCAGCCCAGGCTACTGAAGATCCGGCGATCAAACCCGTCGTTGCGGCGGCGGCGCTGCTTATATTTGCGGCGCCTCCTTTTTCCGCAGTGATCATTTTTTGTGGCGCGCCCGCTACACGGCGACTGCCCCGGCGGACGCCGATTCGAGGGGCAGCGGTCCTCCGCCCCGGGCGATGAGCCATATCATTGCTGCCTGCGCCGCCAAACCGGATCCTGCCCCATAAAAACACCCGCTTCGGGAACCGAAGCGGGTGGCTGTTGGAAACGGGCCCTTATTCGGCTTCGTTTGCCGGCGCGGCGTTGAGCTGGCCGTATTTCTCGGCGCCGATCTTGTTGAAGAGATCGAGCTGGGTTTCGAGGAAGTCGATGTGACTCTCCTCGTCAGACAGCAGCTCTTCGAACAGCTTCATGGAAACATAGTCGCCCGCGCCATGACAGATATCGCGGGACTGCTTGTAGGCCGTGCGGGCGTCGTACTCGCCGGCAAGGTCGGCTTCCAGCACTTCCTTGACATTCTGGCCGATGCGCAGCGGCGCCACCGTCTGCAGGTTGGGATGGCCCTCAAGGAAAATGATGCGCGCGATCAGCTTGTCCGCGTGGTGCATTTCCTCGATCGATTCAGCCCGCTCCTTCTTGGCGAGAAGCGTATAGCCCCAATCCTCAAGAAGGCGATAATGGACCCAGTATTGATTGACCGCACCGAGTTCGAGGAAAAGGGCTTCGTTAAGCCGCTCGATGACTTTTATGTCGCCTTTCAAGATCCGCTCTCCTGTTTTGTTCGTGGAATTGTTTGAGGCGGGTCATGAAATCAAATATCTGGTCATCCGTCGAGGGGCGGCTGGCATGATATTGCTCGGTGGTGCGGATGATGATGTCGACGACATTGGGGAAACAGCCGCAGCAACGGCCGCGCTTTTCCATTGCGTGGTAAACCTTCGCAGGAACGATCAGCTGCCAACAGTCCTCATCGAGGAGCTCGATGATGGTGTCCTCAATGTCCTTGTCGGTGATGAAATTGCAGCTACAAACCAGCATCTCGCCTGCCCGTGATACGCAACGCACTGAATTTCTTCATAAAGCAAAAGCGGATATTTACTGTCAACAAAAAAGTCTGGAGGATATTTTGCGCCAAATATTAGATCGATTCTAAACGTGATAAAAAATATCGAATTTTCATTGGCTTAATCTTGCTCCGGAGAGCCGGACAGCCGCTTCAATCGTCTTCAAAATTTCTTGAGCGTCAAACAATTTTTGTTACGAGCGAGGCCTGATCTGCGCGTCAGCTCCATTTTTGCTGATAACCGCGCACCCTCCAGGCTAATGAAAATTCCGCCCCTTCGGCATGACGCTCGCTGTTTCGACGATCTCGGTGCGAGCAGTTTTTTCGAAATCGACCTTCCCGGAATGCGCCGGTCCAGGCAAACGCTTCTTCTGCCGGCGGTCGGCGGTCGGGCGCAACGCTTCGTCGGACCGGTCCGACACGCCAAAATGACGGGCCTCGCGCTGCAGCAGGCCGAGCATCGATGTCATATCCTCAATATGATCGACCACGACGTGGATCACCCCGCTTTCGCTCTGGAGCTTGCCCCTGATCTTCACAAGCCGGGCGCCCATGACGATGGACCGGTACCGGTCGAATATCTTGTTCCAGATGATGGCATTGGCAACACCCGTTTCGTCCTCCAGCGTCATGAAGATCACGCCATTGGCGGAGCCCGGCCGCTGGCGTACCAGCACGAGCCCGGCGATGGTGACGCGCTGCCCATTCGGCACCGTCAGAAGGTCCCTATTGCTGACGATGTTCTTTTTTTCGAAATCGTTGCGCAGGAAGGAAACGGGATGCGCCTTCAGGGATAGGGAAAGATAGCGATAGTCTTCGATCACCTGCTCGCCCGGCAGCATCTCCGGCAGGCGGGTTTCCGGCTCGACCTGAAGATCGGCCCGGTCCGCGCGATCGAACAAAGGCAGTTTTCCGGCAGCACTCTTTGCGTCCAGCGCCCGCACGGCCCAGAGCGCTTCGCGCCGCGAAAGCCCGATCGACCGGAAGGCATCAGCATCCGCCAGCCGCTCGATATCGGATTTCTGCAGGCCAGACCGCAGCCAGAGATCGCGCACGGAGGTGTAGCCCTGGCCACGGTTTTTGACGAGGCTTTCCATATCCGGTTTCGAAAGGCCCTTGACCTGTCGGAAACCAAGACGCACCGCCCTTTTCGTTCGGATGATAGGCCGCATCGAGACATGACGCTGGTCGATCGCGTCTCTGTCGAAGTCAGTCGCTTCCAAAAGACAATCCCATTCGGAATGATTGACATCGACGGCGCGCATCTCGACTCCATGCTCGCGGGCATCGCGCACCAGCTGCGCCGGCGCATAAAATCCCATCGGCTGCGAATTCAGCAATGCCGCGCAGAAAACGTCGGGGTAATAGGCCTTGACCCAGGAGGAGGCGTAGACGAGCAGGGCAAAGGAGGCCGCGTGGCTTTCCGGAAAACCGTATTCGCCAAAGCCTTCGATCTGGCTGAAGCAGCGTTCGGCAAAGTCGCGGGGATAACCGTTCCCGACCATGCCGTCGATCATGTCCTTCTTGAAGGAATTGACCTGTCCCGACCGCTTGAACGTCGCCATCGAGCGCCGCAACCTGTCGGCCTTTGCAGGAGGAAAGCCCGCGGCGGTAATGGCGATCTGCATCGCCTGTTCCTGAAAGAGCGGCACGCCCAGGGTTCTTTCCAGGACTGCCTTGAGCTCCGGCTTCTGATAGTCGATGGGCCTGTTGTGGCGCTGGTCCTCCCGCCTCTTGAGATAGGGATGAACCATGTTTCCCTGGATGGGCCCCGGCCGGACGATCGCCACCTCCACGACGAGATCGTAGAATCTTTCCGGCCTGAGCCGCGGCAGCATGCTCATCTGGGCCCGGCTTTCGACCTGGAAGACGCCGATCGTATCCGCCCGGCAGATCATCGCGTAGACCGCCTTGTCGGTCATGTCGCCGAAGCCGCCAAGCGTGATCGTCCGATCATAGTGCGATTGCAGGAGATCAAAGGCCTTCCTCAGGCAGGTGAGCATGCCGAGAGCGAGAATGTCGATCTTCAGAATGCCGATCGTATCCAGATCGTCCTTGTCCCATTCCACCATAAAGCGCTTGGGCATCGCCGTCGGCATGATCGGCATGACCTCGTCCAGCCGGTCCCGCGTGATGACGAAGCCGCCGACATGCTGGGTGAGGTGCCGCGGAAAGCTCATCAACTCCGTCGCGTATTTGAGAACATCCATCGTCGTCCGGTCGGAAAGATCGAGACCGGCGGCCTTCGCCTCGCGTTCCGTCAGATCCGCCGCCGACCAGCCCCAGACCGTGCTGGCGAGGGCCGATTGCACATCTTCCGAGAGGCCGAACGCCTTGGCCACCTCGCGGCCGGCGGATCGCGCCCGGTAGCTCGTCACCGCCGCCGTCAGACCGGCATGCTCGATGCCGTATTTTTCATAAATGAACTGAATAACCTCCTCGCGGCGCTCATGCTCGAAATCGACATCGATATCCGGTGGCTCATTGCGCTCGGTCGAGATGAACCGCTCGAACAGAAGCGTCGTTATGGTGGGATCGACTTCCGTGATGCCGAGGCAGAAACAGATGACGGAATTGGCGGCGGACCCGCGTCCCTGGCAGAGGATTTTCAGTTTGTAGCGGGCGTGATGGACGATGTTGCGCACCGTCAGGAAATAATGCTCGTACTTCATCTGCTTGATGAGATCGAGCTCATAGGCGATCTGCCTGGAGACCTTCTCGGGAATGCCCTTTCGATAACGGTCCCGCGCCCCTTCAAAGGTCAGGCGCGCAAGCGTTTCCGACGGCGTTTCCCCCTCAACGCCTTCGTCCGGATAATTGTGGCTGAGTTCATCCAGCGAGAAGGACAGGCTCTTGAAAAACTTTTCCGTATTGGCGATCACCCTCGGGTAGTCCCGAAACAGGCGCATCATCTCGCGCCCGTGCTTGAGGTAGCGTTCGGCATTGGGCGCCAGCCGGAAGCCGGCCTCCGCAATTTGCACATGCTCGCGGATGGCGGTGACAATATCGGACAGGGGGCGGCGGGCAGGATGATGATAGAGCGGCTGGTTGCTGGCGATCAGCGGGATGCGGTTGCGGGCGGCGAGCATCGCGAGCATGGCGAAAACCTGGCTATCCCGGCCATCATAGGAAGGGGAAAGCACCAGATAAAGCTTCTCGGCAAAGCGTTTTTTCAGGCGATCGAGGCAGTCTTCCAGCTTTGTCTGCTCGCCGGCATCACCGAGAAAAGCGGGATTGGGAACAAGGGCGAGCATCATCTCGTCTCCCCATTCGACAAGGTCGGCTTCCTTCAGGATACATGACCCTTTTTGGGTTCTGAGGTTTCCGGCGCTCAACAGGCGGCAGAGATGAGCCCAGCCCCTTCTGTTTTGCGGGAAGGCAAGGATATCCGGCGTGCCATCGGAGAAAACCAGCCTTGCGCCCGGTTGAACGGGAACCGGCTTCAAAGGTTCCTTTTCCGCTTCTCCCTTTTCGCGGCGCTCCCGGTTTTCTGCGACGGTCCTTTCATAGTCTTCCTCCAGCGCCCTGACCTGCGCATGAGCCCGAACGACGCCTGCGACCGAATTGCGGTCGGCGATCCCGAGACCGGCGAGCTTCAGAAACGCGGCCTGCGTCACCATTTCCTCCGGCTTGGACGCACCTTCGAGGAAGGAGAAATTCGTCCGGGCGCCGATCTCGAAAAATTGGGTTGCGGGGTTCATGCAAAAACCCCATGCATGAACCAGCGCGGCGGCGGCATCTGGCCATAGAGACCCTCGCGGAAGATCCAGAACCGGTGGCCGGTGTCGTCTTCGACGCGAAAATAATCCCGTGCCCGGGCGTCAGCGCCATCGATCCACCATTCCATGCCGAGGCGCTCCGGCCCCTGGCTGCGGGAAATGCGATGCAGCATGCGCCGCCAGCGGAAGCTCTCGGGCGGCCCCTCGGGCACTTCGGCCAAGGAGACCTCCACCGATTCAGGCCTTATGAAAAGCCTGAGCGGTCGTTCGCTGCGAGACCAGGAGAAACCGCTTGCCTCCGGCTTTTTGCCGGATGACAGCGTGCGGATGGCGGGAGCAGCCGTCACCGCCCGTTCCGGTACGTGGCTCTCGTGCAGTTGGAAACTCTGCAGACAATCGGCACCGAGGCGGGCCGAAACGCGGTCGACGAAGCTGGCAAGGCACACATCCTTTTGCCGGTCGCCATCGAAATCCTCCTGTGCGGCATCGAAGGCTTCATACCGCATGACGTTCAGCCGCAGGATTTCAAAGCCGTAGCCGGCATCGAGGTCGTCATGAACGGCCTGAAGACGCTCGGAAAAGAGTGCGGCGATGCGCTTGGGATCCCGCAACGGCTGCGAAGCGCCGGCCGCGATGCGAAAGACCCGGCCATCGACCCGGAACAGCACGAGCTCGAAAGCACGCCCTCCTGCGCCCCGCTCTTCCAGGCTGGCTTTCAGCGACAAGGCGATCTGCCCGGTGAGATACAGGATGTCTTCTTCCGATTGAATGGGGTCAGTGAGGCGGCGCTCGGCGGAAAGACTGGCGACGGCCCGCCGCGGAGAAACGGGCTCTTCGTTACGGCCAAGCGCCTGATCGAGCCGCAAGAGCAGGTGCGCTCCGAAACGACGGGCCAGAGGTGCCCGTGGCGCAAGGAGGAGATCGCCGACCTGTTTCAATCCAAGCTTCTGCAGCGCAGCGACGGTCTCTTCCTGTAGCCGCAGCGCGGCGACGGGCAGGGGCGAAAGCACATGCTCCACCTCCTCGTCCGCGATGACGCCGCCGCTGCCGAAGCGGGAGGTCGCCCAGGAGAGGCCCGGCGCCGGCGAGATGGCGCCACGCGCATCGATCCCCATCTGGAAGAGCCGTGACAGGATATCCTTCAGCAACTCCTTCTCGCCGCCGAAGAGATGGGCGCAGCCGGTGATATCGAGAAACAGCCCGTCCCGGCCGTCGAGCGCCACCAGGGGCGTGTAGCGGTCGCACCAGTCGGCGATACCATCGAGCAGGCGGCGATCGGCGCCCAAGTCTTCCTCGATGACATCGAGCATCGGACAGATCGCCCGCGCTTCCGCAACACCCTGATTTTTCTTGAGGCCGATCGCTTCCGCAGCCTCGTCAAGGGCCGTCAATCGCATGGCATTGCTGAGCCGCCCGGAGCAGACGAGGGGATGGGCCTCAGGACGCCTGGTCGAACGCCAGGACAGACCCCATTTCTTGCGAGCGATCCGGTCGGTTGGCAGATGCGGGAAGGCGAGGGCCAGAATGCGCTGCGCGCTTGAGCGGAGACCAAGCACGTTCTGGCTCGCGGGTGGGGAAAAACTGACGGTCATGGGGGTTCCACTCCAGAAGCAGGGAGAGGGGAGCCGAATTTCGGCTCTTCTCCAGGGTGAGACGAAAAACCGGATTGCCGATGCTGCCGCCAAGCATCGACCGGTCCGGCAAAAGCCTGATTGCCGCGGGGGCGGGTTCCACGAGAAAACGAAGGACAGCGCTGCTTGCCTCTTCTTCTCCGGATTGCCGCATCAGGAAAAGCGGCCGCCCCGCCGCCTTTGCCCTCAGACTGAGCCTTCGGCTTTCGGTCAGTCCGAAATGGGCCGGATTGCCCTTGACCTCCAGCAGAGTGACGGCGAAGGCGCCGCTTTCCATCGCTGTTTCGGCAAGCCAGAGGGCTTCGTCCAATTTGCGCGGTGCCGCATGGAGGAAGCGCTTCGGATCGAGGCCGAAATCCTTGAGCCCCAACGCATAAGGCACGCCTGTCTCCATCGACGTGACCCTGTCGGTGATCCAGAGGATCGGAGCGGGATCGTCCGCCGCCTGTTTTTGAATGAGGGCGGAAAGTGCCAGGGCAAAGCCGGCCGAAGCGGTCGCATCGCGCAGACATTGCGCGCGGATTTCCGACAGCCCATCAAGCGGCAAGCCGCCGTCCAGGGCCTCGTCGACCACCGTCACGCCGAGCGGCAGACGATGCTTTTGCTTGCCTGCGCCGCCACGTTCAGCCAAAGCCTCCTGTCTGGCCGCTGCCAGGGCGGGGACTGGTTTGCCTTCCAGCCTTGCTATCTCTTCACGGAGCGCAAAAAGCTGCTCACGCGCCATGGGCGTCTGCGCCATGACGGTACTCCAATCCATATTGTTCCTGTTATGTTCCTATTGATTCCAGAGCTTCAGGGAAGAGTCAACGACAATTTATGAGAATTTATTCCTTAAACTGGGCACATCCAAATTCAACCCTCGAAAAACGCTCATGAAATGGCTATATCAAAGGGCAATAAGGAGTGCCCATGGCCCGCATAGACCAGAGCGACGATTGGCGCGAACGCCACGCGCCGACAATCAGCACATTCGAATCCCTGGCGCTGGAGGCCTATAGCCATCTACCGGAGGAATTCCGGGCGCTTGCTACCAACCTCACCATCGAGATCGACGACTTTCCGAGCGAGGACGTTTTCGAGGACATGGCTCTGGAAACGCCCTTTGACCTCCTGGGTCTGTTCGAAGGACGCGGCATCGGCGAGCGCTTCAGCATGGAAACCGGCCAGATGCCGAACCGGATCACGCTCTATCGCCGGCCGATCCTCGATTACTGGGCGGAAAACGAGGAGACGCTGGGCGACATCGTTACCCATGTGCTGATCCACGAGATCGGCCATCATTTCGGCCTTTCCGACGACGACATGGAGCGGATCGAGGCGAGCGTCGAGCATGTGGGCGGCCAGGCCGCCTCGAAATTCGACTGAAAAAGGCGCCGCGTATCCAAATGATGCGCGGCGCTTTCCATTTCACTGCTCCGACAGTTTCATGTCGGGGTGATAGTCCCTGCCTTCGACGTCCTTGACGATCGCCTGTCCGGTCATCGGCTGGCCCGTCTGGCTGTTGAAGGAAAGTGCCGGCGAACCGTGCAGCGACCAGCCCTTGTTGAGAGCGTCGGTGACCCGGTGGCAGAATGCGGCATCGTCTGTCCCGGTCAAGAAACGGTAGAGCTTCATCGTCAAGTCCTTTTATGCTGAATGGTCTCTGCCTTGGCAGCGAGGCGCAGGGCCTGCTCGAGATGCAGGCGCTCGACCATCACGCCATTGAGATTGATGACGCCCTTGTCGCGGTTTTGGGGAAGCGCGAAGGCATCGATGATGGCTCTGGCCTCCAGGACGGCGCCAGCATCCACGCCGAAATGGTCGTTGGCCGGGCCGATCTGCGCCGGGTGGATCAGCATCTTGCCATCGAACCCCATGTCGCGGCCCTGGGCGCACTCCGCAGCAAACCCGGCTGTATCGCTGATATCGTTGAACACCGCGTCGATGACATCGAGACCGCAGTTGCGGCCGGCGAGCAGGATCTGCATCAGCCAGGGCACGAGATAGGTCCGGCCGGGCAAAGCGGGCACGCCGGTTTCCTTGCGCAGATCGTTCAACCCGGGCAGAAAACAATCGAGCCTGCCGCCGCGCGTGCGGCCGGTCTCGGCGATCGCCGCCGCATTGAGCACCCCGTGCGGGGTCTCGATCATCGCCCAGAGACGCAAGGCATCGGGCGCGTCGTTTTCCGACAGAATGTCTGCAACCGCCTGGATATCCTGCGGGCTTTCCACCTTGGGCAGCAGGATGGCATCAGGCGAAAGCGCAAGCACCGCTGCCAGATCCTTTTCGCCGAAGGGGGTTTTCAGGCCGTTGATGCGGACGATCACTTCGATATCGCCGCGCCGTTTGCGGGCGAGATGATCGGTAAGCGTCCGGCGGGCGGCGGCCTTGTTGTCGAAGGAAACGGCATCCTCGAGATCGTAGATCACCGCGTCGCAGGCAAGGGTAGTGATCTTGGCAAGCGCGCGGGCATTGTCGGCGGGCACGCAGAGCACCGAACGGCGCAGACGGACGGGATGGCGATCGGCAACTGAATTCATGCGGCTTTTGTGCCCGGCTTTCGCCTTTTTCGCAAGCCAGACCTGTCATCGCGAAGGGCACTACCAAAGAAGGTCTTGCAAGGCGGGGCGGGCGGGCCCACATTTGAGGTAACGAAAGGTACGATCATGCAAAGCATTCGCTCTCTCCTCCTCACGGCCGCCGGCATCGCGTTCACGCTGATGGCGCTGGTCTTCACGGCTTCGCTTGGCCTGGCGCTCGCCGGCATCGCGACCGTGCTCGTTATCGGCAGCGCCATTTCCGCGCGGCTTTCGCCGAAGCCGGTGCGCGCGGCTGGCCGCACAGCCGGACGGCAGAAGCGTGAACCGCGCATCTGGAACGACGGACGCGGCACGATCATCGATCTCTAAGGGCGGAAAGCCGACTTTCCGGCTTTCCGGGGTGAGATTTTCCTTCATTTCGGCGCAAAATTGCTCTAAACGCTGGGCGGAAATTTTTCCGTCCCGTTGAAATCGAAGGCCATTGCCATGGACAAGTTCGTCAAGCTCACCGGCGTTGCCGCGCCCCTTCCCGTCGTCAATATCGACACGGACATGATCATTCCGAAGGATTACCTGAAGACGATCAAGCGCACCGGCCTTGGCACGGGACTGTTCGCCGAAGCCCGCTACAACGAGGACGGCTCGGTCAATCCGGATTTCGTGCTCAACAAGCCCGCCTACCAGAACGCCAAGATCCTGGTTGCAGGCGACAATTTCGGCTGCGGCTCTTCGCGCGAACATGCCCCCTGGGCGCTGCTCGACTTCGGCATCCGCTGCGTCATCTCGACCTCGTTTGCCGACATCTTCTACAACAACTGTTTCAAAAACGGCATCCTGCCGGTGGTGGTCTCTCCCGAAGACCTGGAAAAGCTGATGGACGACGCCAGTCGCGGCTCCAACGCCATCCTGACGGTCGACCTGGAAGCCCGGGAAATCACCGGCCCGGACGGGGGCAAGATCACCTTCGAGCTCGATGAATTCAAGCGCCACTGCATGCTGAACGGCCTCGACGATATCGGCCTGACGCTGGAGAAGGCCTCCGCCATCGACACGTTCGAAAAAGCCAACGCCGCTTCGCATCCCTGGGCCTGAGCCCGATGCCCAGCCCCGAGAACTGATCTCCTCCGGCTCGCCGTTTGAAAAGACGGCGGGTTATTCCCGCGCTCTGGTCCAGGGCGACTGGTGCTTCGTTTCCGGCACGACCGGCTACGACTATGCCACCATGACCATGCCGCAGACGGTAGAAGAGCAGACCCGCAACTGCCTGAAGACGATCGAGAAGGCGCTGACGGATGCCGGATTTTTGCTGACGGACGTGGTGCGCAATCATTACTACGTCACCGACGCGACTTTTGCCGATGTGGTGTTCCCGATTTTGGGCGAAACATTCGGCGATATCCGTCCGGTGGCGACCATGGTTGTCTGCGACCTGATCCGCCCGGAAATGCTGATCGAGATCGAAGTCACCGCTTTCAAGGGATGATCAGCCCTCGATGAGGGGAGGGCCCAGGGGCTTCGCCAGCCCTGCCTTTGCCAGTTCCTGATGATAGTAGAGAAACACGCTGCGCTGGAACGCGATCATCTCGCGCTCGTCCTCGGTCTTCGCCTGCGCCAGACGTTGCGCAACCATTTCGGGCGTCGCAAGTTCGATCGTATCGGCGAAAAAACCCAGCATCTCGTTCACCTCTGCATCAGTCATGACGCGAAAACACAAAGGCATTCCAAACCTGTTGACCCTGCCGAGACAGCGGCCATCGCGGCGGCAGCGCCGCACCCCGCAACCCCAATGATTGAGCCAACCCGTCGCGGCGACGCGAAATAAAACATCGATGGCGGGTGAGTTTTCCGGTTTTACATAGGGCATGGCTGTCTTTCCCGTTTACAGGTGGTTCAATGGAATGGGAGGGCGTCCCCGCGCGGTTTGCCGCCGTGGTTTTCAAGCATGCATTCATCCGGACGGGGC
>UCOA01000170.1 GCA_900474095.1 Hyphomicrobiales bacterium | reverse complement strand
CGGGAGCCGGACCGTCCCCGTCACTGATCGGAGGTCAGTCAAATCCGTGACGAACGATGGGCTAGCCGAATACCTGCGCGGCTAGCCGGATCTCGAGGAAGACTTAGAAGTCACGCTGAAGGCGAAGGAAGCCGAACACTTCATCGTCGCCCTCGTCTTCGTCATGGTACTGAACACTCAGCTTCGTGGAGAGCTGCTCGACGATTTTATAGTCGATCGTCACACCGGCGGTCCAGGCATCGCCACCACCGAAGTCTTCGCCGCTTGCGCTGAGGTCGATGTTACCGAAGTACTGGAAGCCGGGCGTAACGGCGAACTTGTCGTTGACCTTCCACTCGTATTGGGCGCCGGCCGTCCATTCGGACTCTTCGTAGTAATAGTTCGCGCCGCTGGCCCAAACGCCATAAACACCGAGCTGACCTGGTCCGATATCCGCATAGACGATGCCGCGGATTGCGCCCTCTTCAGTATCGGTATCATAGCCGCCCAGCAGATAGCCGGTGACTACGCCGACGGTTCCCGAAACCTGTCCGGTGACCCCAACATTGTTGGGACCTTCGCCCGGCTTGGTGTCATACACGTCATCCAACTCTTCTACCGCGATACCGGCCGTGAAGGCGTCGGTCTCGTACTGGTAGCGTATAGCGTTATGGCGGGTCTCGTTGCTGGCGATCGTATCGGTTTCGCCGCTCAGGTCGTCATCCCACCAGTTGTACTGCATACCCACCCGCAGGCCGGCGATATCGATGTAACCTTCGTCGAGGAAGGTATCGGCGTTGCCAGCCGAGCCGCCCTCGGCGTTCGCACGCAGGTTGATGCGGCTCGTCAGCGCTCCGTACTCAGTGTCGCTCTTTGCCGTGAAGTTGACTTGCGCGCGGGTCCAGAACGACCAATCGGAGCTCCCGACGAGATCGTCGCCAAGGCGGGCCTCGGTCCGGATGTAACCGCCGATCTTGAGGCAGGTTTCCGTTCCCGGGATGTAGAAGTAGCCGGTACCGAACGCGTCACAGACGCGCACATATTCCATCGGCTCGGGTTCAGCCGCAACGATGGCGTCGGCAGCATTGACGCCGCTTACTGAGCTCAATGCTGCAGCAGACGCAAAAAGAAAAGCCCTTATTGTCATTTCGGTTCCGATCACGTTTCGATTGGGCACAGGTTTGCGTGGCTGAAAAATCAGCGTCCCGACCCCTAATATCGATTCAAGCCCCTATGGCAGCGGTCTAGCCGCAGGATGGAACATACACGTAGCGAATACTGTAACAATGAAAATTACAGTTACAACATTCTCCTGCTGACACTGGAGCGTTTTAGTGTGGCGGAAAGGCAACTAAACTAGATACGCCATTCAATGTGGTACCTCATAATATTCATTTGAGATTACCCGCTCGGCAAGTCAAGCGCTAAACGCTCATCGGTGACGCGATGCATGCGGCGGAGATCCCGGGGGTCCGGCCGTAACCGCAGCTGACGAAATTGCCTGCAGAAATGCCCCTGAACCGGCAAGCAGCTTCAAGCGCAACGACCGGATCTCACCGCAATCAATCGGGTACATTCATTCGATTGACTGAAACACACAAACCGTGTATATCTGAGTCATGTCTGAAATTGAAAACGATGCAAATGCACCCTCATCCCGCCGCGATGTGACCCGCGAAAAGCTGCTGATCGCCGCGCTTGACGTGTTCGGCCGTTATGGTTTTGACGGCGCTTCGACACGACGACTTGCCGATGCCGCAGGCGTCAACCTGCAGGCTATTCCCTATTATTTTTCCGGCAAGGAAGGCCTCTATATCGCCACCGCCGATTATTTGACGGAGCTGATCAGCAACCATGTCGGTGACATGCGGCAGCGCGTTGGGGCCCGCATCATGGCGCTCGATGCCGCCGGCGAACCGATGTCGTCCGAAGAAGCCCGTGGTTTCCTCGCGGAAATCGCCCAGACGATGATCGTGCTCTTCGTCAGCAAGAAATCCGAATCCTGGGCGCGCTTCATCATCCGCGAGCAAATGGAGCCGACCGAAGCCTTCACGCGGGTCTATCAGGGCATCATGCGGCCGATGATCGAGATCGCCCGGCGGCTGATCGGCACCATCCTCGGCGAGGATCCCGGCTGCGAACATGTGCGGCTGCGCGCCTTTTCCTTTATCGGCAGCATCCTCGTCTTTCGCATGGCGCATGCCGCGGTGCTCGCGCAGATGGAGTGGGAGACGGCCGGTCCAAACGAAGTCGCGACCTTGCGCAATCTCGCCGTCGAACTCGTCGCCGCCCTTGGGCCTGTCAAAGGAAACGCGGCATGAGACGGATCATCATCATTCTCCTTCTGGCAGCGGCGGCAGCCGCCGGCTGGTGGTTCGAGCTGCCCGCGAAACTCGGATGGGGGGCCACCGAACGAACGGACCTGGCGCTCTACGGCAATGTCGATATTCGCCAGGTTTCCCTCGGCTTTCGCGTCAACGGCCGCCTGTCGGAAGTCGCCGCCGATGAAGGCGACATCATCAGAAGGGGCGCCGTCCTTGCGAGGCTCGATGCCCGGCCCTACGACTACGCCGTTCGCGCGGCGGAGGCCAATGTCGCGGCCCTTCGCGCCACGCTCGACAAGCTGAAGGCCGGCCCTCGCCCAACCGAGATCGCCCAAACGCGCGCCAATTACAATGCGAGTGTCGCCGAACTCGAGAATGCCGAACTCGAGCTCACCCGCGCCCAGCAGCTTCGTCCGCGGGGCACGATCTCGCAGTCGGCTTTCGACCAGGCGACCGCCGCGAAGGCGATGGCGGCGGCTCGCGCGGAAGCCGCCAGGGAAGCGCTGAACCTGATCGAGGAAGGGACCCGCGCCGAAGACATCGCCGCCGCAGCAGCGCAGTTGCAGGCAGCGGAAGCGACGCTCGCATCGGCCCGCACATCGCTGGAGGATACCGAGCTTCGTGCGCCGAACGACGGCATCATCCTGTCGCGGGTGCGCGAAACCGGCGCGATCGTCGCGCCGGCGGACACTGTCTTCGTCCTGTCGCTGACGGAGCCGGTCTGGGTGCGCACCTATGTTGCCGAACCCGACCTCGGACGTATCCATCCCGGCATGAAGGTGAAAGTGACGTCCGATACCCGGCCGAACGATGCCTATGACGGCACGATCGGCTTCATTTCGCCGGTCGCCGAGTTCACCCCGAAATCGGTGGAAACGGCAGAACTTCGGACCGACCTCGTCTATCGCCTGCGCATCGTCATCGACAAGCCTGGCACCGACCTGCGCCAGGGCATGCCGGTCACCGTACGGCTTCCCTTGGCAGAGGCAGCGGGACAATGACCGCCCGCCCCGACAAGACCGAACTGGTCCGGCTGTCGGAGGTGACGAAGCGTTTCGGTGACGCTCCGCCAGCACTCGATGCCGTGTCCGGCTCGATCTCAAGCGGCGAAATCACCGGGCTTGTCGGTCCCGATGGCGCCGGCAAGACGACGCTCATCCGCCTGATGACCGGCCTGATGCTGCCCGACAGCGGAACGGTCGAAGTTCTTGGTTTCGACACAGCCAGGAATCCGGCCGCAATCCAGGCCGCTATCGGCTACATGCCGCAGCGTTTCGGGCTCTACGAAGACCTGTCGGTGCAGGAAAACCTTGACCTCTATGCCGATCTGCGCGGCCTGCCGAAGGATGAGCGGGCGGCGACCTTCGATGAACTCCTGACCTTCACCGATCTCAAGCGTTTCACCGGCCGCCTGGCGGGCAAGCTCTCGGGCGGCATGAAGCAGAAGCTGGGGCTCGCCTGCGCGTTGCTCAAGAAACCACGCCTGCTGCTGCTCGACGAACCCGGCGTCGGCGTCGATCCGATCTCGCGCCGCGACCTCTGGAAGATGGTCGAGGACCTGACGAAGGAAGGCATCGGCGTCGTCTGGTCGACCGCCTATCTGGACGAGGCAGAGGCCTGCGACGGGGTGCTCCTGCTCAACCGGGGAAAGCCGCTGTTTTCCGGCATTCCGACGGACATGACCGGACGTGTCGAGGGCCGGGTGTTCCGCGTCTCCGGCGTCGCCGGGCGCAAGCGGCAGGTGCTGGCGAAGCTGCTCGACGAAGAAGGAATCATCGACGGCGTCATTCAGGGCGAGGCTATCCGGATCGTCGTCGGGGAAGGTTCCGAGCCCCGATTGCTGTCTGCCGGAGACGCCGCAAAGGCCTCCCCTGCCCCGCCCCGCTTCGAGGATGCCTTCGTCGATATGCTCGGCGGCGGGCCGGGCGGTCGATCCAAACTCGCCGAAGCCCAACAGCCGCTGGCCGCGAAGGACGACCGGCCGGTGATCGAGGCGAAGGGGCTGACCAAGCGCTTCGGCGATTTCACCGCGGCCGACGACATCACGTTCGATATCCGTCGTGGCGAGATTTTCGGCCTGCTCGGCCCGAATGGTGCAGGCAAATCCACCACGTTCAAAATGCTCTGCGGCCTGTTGAAGCCGACCGCGGGGGAAGGCCGTGTCGCCGGCTTCGATTTGCGCCGCGATGCCGCCTCCGCACGCAACCAGCTTGGCTACATGGCGCAGAAATTCTCGCTGTACGGCGATCTCAGCATTGCCCAGAACCTCGATTTCTTCGCCGGCGTCTATGGCCTCTCCGGCCAGCGCAAGCGCGAGCGCATCGCCCTGATGGACGAGATCTTCGATTTCGGCCGCCATGCCGGACAATCGTCCAAGGACCTGCCGCTCGGCCTGAAGCAGCGACTGGCTCTTGCCTGCGCCGTCATGCACGAGCCGCAAGCGCTGTTCCTCGACGAGCCCACTTCCGGCGTCGACCCGATCACCCGGCGAGAATTCTGGACACATATCAACGCACTGGTCGAGAAGGGCGTGACGGTGCTCGTCACCACCCATTTCATGGAAGAAGCTGAATATTGCGACCGGATTTCGCTGATCTATCGCGGCCGCTCGATCGCGCTCGGCTCGCCGGACGACCTGAAGGCACGCGTGGTGAAGGACGACCGGCCCGATCCGACCATGGAGGACGCCTTCATCGCCTTGATCCAGCAATCCGAATCCGGGACGAAGGAGGCGGCATGAACACCTCCTCCTCCTCCGCCTCGGACCGGATAAGGCGTTTCTCGGCGCTGGTTCGCAAGGAAAGCTATCAGGCCGTGCGCGACCCGAGCACGAGCCTGATCGCCTTCGTGCTGCCGCTGATCCTGCTCTTCCTGTTCGGCTACGGCGTATCGCTCGATACCACCCGAACCCGCGTCGGCCTCGTCATGGAGGAGACGACACCACTCACCCAGAGCCTTGCCGCGAGCTTCGAGGCGTCGCGTTATTTCACCGTTGCCACCAGCCGCAACCGGCGCGTCTTCGAAGAGGATCTGGTCAACGGCCATATTCGCGGCATTCTCGTCATCCCCGCCAATTTCACCACGGACTATGCCGCCGGCAATCACCCGCAAGTCCAGGTGATCGTCGATGGCTCCGAACCGAACACGGCCAATTTCGTCCAGAACTATGCACAGGGTACCGTCGCGAATTGGGAGCGCCAGCGGCAAGCACTGATGGCCGAGGGCGGGCCGGCGATCTCCATCGAACAGCGCTTCTGGTTCAATCCGGAACTCACCAGCCGGTACTTCCTCGTACCCGGATCGATCGCCATCGTCATGACGCTGGTTGGCACGCTCTTGACCTCGCTCGTCGTCGCCCGCGAATGGGAACGCGGCACGATGGAAGCGATGATGGCGACGCCGGTGACGGCGATCGAGCTGCTGATCGGCAAGATCTTCCCCTATTTCGTGCTTGGCCTCGCGGCGATGACGCTCTGCGTGCTGCTCGCCGTGTTCCTGTTCGGCGTGCCGTTCCGCGGCTCGGTCATCGCCCTCTATGCGCTGTCGGCCACCTTCCTCATTCCGGCGCTCGGCCAGGGGCTGCTGATCTCGGCGGCGACAAAAAACCAGTTCCTCGCGTCGCAGCTGGCGCTGATCTCCGCGTTCCTGCCGGCTTTCCTGCTGTCGGGCTTCCTGTTCGAGATCAATTCGATGCCAACTGTCATCCAGTGGATCACTTTCATCGTGCCGGCGCGCTACCTGATCCCGAGCCTGCAGACCGTGTTCCTTGCGGGCGATATCTGGCCGATGTTCCTGCATTCCATCGCGGTCATGCTCACGATCGGCGCGATATTCTTTGCACTCGCCGCCCGCAGCACCAGAAAGAGGATCGGCTGATGTGGTGGACGCGCCTTCGGGCCCTGATCGTCAAGGAATTGCTGGCTGTGCTGCGCGACCCGAAAGGCCGCGCCATCCTGATCGGCCCGCCCCTCATCCAGCTCCTCGTCTTCTCCTATGCGGCGACGCTCGAGGTCCGCAATGTCGATGTGATGGTCCTCAATCGCGACAGTGGCCATTGGGGACAGGAACTGGTTGAGCGCATCGAGGGATCGCCAACCTTCAGCCGGATCGAAACTGCCGCCAACCAGGATGATGTGCGCGAGGCGATCGACGGCCAGGACGTCATCGCCGCCGTCGAGATCGGACCGGATTTTTCCCGCGGCATCGAGGCGGGGACCCCGGTCGACCTGCAGATCATCCTCGACGGGCGCCGCTCGAACGCCTCGCAGATCGTCTCCGGCTACCTGACCCAGATCGCCGGCGGCCTCGCCGCCGAGACCCCCCTCGGCAAACGCTCCGCCGCCCGTTCCATCTCGACCATTGCGCGCAACTGGTTCAATCCGAACCTCACTTACCAGTGGTTCATGGTCCCGAACCTGATTGCCAGCATCGCGCTGCTGATTGGCCTGATCGTCACCGCCCTGTCGATCGCCCGCGAGCGCGAGCTTGGCACTTTCGACCAGTTGATGGTGTCGCCGCTGCGGGTGCATGAAATTCTGATCGGCAAGCTCTTGCCGCCGATGATGATAGGCCTCTTTCACATCACCCTCTACGTCCTGGCTGCGATCTTCATCTTCGGCCTGCCGCTCCGGGGATCGCTGTTCCTGCTTTACGGCAGCGCGATCTTCTATCTCGCTTCGGTGGTCGGCATCGGGCTGTTCATCTCCGCGCTCTCGATGACGCAGCAGCAAGCCATTCTCGGCGCCTTCCTGTTCATGGTCCCGGCCATGCTGCTCTCGGGCTTCGCGACGCCGATCGAGAACATGCCCGAATGGCTGCAGCCGGTGACGCTGGTCAATCCCTTGCGCTATTTCCTGATCATCGTGAAGGGTGTGTTCCTGAAGGACATCAGCCTTGGCGAGGTGGTGAACCTGACACTGCCGCTCTGCCTGATCGCCGCCGTCACGCTCAGCGCCGCCGCCTGGCTCTTCCGCCGAAGGCTGGAATAACGTTAGGGAATCTATTGCCCGGGCGGGGACGCCGCGATCTCAATCTGCGATTCGGTAGGGAAGCGGACCGCGCAGCGTGTGATCGACGATGAGCTTGCGCTTCAGTGGCGGTACGGCACGGCTGGTGCATTTCGTGCGTTCACAGATGCGGCAGGAGATGCCGATCGGATCGAAGGCGGCCCGATTGCTCATGTCGAGCCCGTCGGCATAGGTGAAATTGTGCGCGTCGGAAATCTCGCAGCCTAGCGCAATCGCATAACTTGGCCTTGGCGTCGCGAAACTGCCGCCGCCCTTGTTCACCTGCGTCGCCAGACAGAGGTAGCGCACGCCATCCGGCGTTTCGGCCAACTGGCGGATCATCCGCCCCGGCATTTCGAAGGCCTGATGCACGTTCCAGAGCGGGCAGGCGGCGCCGAAACGGGCAAACTGCAGCTTGGCGGCGCTGTGCCGTTTGGTGATGTTGCCGGCGCGGTCGATGCGGGCGAAGAAGATCGGAATGCCCCTGGCACCTGGCCGCTGAAGCGTCGAGAGCCGGTGACAGACCTGCTCCAGCGAGGCGCCGAACCGCGCGGCCAGAAGCTCCAGGTCATGGCGCAGTTCACGCGCCGCCTTGAGGAACGGCTGGTACGGCAGGAGCAGCGCGCCGGCGAAATAGTTGTGCAGGCCGATGCGACAGATTTCGTAGGCTTCTTCCGTGCGGAAGCCGGCGGCCGCTGCCACGGCGTCGATCTCTTTGCCCGCATGCAACTGGGCGATCTGCAGCGCGATCTGGAAATCGCGCGTGGGCGCAGGAGCGTAAGGGTTGAGCGTCAGGATGCGCGATTTCGGGTCATAGCGGCGCAGCTCGTCGCTACCAGGTGGCCCGCGCACGACCCGCACCCCATGCCGCCGCTCGATATGACCCGACATCAAGCCGTGGCTGTCGCCTTCGCCCAGGCCGAGCTCGGCCGCCAATCCCTCCGCCAGCACGTCGATATCGTGGATATAGTTGTCGACGAAGTGAAAGAAATCCCGCACCTCTTCATAGGGCGTCGTTTCCGTCATCGCCGCGGCGCGCGCATCATCGAAGCTGGCGAGCTGCTCGCTGTTGCGGCGATAGGCCTGGTGGGCCGCGATCAGCGCGTGGGCAAG
>UCOA01000088.1 GCA_900474095.1 Hyphomicrobiales bacterium | reverse complement strand
GATGCCAGCCACAGCCCGCCGGCAACGGCGATGCCGAAGGCGGCAAGCACGAAGAGCAGGCGCTTGGTGCCGATGACATGGACGCCGACGGAGGCGGCGGCGTCCTCATTGTCGCGGATCGCCTGGATTGCGGCGCCCGTGCGGCTGCGCAGCAGGGCAAAGAGGATGCCAAGAAGGGCTGCCATCGAGGCGAGCGCCAGCCAGTAGATGACGGCGCGGCGCGTGCTGCTGTCGTAGACGTTGAGCGAGATCAGCGAGGTGCCGGTCTCGCCCTGGATCAGCCGGTCGAGATTGACCAGCATATGCGTCAGGGCGGAGATCACCCACATGCCGATAGCGAACTCGCCGCCCTTCAGGCGCAGCATGAAGAGCGACAGGGGCAGTGAGATAGCGCCGGTGATGAGGGCGGCGGCAAACAGCGAGAGGAACGGGTTCAGCCCGGCATCGGCAAGGCGGATGGTGAAATAGGCGCCGAGGCCGAAGAACACCTGTTGCCCGACCGAAACAAGGCCGCCGAAACCGGCAAGCGCGTTCCACATGGCGGCGAGAATGACGTAGACGAACAGCGCCGTCATCCGGTCGACCGCGCCCGCGCCGAGAACGAGCGGCGCAAGGGCGAGGAGGCAGAGGACCGCCGCCATGGTCGACAGGGCAAGACGGGATGACCGGGTCGAGCGTTCGATGGAAATGTCGTTGGCGAGAGCTGTCATGTCTTGCTCCCAAGCGGTAGGCGGATTTTTCCGATGCCGGCCCGGCCGACGATGGCTACGCCGGTCAGGAACAGCCGGGCGAAGAGCGCCAGGAGGAAGGCGATGTGGCCGCCGATCAGGAAGCCCTGCGGGTGTAATTGCGCGCCGAGCGACTGGGCAAGGCCGAGCACGACCCCGCCGATGAGGGTGCCCCAGAGCGAGCCCGCCCCACCGATCACGGCCGCCTCGAAGGCGAAGAGCAGTTGCGGGCCGCCGGAATAAGGATCGAAGGTGGCGCGCATGCCGAGGAAGGCACCGGCGATGCCGACCGTGACCATGGCGATCGCCGCCGCCAGTGCATTGACCTTGCGGGCGTCGATGCCGACGAGACCGGCCGTGTCGGGATCCTCCGCCGTTGCGCGGATGGCGCGGCCGAGGGCAAAGCGACTGAGGAAGAACTGCAGGCCACCAAGCAGGGCAATGGCTGTTGCCATCATCAGGATGGCGAGCTTGCCGACATAGATCCCGCCGGGAAGTTCCCAGCTGTCGTAGGACAGGCTGCCGATGAAGGGGGCGAGCGAGCGTGTGTCGGCGCCGAACTGCTCGAACAGCAGGTTGTCGATGACGATGGCGAGACCGAAGGTGGTGAGGATCGGCAGGAGCGCACCGCCGCGGGCACTGCGCTCGAGCAGATAGCGCTGCAGCAGCCATCCGACGCCCGCCATGACGGGCAGCACGATCAACAGCCCGGCAAAGGGCGGGATGCCGAACCTGGAGGCGAGCAGCCACAGACCATAGCCCGATCCGACCGCCAAGCTGCCATGGGCGAGATTGATGATCCGCATGACGGAGAACATGAAGGACAGGCCGCAGGCGATGACGGCATAATAGCCGCCAAGCAGAATGCCCTGGATCAGGGTGTCGATCACGATGCCGTCCTTTCAGTGTTCGTCCGATGCAGTCCGAAATAGGCCTCGGTGATCTGGTCGCGGGTGACGCCGCGCGTCGGCTCGTCGAGCACGATGCGGCCTTCCAGCATGCAGATGACGCGGTTGGCGACCGCCATGGCGCGGCCGAGATCCTGCTCGACCAGCACGATGGTGGTGCCGGAGGTGAGCAGCGACTGGAGTTGGGCATAGACGCGATCGACGACCAGCGGCGAAAGCCCGAGCGAGACTTCATCGAGCAGAAGAATATCCGGGTTGCTCATCAATGCCCGGCCGATCGCTGTCGCCTGCTGCTCGCCGCCTGAGAGATGGCCGGTCTTGGCGTGGCGGCGGGGGACGAGGTTGGGGAAGGCGTCGAAGATGCGATCGATGGTCCAGTCACCTTGCCGACCGGCGGTTTTCCCGAGCAGCAGGTTTTCCTCGACCGTCATCTGAGAGAAAAGGCGGCGGCCTTCCGGCACCAGCGCGATGCCCATGGCGATGCGCTTGTGCGAGGGGACGGCGGTGAGGTCGTCATCGCCGAGCAGGATGCGGCCGGATGCCGGCAGATGCGCGCCGGCGATGGAGCGCAGGAGCGTCGTCTTGCCGGCGCCATTGGCGCCGACCAGCGCCAGGACGTCGCCCTTGGCGAGATCGAAGCTGACATCACGAACGGCCTGAAGCAGCCCGTGGTGGACTTCGAGATTGCGGATGGAGATGAGGCTCATGCGGGTGTGCCTCCGAGATAGGCCTTGACCACGGCGGCATCGCCCATGACCGTCTTAGGCTCGCCGTCGGCGATGATGCGGCCGGCATCCATGCAGATCAGCCGTTCGGCGACCTGCAGCAGGATATGGACGATATGCTCGATCCAGACGATGCCGATGCCGCGGCGGCGTAGTTCGAGGATCGTGCCAACCAGTTCCTGTGCCTCGCCGTCTGTCAGGCCGCCGCCGATTTCGTCGAGAAGCATCAGTTTGGGTTTAGTTGCCAGCGCTCTAGCGAGTTCCAGACGTTTGCGATCGAGCAGGCCGAGCGTATCGGCCTGACGATTGGCGACGCCACGCATGCCGCAGAGCGTCAGCGAGTCGACCGCGCTCTCATAGGCCTCGTCGCGGCTGGCCGCACCGCCATGGGTCGCGGCAACAAGGACGTTTTCGAAGGCCGTCATGCCGCTGAAGGGTTTTGGAACCTGATGGGTGCGCACGAGGCCGAGGCGGCAGCGGTTCGCCGCTGCTTGCGCGGTGACGTCGCGGCCGTCGAAACGGACCGTTCCGGCGCTCGGCGGGAAGGCGCCGGCGAGCACGCTCAGGAGCGTCGTCTTGCCGGCACCGTTCGGGCCGACAATGCCGACCGCATCGGCCTCGCCCATGGAAAAATCGACGTTATCGAGAACCACAAGCGCCCCGAAGCGCTTGTGGATCCCCTTCGCCGAGAGAAAGGTTTCTCCCGGCGGTGTCTTCCTGACTTGCTGCCGCACGGAACTGTTATCCATTATAGGGAACAGTCTTGACCCCCACCGGCACATTCGGGTCGGTGGCGTTTTCCGTGACGACGTAATCGAGCGTGAATTTGCTGCCCTCCGGCGCCTTGACCCACTGCGCTCCGATGATCGGGCCGGGCGAGACATTGGCCACCGGTCCGCTGGTGAAATCAACCTTTCCGGCAATCGTGGTCGTCTGCAAGGTGCTCAGCGCCTTCGCGACGGCCTCCTTGTTCTTGGCGTCGGTTGCCGCTTTCAGGGCTTCGAAGCCGGCATCGAGCAGCGACAGGCTGGCGCCAAGCTGCTGCGTCCATTGCTTGCCGCTCGTCTCCTCATAGCCATCGGCAAGTTCGCTGCCGGAGACACCGGTCAGGGAGGACTTGTAGGGGAACGCCTTGTGCCAATAGGCGGCGCTGCAGATGTTGAAGCCGAGATCGCCCAGCGCCTCGATGTCGGAGGGGAAGAGGCCGGTCTTCGCCACCTGGCAAATCTTGACCTGTCGGGTAAGGCCCTGTTGGGCCGCCTGACGCCAGAAGGCCGCGAAATCCGGAGGGATCGGGAAAGAGTTGAAGATTTCGACGCCTTCCTGCTTGAAGAGGGCGATCTGGGCGGAAAAATCCGTCGTGCCGGTCTCATAGGCGCCGGGATCGACGATCGTGAAACCTTCCTTGGCAAGAAGCGGGGCCAGATTGGCGCGGATGGCATTGCCGTCGGCGTCGTTCGGATACATGACGCCGACCTTTTTGTTGGTCTCGATCAGGTTCCACTGCGAGACATAAGTCTTGAAGAACTCGTGGACGCCGAAGCCGAAATGATAGGTCCATTTGAACGGCGAGGGTGCGCCAGGCTTGGCGCCGCGGCCGAAATACCAGGCTTCCCAGGGCATGACGGTGGAGAGGCAGGGGATACCCGCCGCCTCGCAGGCATCTGCCACCGGATTGATGGTTTCCGGGGTGGAAACGGCGAGCATCAGGTCGATACCCTGGTTGTTGATCAGGTCCTTCGCCAGTTGGCCGGCGCGGGACGGATCGGACTGGGTATCCTGATCGAGGATTTCTACCTGGAATGTCCTGCCGCCTGCCTGGAAGCCGGATGCCAGGGCCTTGCGCGCGAGGTCGAGCACATAGCCGTCGGTCTGGCCGAAGCCGGCGAGCGGGCCGGTGCGGGGGCTGATGAAACCCACTTTCAGCGTCTCGCCGCTTTGGGCGAAAGCCGTGCGGCCCGACAGGGCGAGCGCTGCGCTGCCCGCTGCCGCCGCGGCAATGAAAGAGCGGCGGGTCAAAGATGCCTGATCGAATTTTCCGTTGCGGGCGTTCATGAAATTTTCCTCCCTGTTGCAGGCCTCCCAGCCCGTTCGTGTGTTCATTTCCGCCGATCCGGCACCCGGATGCCTAGATCGGATAATCCCGTTTGCCGGATGCCAAGGTGATCCAGCGTAGTTCGGTGAATTCGTCGATCGCCGCCTTGCCGCCGAAGCGGCCGTAACCGCTCGACTTGACGCCGCCGAAGGGCATTTGCGGCTCATCGGAAACCGTTGCCTCGTTGATGTGGCAGATGCCGGTTTCGAGCCGCCTGGCGACGGCGAGGGCAGCATTGATGTCCCGGCTGAAGACGGCCGAGGAGAGGCCGTATTCATTGTCGTTGGCGACCGTCACCGCTTCATCGGCACTGCCGACGCGGATGATTGCCGCCACCGGCCCGAAACTCTCCTCGCGATAGATGCGCATGGCCGGCGTCACATGATCGACCACGGTGGCATCCATAAGCGTGCCGTTGGCAACGCCGCCGCAGACGAGGACCGCGCCTTTCTGCAATGCATCGTCGATCAGACCCTTGATACGCCGGACGGCCTCGGCGTTGATCAGCGTGCCGAGCGGCGTATTGCCATCCCGCGGGCTGCCGGCGACGAGGGTCTCGGCCTTCGCCTGGAACTTGCCGGCGAATTCGTCGGCGATCTCGTCCATGAGGATGAGCCGTTCCGTCGACATGCAGATCTGGCCCTGATTCATGAAGGCGCCGAAGGCGGCAGCGCGGACGGCTTCGTCGATATCTGCGTCGGCAAGCACGATGAACGGCGCCTTGCCACCGAGCTCGAGCAGGCAGCGCTTCAGATGCCGGGCGCTGGATTCGGCGATGATCCGCCCGACGCGCGTCGAGCCCGTGAAGTTGACGCGGCGGACGGCAGGATGGGCGATCAGCGCCTCGACCACGGCGGCCGCGTCCTTCGGCGCGTTGGTCACGACATTGACGACGCCGCGCGGAAAACCGGCTGCCCGCATGACGTCGCCGATCAGACTATGAGTCTTGGGGCAGAGTTCGGAGGCCTTGAGAACCACGGTGTTGCCGCAGGCGAGCGGCATGGCGATGGCACGGGCGCCAAGAATGATCGGTGCGTTCCAGGGCGCGATGCCGACGCAGACCCCGGCCGGCTGGCGCACGGCCATGGCGAGACTGCCCGGTATGCCGGAGGGGATGATTTCGCCGGTGACCTGCGTGGTCATTGCTGCGGCTTCCCGAAGGATATCGGCGCCAAGGCCGCAGTTGAGCGCCGCCCATTGCGCGGTCGCCCCGGTTTCGCTGGTCATGGCGGCGATGAAATCCGGCGTGCGGGCGGTCAGGATGTCGGCGGCGGCATTCAACAGCCGGCGCCGTTCGCCGGGGCCGGTTTCCGACCAGGCGGGGAAGGCGGCGGCTGCGGCATTGGCGGCCTTTGCCATATCGGCGATCGAACCCGCCGGGGCGATCGTCGCGACATCGCCGGTCAGCGGATCGACGCGCTCGAAGGTGGACGCATCGGATGCATCGACCGCCTCGTCGTTGATCATGAGCTTAGCCACAAACATCGTTCCCACCCATTCGCCTGCAGGCTGGGCCTGCGTATTTCTGAAGGGAGATGCACGCACGCAAAGGCCGGGCCGAGAGGGCCGCGTGTCCTGCATGGGTCTGTTGAGGTGCCTCCTCCCAAAGGCTGATGAGGGAAGACTACGCCGATGTTTAAGGGATGGAATGTGTTTTATTGGGTTAATATTGTTATTATCTGGTATTTATGACTTCGATTGGGTGTTCTGGAGGAAGAATGCGATGGCGACAGATGGTGGCATCCATCATCACGCGCGCGGCGAGCGGCGGGAACCGTCCCTGTCGTATCGGCGCATCCGCTTTCAAAAAGGGCTTTATGCCGATTTTCATCATTTCTTCCTTTTGACGGAGGGAGAGGCCGAGCTTGAATTCGACGCGGGCGAGCATCGGCGGCTGCAAGGTCCGGCGCTCGCTTTCCTGCCACCGCAGGCTCAGTGCGAGGTTTCGATAGCCGCCGGAGCTGAAGCCTATCTGATCGGCGCGTCGCCGCAGATCATGGTCGATGCGATCGGCGACAAGGTGGAATCCTATTCGCTGCGCATCTTCATCGAGCAGCCGAAGTTGATCGAAGAACCGGACGCCGTGTCGGTCAATGAGATCAATCCGCTGATTTCCGGCTTCGTGCGGGAACTCAGCGATCCGTACCGCGCCTCCTGGATGGTCGTGTCCGCCTATATGCGGCTGATCCTGATGGCCGTATGGCGCACATCGGGCGGCGAGAAGGCCGAGCAGCGTGGGCGCGGTGAAAGCGGCTCGGCCCTGCAGAGATATCGGCAACTGGTGGAGGTGTGGTTTCGCCAGCACCGGCCGATTAGCGACTACGCCGCGGAGCTGGGCGTCACGACCGATCGGCTGCATTCGATCTGCCAGCGGGCACTCGGGCGCTCGCCGATCCAGCTCCTGCACGAGCGGGTGGTGCAGGAGGCGAGGCTCAGGCTGGAGCGGTCGGCCCGCAATATCCAGGAAATCTCCGATAGCCTCGGCTTTCGTGATCCGACCTATTTCAGCCATTTCTTCAAGCGCAAGACCGGGCTTTCGCCGGCCGGTTACCGCGAAATGGCCCGTGTTTCCTCTGGTTCGGAAAACGGCGTGCTGTCCTCGGGCTACGCCGACTGGCCGTGATTGGCGTTGCTGTTGGAAAATGCAAGGCGGTCGATGCGCCGCGCATCGCTTCCAGCCGATCAGGCCGGCAATCTTGAGGGAGGCGTAAAATCAGAGCTTGAAGGCTTCGCGAAGGTCGCTGCCCTTGTTTTCGCGCATGTCGAGGTCGGCCTCGATATGGTCGATGTGGTGGATCATCAGATGGCAAGCGCGATCGAGGTCGCCGCTCTCGATCGCCGTGACGATATCCTGATGTTCCTGATGGCCGCAGCTTGAAATCGCCGACTGGCCGTAGAGCGCGATGACCAGCGATGAGCGGGCGACAAGTTCATCCATGAATCGCTGCATCACGGCATTGCCGGTCATCGAGGCGAGCATCAGATGAAAATCGCCGGAGGCCTTGATCTCGGCGCGGCGGGCCGACTGGCCGCGCTCGGCCATAAGGCGGCCTTCTTCCGTCAGCAGCTGCCGCAGATGCTGAAGATGTGAGGGACCCATATGTTTTGCCGCTTCGCGCAGAATGCCAGGCTCGATCAGCCGGCGCGTGGCGAATATCTGCCGCGCTTCTTCGGGCAAGGGGTAGGCAACGAAGGCGCCGCGATTTTTCTCGACATTGACGAGGCCCTCATAGGCGAGTGCCTGCAAGGCGCCGCGCACGAGTGTGCGGCTGACGTTGAACAGCGCGCCGACATCCGCCTCCGACAGCTTGGTGCCGGGCGCCAGCCGGCGATCGACGATCGCATCGCGGATGGAATCGCGGATAGATTGCGTGCTGACATCGATCTGGTCGTCGGCGGGAACTGCTGCGGTTTTCATCAGGGCTCATTCCGGGTTCTGCAGGTCATACTATCTGGGTTTTTGTGCAAAGTGAATCGCGATTTTGTCATCACACGGATGGCTAAATTGTATACGATTTTTTGCGTATATTGCAGACAAACGCATATATTTTAAGCAAAGCCTAACGTTCGAAAAATCGCAGAACTTTTTGCCATCGTAGATAACGCAGATATTTCAGTCGCTTATAATTCTTGTCCGGTTTGGCACGCTGGATGCATTAGATCTGCCGTCACAGGAGAGACTGGATGTCCAAAGCGGCTGAAATCGATATCGTATCCGTTTCCAAAGTATATGGCAGCACAACTGCCGTGCATTCCATCAGCCTGAAAATTCCCTCCGGCAGCTATTGCTGTTTCCTTGGTCCCTCCGGTTGCGGCAAGACCTCGACGCTCCGAATGATCGCCGGGCATGAAAGCATTTCCTCTGGCGATATCCGCCTCGGCAACAAGGTCGTCACCGATTTCCCGCCGGCCAGGCGCGGCACGGCGATGATGTTCCAGTCCTACGCCCTGTTTCCGCATCTCGACCTCGTCGACAATGTCGCCTTCAGCCTCAAGATGAAGGGTATCGACAAAGAGGAACGCCGCGCCAAGGCGCTGGAAATGCTGAAGCTGATGCAGATGGAGCCCTATGCCAACCGGCGTCCGGCGCAGCTATCGGGTGGCCAGCAGCAGCGCGTGGCGCTTGCCCGCGCGCTGATCACCGATCCGGAAGCCCTGCTACTCGATGAGCCGCTGTCGGCGCTCGATCCGTTTCTGAAGATCCGCATGCGGGCTGAACTGAAGAAGCTGCAGAAGAGCCTTGGGATCACCTTCGTGCATGTCACCCATAGCCAGGAAGAGGCGATGGCGCTGGCCGATGTCATCGTCATCATGAATGACGGGCGCATCGAGCAGGCTGCATCACCGCGGGAAGTGTTCGAGCGACCGGCAACCGCCTTCGTCGCCCGTTTCATGGGCGATCACAATGTTCTCACCGGCCGGGTCGTCGAAAGCGACGATGGCAAGGTGACGCTGGAAGTGGCCGAGGGGCAAAAATTCACCGTCGCAGGTCCGGCCCAGACGCTCGGATCGCCAATCGATATCGGTGTTCGCACGGACCGGGTCCGGCTCGCTGCGCCGTCCGAAACGACGCTCGGTTTCCACGGCATCGTGTCGAACGTCGAATATCGCGGGGCTTCCGTGAAAATCACCGTTCTCGGCGCCGGCAGCGACGATTTCACCGTCATCGCCACCGACGCGGATTATTTCGAGAAACCGGTATCCGTGGGCGATGCGGTCCCGCTGAGCTGGGGCCTGGAGGACGCCGTGCTCCTCGGCCGTGTGGCCGCCTAATCCTTTATCAACATCAAAAAAGAGGGAACTGACATGACAACCGAAAACAAGACTCCAAAGGGAATTTCTAGGCGCGGCCTCTTGAAGACCGGTGCCGCGGCGACCGGCGCCGTCATCGGTTCCGGCCTGATCACCGGCTTCCCGACCATCTGGGCGCAGAACCCGATCACGCTGCGCCAGTTCGGCACCGGCGTTTCGAACATCAATGCGATCGCCGAGAAGTGCAAAGCCGACCTCGGTATCACCCTGGAGATGACCGCGACCGACTCGGACGCAGCCGCCCAGCGTGCCGTTACCCAGCCGGACTCTTATGACATCGCCGACATCGAATACTGGATCCTCAAGAAGGTGTTTCCGGCCGGCGTCATCCAGCCGATGGATATCAAAAAACTGAAATACTACGACAAGATCGTCCCGCTCTTCAAAACCGGCAAGCTGAAGCCGGACAGCGTCATTGCGCAGGGTACCGCGCCGCACACGGTCGGCTTCGTGGAAGCACCGGGCGACAAGACCTTTGCCAAGGGCGAAACCCAGTTCTTCACCATGGTTCCGACCATCTATAACGCCGACACGCTCGGCATCCGTCCGGACCTCGTCGGCCGCGACATCACCTCCTGGGCCGATATCATGGACCCGGCTTTCAAGGGCAAGACATCGATCCTCAACATTCCGTCGATCGGCATCATGGATGCGGCGATGATCATGGAAGCCATGGGCAACATCAAATATGCCGACAAGGGCAACATGACCAAGGAAGAGATCGACGCAACGATCGAATTCCTGATCAAGGCCAAGCAGGACGGCCAGTTCCGCGCCTTCTGGAAGTCGTTCGATGAATCCGTCAACCTGATGGCCTCGGGCGAGGTCGTGATCCAGTCGATGTGGTCGCCGGCCGTTGCAGCCGTGCGCTCGAAGGGCATCGCCTGCAAGTACCAGCCGCTCAAGGAAGGCTACCGCTCGTGGGGCGGCGGTCTCGGCCTTGCTGCCCATCTCGAAGGCGCGCAGCTCGATGCGGCCTACGAGTACATCAACTGGTACACGTCCGGCTGGGTCGGCGGTTACCTCAACCGTCAGGGCTACTATTCCGCCGCCATGGACACGGCCAAGGAATTCATGAGCGCCGACGAATGGGGCTACTGGATCGAAGGCAAGCCGGCTGAGGGCGATATCATGTCGCCGGAAGGCAAGGTCATGGAGAAGGCAGGCGCGGTGCGCGACGGCGGCTCGTTCGAAGAGCGCATGGGCAAGGTCGCGTGCTGGAACTCGGTGATGGACGAGGACCGCTACATGGTCAAGCGCTGGAACGAGTTCATCGCTGCGTAAGGGAACTTGCCCCTCACCCTAGCCCTCTCCCCGTAAACCGGGGCGAGGGGACGACGGAGGTTGCCGCTTCTTCCTTCTCCCCGTTCACGGGGAGAAGGTGCCCGCCCTTCTTTTCAAACAAGAGGGGGCGGATGAGGGGCGTGCCTCCTTGAAACAACGAAATGAACCGGAGACCCAACACGTGACAGCCGCCATCACGGAAGAGCCCCCGCAGATCGAAGCGCCTACAAAACCGGCCTTCGCTGCCAGCATAGGCAAGATCGCGGCCGTCGTTGCCTCCTACCTGCAGGCGGCACCGCTGGCGCTGATCCTCGGCTTCTTCTTCCTGCTGCCGATCCTGATGATCGCCGTCGTCAGCTTCTGGGACTACGACTTTGCCGGGCTCTATCCCGATTTCCTGACGATGAACTACACCGATACGCTCGGTTCCTGGGTCACCTGGAAAACCTATCTGAACACGTTGAAATATACGGCGCTGGTCTGGGGACTGACGCTGGTGATCGGCTTCTGGGTCGCCTATTTCCTGGCCTTCCATATCCGCACGACGACCATGCAGATGGTGCTTTTCCTTGTCTGCACCGTGCCGTTCCTCACCTCCAATATCATCCGGATGATCTCCTGGATCCCGGTGCTCGGTCGCAATGGCCTCGTCAATTCGACGCTGGTCGAGATGGGCATCATCCCCGCCCCGATCGAATGGCTGCTTTACTCCGATTTCGCCGTGGTGCTCGCCATGGTCCATCTCAACACGCTGTTCATGGTGACGCCGATCTTTAACACGCTGATGCGCATCGACAAGTCGCTGATCGAGGCGGCGCGCGACGCCGGAGCGAACGGCTGGCAGATCCTGTGGAACGTCATCCTGCCGCTGGCGAAACCCGGCATGGCCATCGGCTCGATCTTCGTCGTGACGCTGGTCATGGCCGATTTTTCGACGGTGCAGGTGATGTCCGGCGGGCAGAGCGCGTCGGTCGCGCTGATGATGAAGAACCAGATGTCGCTCTTGCAGTATCCGGCCGCAGCGGCCAACGCGGTGGTGCTGCTGATCGTCGTGCTTTTGATGGTCGCCGCCATCCTGCGCGTCGTCGATATCCGCAAGGAGCTTTGAGCCATGTCCCACGAAAAGCGCACGCTGGAATTCTACGTGCTGGCGATCTTCTTCGCTGTGTTCGTCTTTTTCCTCTACGGCCCGCTGTCCGCCGTCCTGATCCTGTCCTTCCAGGGGCCGGACGGCGGATTGACCTTTCCGCTCAACGGCGTTTCGGTGCACTGGTTCTACAATCTCTTCGAACAGCAGGCCGTCGGCGATTTCGGGGCATCCTTCAAGCGGTCCTTCTCGCTCGGCGTGATGGTGATGGTGGTGAACGTGCTCGTTTCGCTGCTCGCCGGGCTGGCTTTTCGACGCAAGTTCAGGGGCTCGACGGTACTGTTCTACCTGACCGTCGCAAGTCTTGTCGTGCCGTCGATCATCATCTCGCTCGGCATCGGCGTCGTCTTTCAGCAGCTCGGTCTGAAACCCGCCTGGTATTCCTCGGCTTTCGGCGCGCATCTGACCTGGACGCTGCCGTTCGGCGTGCTGATCATGTTTGCCGTGTTCAATCGTTTCTCGCCGTCCTACGAGGAAGCTGCCCGCGATCTCGGCGCGACCTCGTGGCAGACCTTCCGGCATGTGCTTCTGCCGATGATCGCGCCGAGCCTGATCGGCGTCGGGCTGTTCGGTTTCACGCTCTCCTATGACGAATTTGCCCGCACGCTGATGACGTCAGGCACCTACAATACGCTGCCGCTTGAAATCTACGGCATGACGACGAACGTAACGACACCGGTGCTCTATGCGCTCGGCACGGTCACCACGCTCTTTTCCTTCTCCATCATCCTTCTGGCGCTTGCGATCATCCTGGTGATGCGCCGCAGGCAAGCGAAACTGGTCTGATCCCGCATGCGCATTCTTATCGTCAACCCGAACACCACCCGATCCATGACGGATAAGGCGGCCGAGGCCGCACGTGCCGTCGCCGGACCCGGAACCGAAATCATCGCCGCCACGTCGCAGATGGGGCCGGCCTCTATCGAGGGGCATTATGACGGCGCGCTCGCCTTGCCCGGTCTGCTTGCGGAGATCAAAAAGGCCGAGGAGGCAGGTGCGCAGGCGGCGGTGATTGCCTGCTTCGACGATACCGGGCTTGATGCCGCGCGTTCGCTGGCCGGGTTTCCCGTGCTGGGACTCTGCGAATCCGCGCTGGTCACGGCCGGATTTCTCGCCCAGCGCTTTACCGTCGTGACGACGCTGGAGCGCTCGCGGGTCCTGCTTGAGAACTTGTCGCGGCATTACGGCTTCGGCGGCCGGGCGAAGGTTCGTGCGGCGGACATCCCGGTGCTCGAACTGGAAGACGCGGCCTCCGGTGCGATCGGCAAGCTGCGCCGCCAGATCGAATCGGCGCTTGTCGAAGATGGCGCGGAAGCCATCGTTCTCGGTTGCGCCGGCATGGCCGATCTCGCCCACGCCCTGCAGGAGGACTATGGCGTCCCGGTCATCGACGGCGTGTCGGCGGCTGTAAAGCAGGCTGAGGCGCTGGTCGCCCAGCGGTTGACCACAAGCAAGCGCGGGTCCTATGCGACGCCACTCGCCAAGGAGTATGCGGGGGCGATGGAGGCGTTTGCCCCAGGCGCGGTTTGATCTTCCCTTTGAGCGAGATGTCAGGCAGTGATAGAGCAGTAAACATCCTCGCCTGAGGCCCCGCGGCTGCGTCCGGCTGAGGAGCGGAAGGTGACGAGCCAAACCGGCGAGCCCACTCGTGAGTGAATCTGATGCAGATGTGATCGTGGTCGGGGCCGGCTTTACCGGCCTTTCGGCGGCGGAGGCGCTCGTTTCCGCGGGTATCGACGTCATCGTGCTCGAAGCGAGGGATCGTGTCGGCGGACGTGTGGAATCGGTGGCTTTCTCGGATGGCATGCGGGTCGACACGGGCGGCCAGTTCGTCTGTGACGAGATGCCTGAAATCATGGCCCTGGTGCGCCGCTTTGGCAAAGCGCTTGCCGAGACGCCCATGGAGGGCGCCTTCCTGGTACAGCGCGATTCCAAGGCCGCGGAAACCGGTTACACTTTTGCGGAATCCGGCCGTATCCGGGCGCGAGCAAACAGGATCGACCCGCACGATCCGGCCATCGCCGGGCTGACGGCGGAGGCGTGGCTTGCCAGACAGAGCGATCCGCCGGATGCCAAGGCTGGCTACCGGGCGATGGTCGAGGGGCTCTGGTGCCGTCCGATCGGCGAAATTCCGCTCTGGTACCTGATCGACAATGATCGCCGCACCACCAGCAATGGCAGCGAGCTGCAATATTTCGTCGAAGGGACGGTTCATGCCGTTGCCGAGGCCTTGGCGGCAACGCTTGGTCCCCGCTTACAAATTAATACGGCCGCCACCTGCGTTGAGCGAATGGACGGATCGGTCACGGTCACCACCGGCAATCGTGACGTGTTCAGGGCGCGGCAGATTATCATCGCCGTGCCGCCGGTGATGGCGTCGCGGATCACTTACGAGCCCGATCTACCGAAGCCGCTGATCGACGCATTTGCTGCCTGGAAAAGCGGCACCGTCATCAAGACGTTTGTCCGTTACGAGCGGCCTTTCTGGCGCGATCGTGGATTGAGCGGCATGGTGATGTGGCGCGATGTACTCGGTCTTTTCGCCTGCGATGTCAGCAGCGACCGGGCGGCGGCGCTCGTCGTGTTCGTCGGAGGACCGCTGGCTGCCCAATGGAACGGCAAAGGGGCTGGGTTCGTCCAGGCCGAAATCATCCGCCGGCTCGTCGCGGCGCTGGGCAGCGAGGCGGGGGACTATACGGATTTACGGATGCGCGACTGGGTCGATGATCGCTGGAGCGGCGGAGGCTACAGCGATGTCATCACCGACGCATCAGCCTACGACGCGGAAGCGATTATCCGGGTCGGTGCACCGCCCGTGCATTTTGCCGCCTCGGAACTGGCGCCGTCCTTTCCGGCCTACATCGAAGGCGCAATCATCGCAGGCCGCGAGGCCGCCGCGCGCGTGATGGCGGCATTGCACTCAAAAGATCAGCCGGCAAGCGCAATCAGCGCATCAGCGTCATAGGCGCGCCGAAGGAAATAGCGTCGGACCTGGAACCCTCTACCGGTCCAGTTCGGGATAGACCCGATCGAGAAAACCGGGGCGCAGTTTCTCGCCGATCAGGCAATCGGTTCTCGGGGCTGTCTGGACGGTAATAACTTGTCTGGCGGGTCTCTTGCGGCTCACCTCCATGACCAATTTTTGTCGGATCGCTGCGGCGAAATCCTCCGATCGGCGAACCGGCAGCACGAAGGAGCCCGGACCACCGATTACGCAATCGGCGTAGTAGCGGTCGAGCGATCCTGCGCTGGCAGAGGGGCGGATGACGATGGCGAGGCCGTTGATGATGATGCCGTCGTCGACAGCCGAATCTCGGATGGGATCGACCGGCGGCCCGATATTGTTTGGGCCATCGCCGGACACATCGATCACCCGGCGCGTCGCATCATAAGGGTTGGTGGCGATGAGTTTCGAGGCAAAGGCGATAGCGTTGGAAATCGATGTGCCCCGCCGCGTGTAAACCGGGCGGGCGGCGATACGTTCGGCGAAAGCTGCGGCATCTCCGGCGTCGTCGATCAAATGCCATTCGACCAACGAGGTTTCGTTGACGCTGCCGGCCCACTCGAAATAGCTCATGGCGATGCGGCCATTGAGGCCGGCGGTTACCGCATTGATGAACTCCGCATGGCGTAGGGCATCCACGTATCCCAGCCGCTGCACGCGCGCTTCCTCGATATCCATGGAGCCGGACATATCGACGGCGAGCACGAGCGCGACATCAACCTGGGTACTGCTGGCGGCCGGGGTGACGGCTGCTGCGCCGGAAAGACTTAAAAGCATCGCAAGTGTCGTGAACATCGGATCATCCAATCACTGCTGCCGGTCGCAAGAAGCAAAAAGTGTAGCACAGGTCGTTGGTCAGGCGATCCTTTCGCATGGTGGCGAGTTCAACAATCGGTGATTTGCCGAAGCACATGCCATGTGGTGAAACTTGCGGTTGATTGGAGTGCGTGACGAAATGCTTTTGAAAAACGAGACCGACGCGGTCCTTCTCGACCAGTTGCAGCAAGCGGCGTTCGGTTACTTCCTTGAATATGTCAATCCGGACAATGGGCTAATCGCCGACACGTCTCTTCCCGGCGCCCCGTCCAGCATCGCGGCGACAGGTTTCGGTCTTTCCGCCTATCCGGTCGGCGTCGAGAGAGGCTGGATGAACCGGGGGGACGCAGCGGCAAGGACGCTGGTTACGCTGCGTTTCTTCGCCGAAAGTCCGCAGGGCCGCGAAAAGAATGCGACTGGGTACAAGGGGCTCTACTACCACTTTCTGGACATGAGAACCGGACAGAGAACCTGGCGCAGCGAGATATCGCTGATCGACAGCGCACTTTTTATCGCCGGCGTGTTGACGACCGCCGCCTATTTCAACCAGGAAAACGAGGTCGAAGCCGAGATACGATCCTTAGCGGCCATGCTCTACGCCCGCGTCAACTGGACCTGGGCGCTGGATGGCAAAGGAGCATTTTGGCTCGGTTGGAAGCCTCGGAGCGGTTTTCTGCCCTATCGCTGGGAATCCTACAGCGAAGCGATCATCCTCTATGTGCTGGCGCTTGCCTCTCCCTCCCATCCGATCGGCAGGGAGAGCTACGATGCCTTTGCCGGGAAATTCGACTGGATGACGGTGGAGGAAAAGCCGTTCCTCTATGCCGGACCGCTATTCATCCATCTTTTTTCGCATGCCTGGATCGATTTCCGCGGCATTCGCGACGAGGCCGTTGCGGCGAAGGACACAGACTATTTCGAAAACACCTGCCGGGCGATTGCCGTCCAGCGCGACTATGCGATCAGCAATCCCGGCGGTTTTGCCGGCTATGGTGCCGACATGTGGGGGCTGACATCGTGCGACGGGCCTTTGCGGCCGCGCCGCCTGCAGGATGGCCGCCGTCAGCGTTTTTCCGGCTACGCGGCGCGGGGTGCGCCGTTCGGACCCGATGACGGCACGATCGCGCCCTGGGCGCCGCTCGCCTGCCTGCCATTTGAGCCGGAGGCCGCGATCTCGGCGACACGCCATGTCGTCTCGACCTATCCCGGAGTCATCCGTGAAGGGCGGTTTCTCGGCAGCTTCAATCCGAGCGTTCCCGGAAAAACGACCGAAGGATGGCTCAACAGCCGCAGCGTCGGGCTTGACCAGGGCGTCGTGGTGATGATGATTGAAAATCATCGCACCGGCCTCCTCTGGAACCTGATGCGGGATTCGCCGGTCATCCGGCGAGGCTTGAAAAGAGCGGGCTTCTCCGGCGGCTGGCTTTGAGGTAGACGGGCAGCCGGCATAGAAAAAGGCGCGCCCTTTGAACGATAACCCGGATAACGGCGGTTGGCCGGCCACCCCCTGGAAAGAGAATGCGCAGACGGCGATCGCCTGGCAGGCGCGGCGATTTCCGCAGGTCGCGGCCTCCTTTGCCGGCGACGACGCGGATTTTTCGTTGGCGAACGACATATGGCGCAAAGACGGGACCGGGATTGCCGATCTCTTGCACTATCAAGGCCGGTTTGCGGCAGGAATGGATGATCGCACCAAGGGCGCTCATCTGGCCGCCTTCTACAGCCACCAACTCAGCATCGCTGCCGGTGCCCTTTATCTGAGGACCGGGCTGGTGCCGGATCTCGATCCGGCAATCCTCGCATTCCGTTTTGAACCGTATGCCCCGAAGAACGCGGGCAAGGGGCCGCTGGCCTGTCCATCCGATGCCCGCCGCTTTCATTTTCGCTTTTGCCAGTTTCGTCAAGGCCGTGACAATGCATCCCTGTTTCACGACAGCTTCGTTGCCAGCCTTGCGCCGGTTGTCGAAACAGTAAAGGCCCGCACCGGTTTGTCATCGACTGCGCAATGGCGGCTGGCCGCGGACGGCATTGCCGGTGCGTTTCTCGAAATCGGCACAGCATCGGGGCAAGAGGAGCAGGCGATGGCTTCGGCACTCGCTGTCGTCAACACGGAAGGCTCCCCGCTGTCGTCAAGCGCAGTGCGCTATCAAAAGATCGCCACGATCGTAGGCGGCGTGCCGGTGGAGCGCATTTTTCGCCTGCGAAGCGGCTGCTGCCTCTATTACCGAACGGATGAGGGAACCTTTTGCGATGTCTGCGTGCTTCTCGACGAGGAGACAAAAAAAATCCGCCTGCACGCTCACCTCGAACGCACAGGCGGCTGACGTTGCTCCTGCATAATTCCTTAAATCGGATTCGATTTAAGGATAAAATTATGCAGCAGTCTCAATGTGCTACAGCGTCCTTTGCGCGTCAGGTTTGACGCGCGGCGCTGTAGCCTATGCCGATTTCAGGACGCGGTCGTTGATATAACCCGAGACAAGGCCGAGCACGATCCACGAGGCGAGGGCGGTTGCCAGCGCAGCGACCGCGAATTCGGCGCCCAGAACGGCCGGAACCGGGCTCGAAATATTCGCTGGCTGCGGCGCGCCGTAGATATGCGGCGCGGCGAGCACGGCCAGGCCGGCGATTTTCGCAATGATTTCGGGGCGCAGCGCAAGCAGATAGAGGCCTGCTCCGGAAAACAGCACTGTCGCCATCCACCAAATCTGCCGGTCGTGCAGGTCGGCCGCCGGAAAGCCGGGCAATTCCGGCGGCAGGCCGATTGCCGGCAACATGTGGACTGCCAGCCAACCGCAAGCGCCCCAGAGGACGCCGTTGCGAAGCGTGATGGGATAGCCGATCAGCAGGCTGATGCCGGTCAGTAACAGGCTGAAACCGGTGCCGGTTACGAGGTTGGCGAGCAAGGTTCCCGAAAACCGGCTCATGCCAAACATGATGCCGCCTTCGTCTTCATGCTCGCCCTCGTGGGCGTAGGCTGGTGTGATCGGCGAGAACGCTGCAAGCAGTTGGCCGATCGCGGAAGTGCTCGCCAACGACGAATGCTGTTGCTGTTGACCCTCGGTGGCGGCCGGCTGTTCCGCGGCAGGCTCCTTGCCTTCATATTCTTCGGCATGAAGGATGATGGGAACAACCCGCACAGTCTGCGCTACCGTCGTGAAGACACCCGCGATCAGTCCAGCCACCAACGCGGCCAGAAGAGTTTTGACAATCATTTCGACACCCCCAGATTCAAGCCGAGCGGATGCACGTCAACGCTCTCTGGCTTGTTATGTTTGAAATCCCCACGGTAAATGCCGCCCGGTGCCGCAGCACGGGCGCATGCTCTGTCGATGCATGAGTTCCATGGAAACCTGCAATCCATCGTCAGATTGAATGCGGAAAGCCCGCGGCTTCCCACATCAGTCGATCAATGGCAGGGGAAACCGTAGGAGTGGCGAACGTCGTGTGCGGTATCGTGCAGCACGGCGGAATTCGCGAGACCGGCGCCGAAAACCAGGAAGCCGCCGATCAGAAGGGCGAGAATGCCGGCGGTGATGCGGTCGTTGAGGGAGAGCGGAATGCTCGAAACTGTAGACGTAGCCATGACAACCTCCGTGATGGCGCGTGGGAAACTTCCCACCAAATGGGCACCATGCCCTTTATCAACCGGCAGGTTTCCTGGCTCGCGGCGTCAGGTGCATGGCACCAGTGAACCTGTCTCGCCTTCCCAAGGCGCGGGCAAGGCCCGCCGCCGCAGTGGCTTT
Source organism: Hyphomicrobiales bacterium (assembly GCA_900474095.1). GTDB lineage: Bacteria > Pseudomonadota > Alphaproteobacteria > Rhizobiales > Rhizobiaceae > Pararhizobium. Next base: position 34,778 of record UCOA01000088.1, on the reverse strand, counting down.
TGCCGGATTGACCGGCATGACAAATTCCGACCGCTCTACAGTCGCGGGGTCGGCCGTGATTGAGATGCCCAGCATGGGTCCATCCGTCACGTTCCCATTTACTCCCCCGAAGCGTTCGCTTCCAAGGGAACCAATTGATCCGACGATGATTATGATGTCCCCCGGCACATGTCAATTCGAGGCTGCGACACGCGATGCCGCTTGCCGTCGCGATTGCCGAAGTTCGTTCGTAGGTCTATCCTCCTGAATTGGGGAGCAAAGTGCGCCGGGCGGGGCTGTCTACTTTAAACAACACCGAATGGTTGCTTGTATTTCTGCTTACATTTCGCGTTTTTCGAGGGAAATAGTTCTTTAGGAACCTTGCGGCAGAATACCGCGCACGTTTGTATGTGAAGAAACATTCATAGAGAAAACAATGAAAGCGGCGCGGTCCGAACAGGAATTTCAGAATATTCTTCGGAGGCTGGAGCTCGCGCTCGATGCTTCGCGGATCGGCGTATGGGAACACGATACGCAGACGGATGAAGTCGTCTGGGACAGGCAGATGCACCGGCTCTATGGAACCGGCAAGACAAACAAGCGCGTCAAGGCTGCGGTCTGGGCCAAGGCGATCCATCCCGATGACCGGGAGCAGGCCACGGCGGATTTCGCCGACGCCATCAAAGGCAAGGGTATCTATTCGTCGGAGTATCGTATTGTCCTGCCGGACGGCAAACTTCGATATCTTCGCTCAAGGGCGCATTGCTTCGAAGAAGGCGGAAATATCACTTTCATCGGCGTCGAATGGGACGTGACCGCCGACGTCCTGCTCAATCGGGCGCTGCAGCGACAGAAGGCCATTGCCGAAAAACGCGCAGTAGCACTCGAGGCGAGTGCCCGACGGATCGAACATGCGGCCGAACACGACTATCTGACCGGATTGCCGAACCGCCGCTTCTTCGATCGCCGATTGGCGGAACTTTCAGAGGATGCCGGGCTGGAAAAGCTGGCGATCCTCCATATCGGCCTCGACCGGTTCAAGCAGATCAACGACACGGCCGGTCATTCGGTGGGCGACAATGTGCTGAAGTCCGCAGCCAGCCGGATTGTCGCCGCATTGCCGAATAGCGCCATCGTCACCCGCATAGGCGGTGACGAATTTGCGGTCCTGATCGCCAACTTCGACTCCATCGAAGATTTGAAGACGGTTGCCGAGCGGCTGGCACAACAGCTGAAGCAATCGATATGGCACAATGACGAAGTGTTGCGCACCGGCGCTTCGATCGGCCTGGCGTCCGCCAGCGGCAGAAATATCGCCAACCTGCTCGCCGAAGCCGATATCGCCCTTCATCGCGCCAAGAAGCTTGGCCGGGGCAGGGTGGAGGTGTTTTCGGCGCAACTCAAGGCGCAGCTCAACAACGAGCGCCGCGTTGCCAAGCAGTTTGCGCGGGGGCTGGAGAAGGGCGAGTTTGTTCCCTTTTACCAGGCGCAGGTTGATGCCCGGACACGCCGTATCGTCGGCTTGGAGGCTTTGGCGCGGTGGCGCCATCCGAAACGCGGATTGCTGTTGCCGGGTGAGTTCCTGACTGTCGCTGGAAGCCTTGGCATGCTGGACGACCTGGATGCGGCAATTCTGAAAGCGGCGTTGAAAGACCGGCGAGCCTGGGCCCGGCAGGGCGTGCGCGTTCCGCGGATCGCCGTGAATGTCTCGGCGGCGCGGCTCTCCGATCCGCTTTTGATTGACGACCTGCAGCAATTGGATCTCGAGGCGGATACGCTGTCATTCGAGTTGCTGGAAACGATCTTCCTCGACGACAGCGAGGAAGGCGTGCTTTCCAATGTTGCCGCGCTGAAGGGTATGGGCATCGATATCGAGATCGACGACTTCGGTTCCGGGCACGCCTCGATCATCGGATTGACGAAGGTGAAACCGCGGCGACTGAAGATCGACCGGCGGCTTGTCTTCCCGATCACGACGTCGCGCGAACAGAAGCGGCTGTTGCGGTCGATCGTCGACATCGCCAAGGCGCTCGACATTGAAGTCGTGGCCGAAGGGGTCGAAACGCTGGAGCACGCCAAGCTTCTGACGCGCCTCGGCTGCGATGTCCTACAGGGCTACGCGATCGCCTATCCGGTCTCGGGGTCTGAAATGCTAACCAGGTTGATAGAAACGCAAAACAATGAACTTGCCGTCCAGCTTTGATAGCATTTCTGCGGAAGGCATCTACGACGCAAGCAGTTCCTGCATGACGCCGATGATGCGGCGATGCTGATGCGCGTGCCGCGTGCGGATGCTGGTCGCGGCATAGACCGCCTGCGGAATGGCAGGGGCATCGCCCACCGGGAAGGCAGCGCCCTCTTTGGCAAGCCGCGTAGCGGTGCCGCTCATCACGTAGGCGGCGCCACCCAGTGTCTTCAGCAAATCCATGATGGCGATGTTCTGCCCCGAAGCCAGTGGCGCGGCCGACAGATGCGGCAACGCCAGGCGGTGGGCCCTGTCGAAGGCGGGAGAATAGACGGCCTGGATATAGGTTTCCGGCTGCAGCTCGCCGACTGTTCGCGCGATGGTGCTGACCAGGATGTAGGTCATGTCTCCGATCCGCTCGTAATGCAGGTCGGGCAGATAGTGTGGCGTGTAGAGAATGGCGAGATCGAGATCGCCGGCCGCCAGATCGCGGTTCATCTGGTTGGAATAATCCGCTTCCATATAGATCGACGTGGCTGGCAGGTCGGCGCGGATGGCGGATAGCCAGTGGCCGGCAAAGGCTTCTGCCAGGTCGTGCTGGATGCCGAGCCGCATCGCGCGCTCATAGGCGCCGGCACTTTCCACCGCCCGTGTCGCCTCGTGCCATTGGTGCTGCAGTGCCTTGGCATGATCGAGGAAGCGCAGGCCGGATGCAGTCGGCGCGGTGCCGCCCTTGTTGCGGATGAAAAGCTTGCGGTTGAACTGCGCCTCCAGCGCCTTGACGCGGTGGGAGACGGTGGATTGCGTTATGTTCAGCCTTTCCGCCGTGCGGTTGAAGCTGCGGGTTTCCATCAAGTCGAGAAAGGTTTCGATGAGGTCGATCTGCATAAAAATATCTCGGTGTTTTCCAAGTTCGCCCCTCACCCTAACCCTCTCCCCGGGACGACGTTGTGTGCCGCTTGTCCCTTCGCCCCGTTCACGGGAGAAGGTGGCCGACAGGCCGGATGAGGGGCATTCAGCCCAATCTAATCGAATTCTTCGATCAATAAAGCGAATTCTGACCGCTTGATGCCGCTGTGCTTCATTGTCAAAACTCATCCCGAACAAGGGAAAAGACATGTCGAATTTGCCGTCTCATGCGCGTGTGGTGATCATCGGGGGCGGTGCGGTCGGAGCGTCTGCGCTCTATCATCTGGCAAAGGCCGGGTGGAGCGATTGCGTGCTTCTGGAGAAGAATGAACTGACGGCCGGTTCGACGTGGCATGCGGCGGGCAATGTGCCGACCTTTTCGTCCTCCTGGTCGATCATGAACATGCAGCGCTATTCGGCTTCGCTCTATCGAGAGCTTGGAGCGCTGGTCGACTATCCGATGAACTACCACGTCACCGGCTCGGTGCGGCTTGGCCATTCGAAGGAACGGCTGCAGGAATTCAAGCGCGTCGTCGGCATGGGCCGGTACCAGGGCATGGATCTTGATATCCTGGCGCCCGACGAGATCAAGACGCGCTATCCCTTCGTCGAGACGCATGACCTCACCGGCGCGCTCTACGACCCTCATGACGGCGATATCGATCCGGCGCAGCTGACACAGGCATTGGCGAAAGGCGCACGTGACATGGGGGCGAAAATCTTCCGCTTCTGTCCCGCAACCGGCGCTCGCCGGGAAAATGACGAATGGGTGATTTCGACGGCGAAAGGCGAAATCCGCTGCGAATACGTCGTCAATGCCGCTGGCTACTATGCCCGTGAGGTCGGCAGGTGGTTCGGCCGCGATGTGCCGATGATGGTGATGAGCCACCAGTACATGCTGTTCGAGGAAATCCCGGAGCTGGCGGCATGGTCGAAGGAGGCCGGCCACAAGTTGCCGCTGCTACGCGACGTGGATAGTTCCTACTACCTGCGTCAGGAAAAGACCGGGATGAACCTCGGTCCCTATGAGCGCAACTGCAAGGCACATTGGGTGACGCCGGACGATCCGATGCCGGAGGATTTTTCCTTCCAGCTCTTCCCGGACGATCTGGAGCGGCTGGAATGGTATCTGAACGACGCCGTCGAGCGCGTGCCAATCCTCGGCACCGCCGGCCTGTCGCGGATGATCAACGGACCGATCCCTTACGCGCCGGACGGCAATCCGCTGATAGGTCCGATGCCGGGCGTGCCGAATGCCTTCGAGGCCTGCGTCTTCACCTTCGGCATCTGCCAGGCTGGTGGCGCCGGCAAGGTGTTGGCCGAATGGGTGACCGAAGGCGAGAGCGAGTGGGACATGTGGTCCTGCGATCCACGCCGCTTCACCAGTTTTGCGACCCAGGACTACTGCGTCGCCAAGGGCATGGAAGTCTATGGCCACGAATATGCGATGCATTTTCCCAAGCACGCGTGGCCGGCCGGCCGCAACAGGAAACTGTCGCCGATCAACGACCGGATCGCGGCGCTCGGCGCGCGGTTCAAGCCCTACAATGGCTGGGAGCGCGCCAACTGGTACGCCAAGCCGGGCGACGATACGTCCGAGCAATCAACGCAGACCTGGAATCGAGCGGGTCCGTGGAAAAAACGGATCGAGGAGGAATGCCTGGCGGTTCGCGATGCGGTCGGCATTCTAGATCTTCCTGGCTTCTCGCGTTATCGCCTGAAGGGCGAGGGCGCGCGCGACTGGCTGCTTGGGCTCATCACCGGCAAGGTGCCGAAGCCCGGCCGTATCGGCCTTGCCTATTTCGCCGACGACAAGGGCCGTATCGTCACCGAAATGTCGGTTATGGCACTGGAGGAGGATTTCTTTTTCCTGATCACAGCGGCGACCGCGCAGTGGCATGACTTCGAATGGCTGAAAAAGCATCGGCCGGAGGATGCCGCATTCACGCTGGACGATGTGACAGAGAACTTTACGTGCCAGATTCTCTCCGGTCCGAAGTCGCGTGACATCCTCGCGGAGGTCTCGGACGCCGATCTTTCGAGGGGCTGGCTGACACATCAGAGCTGCCGGATCGCTGGACGCTGGTGCCAGCTGGTGCGCGTTTCCTTTGCCGGTGAACTCGGCTGGGAAATCCACACCAAGGTTGACGACACGGGCGTGATCTTCGACGCCGTCTGGGCCGCGGGACAGAAACATGGGTTGAAACCCTTCGGCATGGAGGCGCTGGACTCGCTGCGCATCGAGAAGGGCTACCGCGCCTGGAAGGGCGACCTCTCGACCGATTACACCATTCTGCAGGGCGGGCTGGAGCGTTTCGTCGACTGGGCAAAGCCCGAGTTCAAGGGCAAGGCGGCGCTGGAGCGGGAGAAGCAGCTGGGTGTCGGCAAGCGCTTCGTCACACTGGTCGTCGATGCCGGCGAATGTGATGCGCCCTACATGTCGACGCTCTGGCATGACGGCCAGGTGGTCGGCGAGACGACGTCCGGCAATTGGGGCTACCGGATCGGCAAATCGATAGCGCTCGGCATGCTGCGTGCGGATCTGGCCGAGCCCGGAACGGAAATCGACGTCGAAATCTACGGCGACCGCTTCAGGGCTACGGTTCAGCCTGACCAGCCGTTGTTCGATCCCAAAAATGAAAGACTGCGCGCATGAGCAAGGCCATTCCCTCCAGGGCAAGAGCCGTGATCATCGGCGGCGGCGTGTCCGGCTGTTCGGTCGCCTATCATCTGGCGAAACTCGGCTGGACGGATGTCGTGCTTTTGGAGCGCAAACAATTGACCTCCGGAACGACCTGGCATGCCGCAGGTTTGATCGGCCAACTGCGCGCCTCGCAGAACATGACGCGGCTCGCCAAATATTCGCGCGACCTCTACGTCAATCTCGAAGCCGAGACCGGTATTGGCACCGGCATGAAGCAGAACGGTTCGATCACCGTGGCGCTGACAGAGGAGCGCAGGGAGGAAATCTACCGTCAGGCCTCGCTTGCGCGGGCCTTCAACGTCGATGTGCGCGAGATTTCGCCTGGCGAAGTCAAGGAGATGTATCCGCATCTCAACGTCTCCGACGTGCTGGCCGCCGTGCATCTGCCGCTCGACGGCCAGTGCGATCCCGCCAATATTGCCATGGCGCTCGCCAAGGGCGCGCGGCAGAACGGTGCGACGGTCCTCGAAGGCGTCAAGGTGACCACCGTTCAACAGAAGGACGGCCGCGTGTCCGGCGTTACCTGCGTGCAGAACGGCGAGACGTTTACGATCGAGACGGAAAACGTCGTCAATGCCGCTGGCATGTGGGGACGGGAGCTCGCCAACATGTCGGGCGTCACCGTGCCGCTGCATGCCTGCGAGCATTTCTATATCGTCACCGAGCCGGTGGCGGGCCTCAAGTCGCTACCGGTTCTGCGGGTGCCCGACGAGTGCGCCTATTACAAGGAGGATGCCGGCAAGATGCTCCTCGGCGCCTTCGAACCGGTGGCCAAGCCCTGGGGAATGGACGGCATCCGCGAGGATTTTTGCTTCGACCAGTTGCCGGAGGACTTCGACCACTTCGCGCCGATCCTCGAAAAGGCGGTCAACCGCATGCCGATGCTGGAGACGGCCGGCATTCACACCTTCTTCAACGGTCCGGAGAGTTTTACCCCGGATGATCGCTACTATCTCGGAGAGGCGCCGGAGCTGAAGGGGTATTGGGTGGCGGCCGGCTACAATTCGATCGGCATCGTCTCCTCCGGCGGCGCCGGCATGGCACTGGCGCAGTGGATGAACGACGGCGAGCCGCCGTTTGACCTCTGGGAAGTCGACATCCGCCGGGCGCAACCGTTCCAGAAGAACCGGACCTACCTCAAGGAACGGGTAACCGAGACGCTTGGACTGCTCTATGCCGACCATTTCCCCTATCGCCAGATGGCGACCGCGCGCGGCGTGCGCCGCTCGCCTCTGCACGAGCACCTGAAGGCACGCGGCGCGGTGTTCGGCGAAGTCGCGGGCTGGGAGCGCGCCAACTGGTTTGCGAGGCCCGGCCAGGAACGCGAATATAAATACAGCTGGAAGCGGCAGAACTGGTTCGAAAACCAGAGGGAAGAGCATCTGTCGATCCGCAATGGCGTCGGCCTGATCGACATGACCTCCTTCGGCAAGATCCGTGTCGAGGGCCGCGATGCCCTCGCCTTCCTGCAGCGGCTCTGCGCCAACCAGATGGACGTCGCGACGAACCGCGTCGTCTACACGCAGATGCTGAACGCCCGCGGCGGTATCGAGAGCGATCTGACGGTCACCCGTCTCTCCGAAACGGCGTTTCTGCTGGTCGTTCCCGGCGCCACGTTGCAGCGTGATCTTGCCTGGTTGCGCAGGCACATTGCCGACGAATTCGTCGTCGTCACCGACGTCACCGCCGCGGAATCCGTACTCTGCGTCATGGGGCCGAAGGCGCGTGAACTGATGCAGAAGGTTAGCCCGAACGACTTTTCGAATGCGGCGCACCCCTTCGGCACGGCGCGGGAAATCGAAGTCGGCATGGGCCTCGCCCGCGCCCACCGCGTCACTTATGTCGGTGAACTTGGCTGGGAACTCTACGTCTCCACCGACCAGGCGGCGCATGTGTTCGAGACACTGGACGAGGCGGGCAGGGATGTCGGGCTGAAGCTTTGCGGCATCCATACGCTCGACAGCTGCCGCATCGAAAAAGCCTTCCGCCATTTCGGTCATGACATCACGGACGAGGACCACGTGCTGGAGGCCGGTCTCGGTTTTGCCGTTCGCGCGCAGAAGGGCGATTTCATCGGTCGTGACGCCGTGTTGAGGAAACAGGAAGCGGGTCTGTCTCGCCGGCTGGTACAGTTCAAGCTGACCGATCCGGAGCCGCTCCTGTTCCACAACGAGGCGGTGGTGCGTGACGGCAGGATCGTCGGCACGGTGACCTCGGGAAACTACGGCCACCACCTCGGCGGCGCGATCGGGCTCGGCTATGTGCCCTGCAAGGGCGAGAGCGAGGCGGATGTGCTTGGCTCATCCTACGAGATCGAGATTGCCGGAGTTCGCGTGAGGGCCGTGGCGTCGTTGACGCCGATGTATGACCCGAAAGCGGACAGGGTTCGGGTGTGATGATGCGGGATACACCAGCGTCTGCCGGGATTAGCGCCATGCGCTCTTCGGCTTGGAGGAACTTCCATGCTCGCACCTGATACCAAGATCACTGCGGCACCATCCGCCGACCGCGTCGACCAGTTCGTCGCCGCGCACAAGCCGGGACACGGCCTTGCGCGTCCGTTCTACATAGACCCGGAAATTTATGAGCGGGATCTGGAGCGCGTGTTCCGCCGCCACTGGCATTGCGTCGCGCATGAGAGCGTCATTCCGAATGTCAATGATTTCGAAGTTTTTCGCATGGCGTCCGAGCAGGTGATCGTCACGCGCCATGCGGACGGCACGGTGCATGCGCTGCTCAACGTCTGCCGTCATCGCGGCGCCGAGGTCTGCACCAGGGACAAGGGCAATGCCCGCGTCTTCGTCTGTCCGTACCATGCCTGGACCTACGGCAATGACGGGAGCTTGAAGGCCGCCCGGCTTATGCCAAAGGATTTCAAGCGGGAGGACCATGGACTGAAGACGCTGCACGTCCGTGTGGTCGAAGGGCTGATTTTCATCTCCTTTGCCGAGAACCCACTCGATTTCACCGAAGTCGAAAATCTGCTGCATGCCACCTGCGGCCAATATGGCTGGGGGCAGGCGAAGGTGGCGCATCGGCAGAGCTATCCGGTCGACGCCAACTGGAAGCTGGCGGTGGAAAACTATGTGGAGTGCTACCATTGCGGCCCGGCGCATCCGGAATATTCGCAGACCCATGCGCTCGAACAGCCGCTGCACATGATCGAGGCGCTGAACGCGGCGATGGAGGAGCGCACCTGCGCGCTCGGCATAGAGGTCGGCTCCGGCGATCACTGGCAGACGTCGGCGAACGGCAAGGAAACCATTCATGCGTTTCGCTATGCGCTTTATGACGGCGTCAAGACCGGCAGCCAGGACGGTGCGCCGCTCAGCACCCTGATGGGCCGCTTCACGGAGTTCGATGGCGGTGTCACGTCCGTCCATCTCGGTGGCACCTCGTTCCTCGTCTGCTATCCCGACCATGGCATGATCTACCGCTTCATTCCGAAGGGCCCCGAGGCTTGCGAGATGGAACTGATCTGGCTCGTCAATGGCGAGGCCGAGGAGGGCAGGGATTATGATCTAGCCAAGCTGGCCTGGCTCTGGACAGTGACCACCGACGAGGACAAGGCGATTATCGAACACACGTCTCGCGGTGTCCGCTCGCATTATTTCGTGCCCGGCCCGATCGCGCCGATGGAGCAAAATGAGCTGCGCTACATCAACTGGTATCTGGACGAGATCAGCCGCGCGAACTGACGCCCCGGTTTCAGGGCAGCCGTCCACGCACCTCGGTGACCCGGTACGACCATTTTGGCGCCGTCGGCTCAACACCGTAGGGGTTGGGGAAGGTGAAGTAGGTCTCGAAGCTCTGGCTCCGACCCGCAGGAATGCGCGCCAGAATGAGAGCCGTGTCTTCGCCGAGCGTCTTGCACTGGTTTTGCGGGCAATCCTCCAACGTCACCGACAGCCTGAAATAGTCGAGATTGATGCCGCTTTTGTTGACGACCGTGCCGGTCCCCCGATAGCTCGTCTCCGGCCGATTGGGCGTAAACGTCAGTCCCTCAACCGAGATGTCCTCCGGCGTTAGCGCCGGTTGGATCTGCTGTCGGCTCTGATCGGTCCCCGCGTTGGGAGCATTGCCGCCTTCACTGATCCAGACGATGAAGGCGATGATCAGTCCGACTGCGATGATCAGACTGAGTGCTGGTTCCGCGAAACGCTGGAAGCGCGATGAACGCATCGCAAAGTAAACAATCAACAGGCCTGCAAGCGCAGGAAATATCCAAATCATCAAAGTCCTCCCCCTCTTTATATAGGCGGGGCACCGGCACGAGGGAAGCGGGGTGCGGAGCAGGGCGGCGATTGTCATAAAAGGCGGAACAAAGGGCGTGGTAACCCGTTTCCTGCAGGTCGCCCCCGACACCTGGTAATCACGCAAAAAGGAAGAAACCAATGGCAGAAAAAGCCCTGGAAGACCTGTTCCACGACCTGTTGAAGGATCTGTATTACGCCGAACGCAAGATTCTGAAGGCTCTGCCGAAAATGGCCAAGGGTGCCCAGAATCCTAAGCTCAAGGCCGCTTTCGAAAAACATCGCGACGAAACCGAAGGTCAGGTCGAACGCCTGCAGCAGGTGTTCGAGATCTTCGGTAAGCGTGCCGTCGGCAAGACCTGCCCAGCCATTGACGGGCTCATCGAGGAAGGCGAGGAAATTCTCGATGAATTCAAGAACTCGCCGGCGCTGGATGCCGGTCTCCTGGCTGCGGCGCAGGCGGTCGAGCATTATGAAATGGCCCGCTACGGTGCGCTGAAGACCTGGGCGGCGATGCTCGGCCTCAAGGATGCGGTCAAGCTGCTCGATGAAACGCTGCAGCAGGAAGGCAAGACCGATCACGACCTGACGGCATTGGCCGAGACTTCGGTCAATGCGACAGCTCTCAAGAAAGCCGCGTAACCGACGTCGTCAAAATGGCCGGATTTGCATCCGGCCATTTTCTCATTTCAGACTTATCCAGTAGGAGTCGTTGAAGGGAACGGCAGCGAACCGTTCATTGATTTCCTTCATGCTCTTGTCCGGATCGACATCGGCAAACATGTCCGGCCGCAGCCAATGGGCAAGGGCCTCGGCAGCAAGAATGTTCAGCGGCACGGCGTTGAAGAAATTCCACAATCCATGCACGCGACCCGCTTGCACGCCCTTGAGATTGGCGAGTACCGGACTTTTCACAGCGTCTTCGAGCGTCTTGCGCGCGTCCTCTGCCGTTACGCCCGGGCCGACGGAAAAGACACTATAGGTGCCACCCGGTGATGCCGTGGCGATATAGACTTCCGGGTCAGCGGCAATCAGATATTCGCTGCTCACGATGCCACCCTGGGGTGGCAGGTTCTTATTCGCGATGTTGCGGCTGCCGGTGATGCCGATGAACTCTCCGAGGCCGCCGGTGCCGTAGGCGTAACAGCAGCGATCGGGGTTGGGGAAGGCATCCATCAGCACGGTTGGGCCGGGTTCGGGATGGGCCGCGACGCGATCGGTGATGCGCTTCAGGTGCTCCTCGTAGAAATCGGCAAAGGCGTTGGCCTGTTCTTCGCGTTCCAGGATTCTTCCAAGCAGGCGCATGTTGCCGGGCGTGTTCTTCAAGGGATCGCTGTTGAAATCCACCACGAACACCGGAACGCCGGTCGTTTCGAGATAGTCGATCGCCCGCCTGCCGAGTTCGGTATCGGCTTGCCAGTTCGCCATGATGGCAAGGTCTGCCTTCAGTGACATGATGGTTTCGAAGGACAGGCCATCACCGGTGCCGTCGCCGATAATCGGCACGTCGGCAAGGGCCGGAAACTTCGCGGCGAAGTCGTTGTAGATTTCAGGATTGTCGCCCTTCATGTCGCCGGACCAGCCGGCAAGCAGGCTGACCGGATCCGGGTGGATCAGCGACAGCGCCACGAGATTGAAGCCGCTGCCGAGCAGGATCGCCTTCGGCTTTGCCTTGATCGTCACCTGGCGGCCGATCCCATCGGTGAGCGTCATTGGCCAGCGCTCCTGCGCATTCGCCACGGAGACAAAGGCGAGAAATAGGCCGAGAGCCAGCAGAAACAGGCGCTTCACGATCATTGCTTTCTTTGGTTGGGCAGGGCACAGAGCTCGCCGCAGCTCGGAATCCCGGGCAGCAGGTAGCGCAGGCAGCAGACCTTGCGGCGGCACACGGTCTCTCCGCCTTCGACCTCGTGGCGCAGGCAGCCGAGGAAGGGGTTGGGTGAGCCGTCGCGCAGTTGTGGTTGTGAGAACAGCGTCCGCGAGGCCCAGGCATCCCCATGGGCCGGTCGCTCGCGATCCGTCGCGTTGAAAGCATAGTCGATGTAGACGGCAGCGTTGTTCCAGGCGAGCTTCGGCGCAATACCGCCCTGCGCCTTCAGCTGCGCGACGACTTCCGAGATATGCTGGGTCACCAGGGGTACCACGAAGGCAAGGAGGTCGTCGTTTTGGCCTTCGCTCCAGTCGCCTCCCCGGGCAAGCCCGAGCGCTCGAGGCAATCCGTCTTCGGCAAGGGCTATCGTCATGTTTTGCATAGCGATCGGCAACGCGCAGTCGGCCCGACGCGCAACGATGTAGGGGATCGTCAGGATCGAAAAATAGTAGAGCGACCACATGGAGGCGACCGCGCGCCGGTCAGTGCCGCCATGGGCCGCGGCATAGGCATCGAGAGCCGCGGAAAAACCGCCGGAGCCGAAGAAGTCCGTCAGCGGAATGGCGTCGTCGAGCTCCGCGGAGAGCATCATCTTCTCGCCGCACCAGGCATGCTCGCCGGCAAAGACCGCCTTCAGGCCGGCTGGCCCGAATGCGGCTTTGTCCTCGTGGTTGACAGCGACGGTCAATGTCTCACCAGCTGTATTTCAACGTGCCGATCACGGCGCGGCCTTGGTCGCGGTAGCAGAAACCTGCCGAGCAAACCGCGTCGCGCCGATCGAAGACATTCGTGGCGTTCACCTGCAGACGCAGGCCTTCATATTTCTGGTCGAGAGCTGCGAAGTCATAGTGGGCGGCGGCATCGAACAGGACGCGAGAGGAGTTGCGTGTCGTGTTCTGGTCGTTGCCATAGCTCGATCCGAGGAAGCGGGCGCCGGCGCCAAATCCGAGGCCGGCGCCCATGCCATCCTCAGGCAAGGTGTAGTCCGCCCAGATCGAGGCCATGTGGCGCGGCACGGAGGAGACGGAGTTGCCGACCGTATCCGCCGGGCCGTCGGTGATCTTGGCGTCGGTGTAGGTATAGGATGCGACCAGCGACAAACCGTTGTCGAGGCTGGTGTTCGCCTCGACCTCGAAGCCGCGGGAGCGCACCTTGCCGCGCTGCACCTGAACATTCTCGGGTCCGCTCCCCAGGTCCAGCACCTCGTAATAGAGGCTGTTCTTCTGGTCGATATTGAACAGCGCGGCGGTGATCATCGTATTGCTGTTCGGCAGCAGATACTTAACGCCGATTTCCTCCTGTTCGCTCTCTGTCGGCTTGAACGGCTGGTCGGTTTCCCGGTTGATGCCGGCATTCGGTGCGAAGGCGGTGGAATAGCTGATATAGGGCGCCACGCCGAAGTCGGTCTCATAGGTCAGGCCAATGCGGCCGGAAAATTCCTTGTCCTTCTGGGACACCGTGCTCAGGGTGTCCGTGGTCAGGTCGGTCGTGTCCGTGTCGGTCGAGACCCAGTCGTAGCGTGCGCCGGCCGTCAACGTCCAGGCGTCGTAGCGGATCTGGTCCTGCATATAGGTGCCGAGCTGCCACTGGTCCTGCACGACGCGGCTGGTGTAGTCGATCGGATCGGTCGGCCGGCCTACCGTCGGATTGTTCGTATCGAGCGGCGGCGTGAAGCCGGTACCGGACAGCGAACGGAAGCGCAGCTTGGTGTAGTCGATGCCTGCAAGCAATGTGTGGTCCAGCGCGCCGGTATCGAACTGGGCTTCCAGCTGGTTGTCGATCACGAAAGCCGTCAGGCGTTCGTCGAACGTGCCGGCGCTGCTGTCGAGCAGCGTCGGATCGAGGGCATTCGGCGCATAGGCGAATGCCCAGTCCGTGTCGATATTCAGCGTGGAAACGCGCATGTTCTGGCGGAAGGTGAACGTCTCGTTGAGACGGTGCTCGAATTCGTAGCCGATACGGGCCTGCTTCTGCTCAGAATCGTTGAAATCTGGATTGCCGGCGAAAATATCCGTCACGTCGCCGGTCAGCGGATCGTTGTAATAAGCGGCAGTGCCGCCGGTCTTGGTGCGCGAGTACTCGCCAAGAATCGTCAGTTTTGTGTCTTCGTCCGGCTTCCAGGTGAAGGCCGGGGCAATATAGGCGCGGTCGTCGGGAACGCTCACTTGCTCGGTGTCGGCGTCGCGCAAAAGGCCGGTCATGCGGTAGTAAACCGGGTCGGTTTCGTTGACCGGTCCCGAGAAATCGAACTGCCCCTGATAACGGTTGTCGGTGCCGTATTGCAGCTGCAGTTCATGCAGCGGCACTTCGGTCGGACGCTTGGTGATCAGGTTGAAGAGACCGCCGGCGCCGGATGCGCCGTAGAGCGCCGACGAAGGGCCGCGCAGGATGGAGACGCCTTCAAGCCCGTAAGGCTCATTCTTGAACAACGACGAGCTGGCGCCCGGTTGACGCAGGTTGTCGCGGAACACTCCGGTATAGGTGACGTCGAAGCCCCGCACAGTGAACGAATCGAAGCGCGGGTCGAAACCATAGGCGCCGACGCGGGAACCCGGCGTATAGGCGAGAGTGTCGAGAAGGGTCTGCGGGTTGCGGTCCTTCAGCTGCTGTTCCGTTACCGACGAGATCGATTGCGGCGTCTGCAGGAAAGGCGTGTCGACCTTGGCGCCGGTGGCGCTGCTCGTGCCGACATAGCCATCGGCGGTGATGACGCCGCCGCTGCCACCGGTGACGGTCAGGGCTTCGAGCATCGTCGCTCCGTCACTCGCCGCAGACTGCGTCGCATCCTGGGCAAAGGCCGCCAGAGACAAGGCGAAGAGCGAAGTGCCTGCGAGGGCGAAGCGGACGGTGGACCGGGTGGTGTGGCGAAGCTGAGGCATGTCATGCACTTTCTGGACAGGAGGCGGGGTCACAAAGATGACTCCTTCTATCAAGATTATTTTCGCGGAAAAGTGAAAATGCCTGACTCTGTTACTCATGTTTTGGTGCGTGTGGGATTTCCGCAACATTTTGGTGAAACTTGCAAGTCTATCCGCTGGTTAATGTAAAACGCGAAAAGACCGCGCTTTCGAGGCGCGGCCTTGTCGGGGAAACAGAGCCGCAGTCACGGCGATGTTGGGGGTAGCGCGGTTGTCACCCGTGATTGATCATCACGTGGCGCACGGCAGTGTAGTCCTCCAGCGCATAGATCGACATGTCCTTGCCGTAGCCCGACTGCTTGACGCCCCCATGCGGCATTTCATTGGTCAGCATGAAATGGGTGTTGATCCAGGTGCAGCCATATTGCAGGCGGGACGCGGCCTTCATCGCCTTAGAGATATCCTTGGTCCAGACGGAGGAGGCAAGGCCGTAGTCGCTATCGTTCGCCCAGGTGACAGCCTGGTCGTTACCGGTGAAGCGGGTAACGGAGACGACGGGGCCGAAGACTTCGCGTCGAACGATCTCATCTTCCTGCGTGGCACCGGCAACGACAGTCGGCTGGAAGAAGAAGCCGTCCTTGCTACCGAGATTGCCACCGGTGGTGATCTCGATATGCTTTTGTTCGGAGGCGCGCTCGACGAAGCTTGCCACCCGGTCGCGCTGGCGCTTGGAAATCAGCGGGCCGATTTCGTTTTCGGTGTCGTCGGCAAGATTGTACTTGATCGTCGAGACGGCGTTGGTGAGATCGGCGACGAGTTTCTCGTAGATGCCGTCCTGGGCGTAGATGCGGCAGGCGGCGGTGCAGTCCTGGCCGGCATTGTAGTAGCCGAACGTGCGGATGCCGCCCACGACGGCTTCGAGATCGGCGTCGTCGTAGACGATGACGGGCGCCTTGCCGCCGAGTTCGAGATGGGTACGCTTGACGGTCTTGGCGGCGGCCTGCAGCACCTTCTTGCCGGTGGCGATATCGCCGGTGATCGAGACCATGCCGATCTTCGGATGGTTGATCAGGGTGTTGCCCACCGTGTCGCCGCGCCCGAGTATGACATTGACGACACCTTCCGGCAGGATACCGGCGAGCAGCCGCGCCATCTTCAATGCGGTCAGCGGCGTCTGCTCGGATGGCTTGAAGACGACGGTATTGCCGCCGGCAATCGCCGGCGCCAGTTTCCAGGCCATCATCATCAGCGGATAGTTCCACGGCGCGATCGAGCCGATGATGCCGACGGGATCGCGGCGGATCATCGAGGTATGACCCGGCAGGTATTCGCCGGCGACAGTGGCATGCAGCGAACGGATGGCGCCCGCAAAGAAACGCCAGCAGTCTATGATCGCCGGCAGCTCGTCGTTGCGCACGGCATTGATCGGCTTGCCGCAGTTCAGCGCTTCGAGGGCCGCAAAGGCATCGGCGTCCTTCTCGATCGCATCGGCGATCTTCAGGAGATAGCCGGATCGTTCTGCGGGCGTCGTCATCGACCAGGTGACAAAGGCCTTCTCAGCAGCATCGACGGCCCGCTCGAGCTGCGACTGCGAGGCCTCCGGCAGGTCTAGGATCTTGGCTCCGGTTCGTGGGTTGAGGATCAGTTCCTCCGCTTCGGTTCCGGTTTCGAATGTCGATCCGATCAACAATTGCGTGTCCATGTCCGTTCTCCCTTTTTTTGGCGTCTGTTTTGTCGGAAAACCGGTGTCCGCTTTTCCGAAACAGACGCGTGATTATTTGCCGGCGCCTGCGATCTGGTCGCCGTCGCGCGTGAGGTAATAGGCCGCCAGGATCGGCAGGAAGGTGACCAGCATCACCACCATGGCGACGACATTGGTGACCGGGCGCTGGCGCGGGCGGATGAGTTCTTCGAGCATCCAGATCGGCAACGTCGACTGCTGGCCGCCGGTAAACGTCGTGACGATGACCTCGTCGAAGGACAGTGCGAAGGCGAGCATGCCGCCGGCCAGAAGCGCCGTGCCGATGTTCGGCAGGATGACGTGGCGGAACGTCTGGAACCCGTCTGCACCGAGATCCATCGAGGCCTCGATCAGCGAACCGGAAACGCGGCGGAAGCGGGCGACGGCGTTGTTGTAGACGACGACAATGCAGAAGGTCGCGTGGCCGAGCACGATCGTCCAGAATGAAAAGGGGATGTCGGCCATCGAAAAGGCCGAGCGCAGTGCGATGCCGGTGATGATGCCGGGAAGGGCGATCGGCAGGATGACGAGCAGCGAGATCGTTTCGCGGCCGAAAAAGCGCGTCTGGCTGACGGCGGCGGCACAGAGCGTGCCGAGCACGAGGGCAATTGCTGTCGCGATCGTTGCGACCTTGACGGACAGGGCAAGCGCCGCCCAGACATCCGGCCGGTTCCAGGTGACCGCGAACCATTGCAGCGTCAGGCCCGGCGGCGGGAACTGGTAGCTCTTTTCCTCCGTCGTGAAGGCGTAGAGAAAGATCAAGAGGATCGGGATGTGCAGGAAGGCGAGCCCGCCGATCGCTGCGATCTTCAGGCCAAGCGGTGCAGATGAGGAACGGTCAGAGCGCATCGAAGGCCCCCATGCGTTTGGCCATCCAGAGATAGAGACCCATGATGACGATCGGGACTACGGTGAAGGCGGCGGCGAGCGGGATGTTGCCGGCCGTACCCTGCTGCGCATAGACGGCCTGGCCGATGAACAGGCGCGAAGAGCCGACGATCTGCGGGATGATGTAGTCGCCCAATGTCAGAGAAAACGTGAAGATCGAGCCGGCTACGATGCCGGGCAGAGCGAGTGGGAAGAGGACGTGGCGGAACGTCTGGCCCGGATTGCCGCCGAGGTCTGACGATGCCTCGATCAGGTTGGCCGGCACGCGCTCCAGTGCCGCCTGGATCGGCAGGATCATGAAGGGCATCCAGACATAGACGAAGACGAGGAAGGTACCGGTGTAGCTTACCGAGAGCGAGTTGCCGCCGATGATGGGGAGCGAGAGCCAGCCATCAAGCAGCCACAGCAGGTTGAGCTTGGTGAAGGCCCACGTGAGGATGCCTTCCTTGGCGAGGATCAGCTTCCAGGCGTAGATCTTGACGAGATAGCTCGACCAGAGCGGCAGCATGACGCCGAGATAGAAGACGGCCTTCCATTTTCCCTTGGCATAACGAGCCGCGTAATAGGCGATCGGGAAGGCGATCAGTGCCGAAAACAGCGTGACCGTGGCAGCCATCAGCACCGTGCGGACGATGATGTCGAAATTCGCGTCCGACAGCAGCTGCCTGTAGGTCGCAAGCGTGAACTCGTAATTGATCAGCCCAGAGAAATCGTCGATCGAGAAGAAGCTCTGCAGGAGCAGGGCGAATAGCGATCCGAGATAGATGACACCGAGCCAGAGCACGGGCGGACCGAGCAGGACGGCCAACAGCACATGTGGATGCTTCCACAAGAAGTCCGAAATTCGTCCGATCAGACGAGGGCCGTTCGGCAAGACGGTGTGCGTGGAGGCGAGCGTCATGCAACCTCCATCAGATGAAGGTCATTGCGCGAGAAGGCGAGCTGCACCTGCGCCCCGATATCGGGAACCGGCATCGCGGCGGGACTGGCGACGATGATCTTTTCTCCGTCGCAATCGACGCTGACGCGGTTGACCGCGCCAAGAAAGCTGCGGGCGGTGACAATGCCGGGCAGGGTAAGTTGCTCGGCCCAGGACGTGCCGATGGCAATCGCTTCCGGGCGCAGGCTTGCCGCTGCGGCGGGTACCCCGAGCCTCGCGCAGGTGGCGCTGGACAGGATGTTGGACGAGCCGACGAAATCGGCGACAAAGCGGGTCTGCGGCCGCTGGTAGATATCTTCCGGCGTCCCGAGCTGCTGGATCTTGCCGTCGTTGAACACGGCGATCCGGTCTGCCATCGACAAGGCCTCGCCCTGATCGTGGGTGACGAAGACGAAGGTGATACCGAGCGATTTCTGCAGGCTCTTCAACTCTTCCTGCATCTGCTCGCGCAGCTTGAGGTCAAGCGCACCGAGCGGTTCGTCGAGCAAAAGCACTTTCGGCTTGTTGACGAGGGCTCGGGCGAGCGCGACGCGCTGGCGCTGGCCGCCGGAGAGCTGACCCGGCTTGCGCTGGCCGTAACCCGGCAGCTTGACCATGGCGAGCGCGTCTTCGGCTGCCTTGCGGCGTTCCTGCCTGCCGATGCCCTTGACCATCAGGCCATAGGCGACGTTGTCGAGAATGGAGAGGTGCGGAAAGAGGGCATAGTCCTGAAATACGGTATTGACGCTGCGGCGATAGGGCGGAACACCCTCTGCTGTCTCGCCGAAAATTTCGATATGGCCGTCGGTCGGCTGCTCGAAACCGGCCATCAGCCTGAGGCACGTCGTCTTGCCGGAACCGGACGGGCCGAGCATCGCGAAGAACTCGCCGGCCGCAATTTCAAGGTCGACCGCATCGACGGCCTTGACGGTGCCGAAATGGCGGGAGACGTTTTCGAACAGGACGGCGGCGGTCATGGGGACTCCGAATGTTTTTGCGAGATGCCCCTCATCCGGCCTGTCGGCCACCTTCTCCCCGTAAACGGGGCGAAGGGGCAAGCGGCAGCCTCCGTCATCCCCTCTCCCCGTTCACGGGGAGAGGGTTGGGGTGAGGGGCATTGCAGTAGATTATACTCTCTTACCGGCCGCCGATGACGCCGATGTAGTCCGATACCCAGCGATGATAGGGCACGCACTCGCTCTGGCTCTGGCATTTGGAAACCGGCGTCTTCCAGAACTTGATCTTCTCGAAGTCGTTGTAGCCGTTGGCGGCGCACCCTTCGTCGGTCAGCAGTTCGTTGCCCTTGCAGGCAGCCGGAACCGAGGGAACGGTGCCGAACCAGGCTGAAACGTCGCCCTGAACTTTTGGTGACAGCGAGTGTTCCATCCACATATAGGCGCAATTCGGGTGCGTGCTTTCGGCATGCAGCATGGTGGTATCAGCCCAGCCGGTTGCCCCTTCTTCCGGGAAGACCGAGGCGATCGGCAGCTTTTCGGCCTTCAGCAGGTTGACCTGGAACGGCCACGAGCCGGACGCGACGACGCCTTCATTCTTGAAGTCGTCAATCTGGATCATCGCGTCGTGCCAGTAACGGCCGGCCAGCGTGCGCTGGACGCGCAGAACGTCAAGGGCTGCCTTGTACTGGTCTTCGTTGAGTTCGTAGGGGTCCTTGATGCCGAGTTCTTTCTTGTGGAACATCAGGTAGTTGGCCGCGTCCGCCACATGGATCGGACCGTCATAGGCCTGGATGCGGCCCTTGTTGGACTTGCCGTCCGGCAATGTCATCTCTTCGAATACGACCTTCCAGCTTTTCGGTGCTTCGCCCTTGAAAGCCTCGGTGTTGTACATCAGGACGTTCGGGCCCCAGACATAGGGTGTGCCGTAGTGGGTGCCGTTGACCGTATGCCAGGGCGCGTTCTGAAGACGCTCGTCGATGGTCGACCAACTCGGGATCAGGGCGGTATTGATCGGCTGGACGCGCTTGCCGGCAACCAGCCGTAGCGACGCATCACCTGAGGCGGTGACGAGGTCGAAGCCGCCTTCGTTCATCAGCGCGACCATTTCGTCCGAGGTCGCCGCCGTCTTGACGCTGACCTTGCAGCCGGTGTCCTTTTCGAAGCTGCTGACCCAGTCATAGGCTTTGTCGGTCTCGCCGCGCTCGATATAGCCGGCCCAGGCGACGATCGACAATTCGCCTTCACCCTTGCCGAGTTCCTTGAGCGGTTCCTGAGCAAAAGCATGGGTGGCGAAAGCGAGCGAAAGGGTGAGCGCGGTGCAGGATTTCAAAATCTGCTTCATCTTCAGTCTCCCGGTTTTGTATCCGTATTTCACGGTCTTTTGTTCCCGGAATAAAAGGTGCCTCTATTTCGCCGCTTTCGCAAATTCATTAATCAGAATGTTGCTATCGGTTTTCCCGATATCGATCGAATTTACCGGGACCTGCCGCTGCGCAGGGCCTCCGCAACCCCGATGAAGTCTTTTGCCGATTGCGGCAACCCTGAGCCCTTGCGCCATACCATGCCGACCTGCACTACGGGCAGGGCACCGGAAACGTCCCGGCTTTCGATCCGGTCGCCTTCCAGCGACCAGGGCCGGTAGACCAGATCGGGCAAGAGCGCGATGCCGGCGCCGGTGGCAACGAGGCTGCGCACGGCCTCGACCGAGCGGGTGCGGAAGGCGACATGCGGGCGCGCGCCGAGCGCGGTCAGGAGCTTGCCGGTGTTCTCCTCGATTTCGTCGACTGTCAGCATGATCAACGGCTCCTTGGCGATATCGGCAACGGAGATGATATCCGCCGCGACCAGCGGATGGCCGAGCGGCAGCCAGAGACGGTAAGGTGAGGTCTCGATGATTTCTGCCTGCAGCGCCATGCGGTCGCGCAGGTTGGAGATGACCATGACCGCGACATCAAGCTCGCCGCCGACCAGCAGATGCTCGAGATAGGAGCCATTGTCTTCAATGGCACTCACCTCGACCTCCGGGCAGGCGCGGCGATAACGGGCAAGGAGATCGGAGAGGACGTAACCGGCCACGAGCGAGGTGACGCCAAGATTGAGCTTGCCGCCGGTGCGCTCAGTCCGCTCCTGTGAAAACGAGCGGCGGGCATCCGATACGCCGGCAAGAATCTTGGTCGCATGACGGAGGAACTGGTGACCGTTATGGGTGATATGCAGCCCGCGCGGATGCCGTTCAAACAGCTCGACACCCAGGTCCGTCTCCAATTCCTTGATCGCTTCAGTGATCGAAGATTGCGAGATCGACAGGTTCTGCGCCGCCCGGGTAATGGAGCCCTGTTCGGCGACGGCGACAAAATACTGGAGCTGACGGAGGGTGAAGGCCATTGCCTAGCTAACACGGGCAGAGGGGGGAATGGCAAGGTGGATGGGGGTGAACACATTCGCCGGGGATGCGCGGGAGAAAGCCGAGTTCTGCGTTCATCATCAACGTGATCGGCACCCGAAATCGCGGGAGCGGAAGCGTGCAAAGACATCCGCTGCCGGAATGTCCGGACGGGGATCATCCAGCGCTTCGCGGATTTTCAGCCGAATGATTTCATCGGCCGGCCGCGCATCCGTCACGGTCTGTTGTTGTTCGGAAGAAGGTTTGCCCGCGCGCATGAACCGTTACTCCTTGCAGACAAACTAACCACGACTGCGTAACATCGTGTGGTCTCGATGTTGGAAAATTTCAACGGTGTCGGCCTCGGGACAGAAATTGCCAGAATCCAGGTATCATCGGATAGTAGTCAGGACCGGGACATATGACAACGCACCGCCTTTTCCCCACTGAACCCGGCATTCTCGCCTTCCACAAACGCTGCGAAGAATTTTATCCGGCCGATGCCGTCGATGCGCCGATCGAGCAGCAGCGCCGATGGTATGATGCGCTTTGCGCAGAATTTGACGCACCGTTGCCGCAGGGACTGACGCGGCAGGATGAAAAGGTCGGCGACCGTATTCCCGTGCGCCGGTATCGGCCGGCGGAGATCGCCACACAGACGCGGATTCTTTACACACATGGAGGCGGTTTTGTCGTCGGTTCGCTGGAAAGCCACGACGCGATCTGCGCGGAGATTGCCCATGCGGCGAGGGCCGAGCTGGTCTCGGTCGACTATCGGCTGGCGCCGGAGCATGTCTGGCCAGCGGCGTTTGAGGATTGCTTCGAAGTGCTGATCTCACTGCTTGCCGATGCCCGGCCGCTGGTTGTTGTGGGCGATAGCGCCGGCGGCAATCTGGCGGCGGGGATCGCGCTGAAGGCGAAAGCGAACGCCGTTGGCGGTATTGTCGGGCAGGTGCTGATCTATCCGGGGCTCGGTGGCGACCTGACGTCGGGCTCCTATGCCGAGATGGCCGAGGCGCCGGGCCTGTCGGCGGCCGACGTAGCCTATTACCGGGACGTCTTGCAGGCTCCGGCGGAGGACGCGTTTGCCCATCCACTGAAGGCCGCCGACCTTTCCGGATTGCCGCCTGCTTACATCACATCGGCTCATTTCGATCCGTTGCGTGACGATGCAGCTCTTTACGCCGGGAGGTTGATCGCCGCCGGCGTGAATGTGACCTATCGCGACGAGCCGCAGATGATCCATGCGTGGATGCGCGCCCGTTATATGAGCGAGGGCGCGCAGGATGGTTTCCGTCAGATTTGCCTCGGGGTCCGTGGTCTCCTCGGAACGCTTTAGATCTTCATTTCACGCATGTCGTCGCGGCAAAACCGCTGCACACATTTGGGCGACATGCATTAACCCTTGGCCTTGAGGACCAGAACCGGCTTGGGGCTGAATTTCGTCGGGAAGAGCGCCTTCAGGTTCTCGATCTTCGGCATATCGTTGTAGACGATGTATGGGTAGGTCGGATTGCGCGTCAGGAAATCCTGATGGTATTCCTCTGCCGGATAGAAGGCGGTCATATCCGAGACCCTGGTGACCACGGGTTCGCCGAAAACCTGCGCCTTGTCGAGTTGGGTGATATAGCTTTGCGCAATCTTCTTCTGCTCGCCATTGGTGGTGAAGATTTCCGAGCGGTATTGCGTGCCGTGGTCAGGGCCCTGAAAGTTCAACTGCGTTGGATTGTGCGCCACCGAGAAGAAGATCTGCAGCAACTGACCGTAGGTGACCTCCCTCGGATTGTAGGTGATCTCGACTGTTTCTGCGTGACCCGTATTGCCGTTGCTGACTGTTTCGTAGATGGCCGTCTCCTTGGTGCCGCCGGAATAGCCAGAGACCGCGTTCTTCACGCCCTTCACGTGCTGGAAGACACCCTGCACACCCCAGAAGCAGCCGCCGGCGAAGACGGCCTTTTCGGTGGTTGCGCTCGCCGTTTCATCGATGGTCGGAGGGGGAATGATAACGGCCTCTTCGGCGGCATTGCTGAAGGTGGACGACATCGCGAAGAGCGCGGCGGCAATTGCGGTCGCGCCAAGGCCGAGCGCGAGGGAGCGCCCGGTCGTTCGCAAGGCACTTTGTGTTTTGATGGACGGCATGGCATTCCTCCTGTCTATCGCAGGCAAGGCGGCCTGAGTCCGGCGCCTTTGCGTTGTCAGCAAACTGTGGCCTGACGCTCCTTCACGGGTCAAATCGCAAATGCGTGCGTAACGCCAAAGTGAGAGGTCGGCCGCACCGCTACACGCTCGTGTGATGGCCGGCGGAATGGAAGCCAGCCTGATCCTTTACATGAAGTCGCGGGGGACGCGCTTCTCGAAGGTCTTTTCAAAAATCTGCGTCTCGCCTTCGAAGGCCGTTACCGAAGCCGAAGTCAGCCATTCCGTTGCCGTGCAGCCAATGCGCGAGACCGAAACTGTCTTGACCGACCAGTTTTCGCGTTTGGCAATGCAGGTCCAGGTCGAGACGCCGGTCATCGACAGGGGACCGTCCGCAGCGATGGTCCAGATCTCGTTGCGAATATCCTGCGTGGCAAAGCCGGTATCCGGGTGTTCGAAAAGACCGGTGTCCTCGAAAATATAATAATGCGTCTTGCCCGTCGTCATATCGCGCTCGACGCGGCGGCTGGTCTTTCCCGCCGCGTGCTCGATATACTTCGGCAGCGGATCGGGATTTGCCGGCTCTGGCATGGTGATGGCCTGATGATCGCCGAGTTTCGGCAGGGCAAGGCCAAGAGAGGCGAGGTCGAGCGTCAGGCCCGGATCGGACGGGGGCGGCAGGACCATCGGCCAATAGGATGTCGAGAGCGACAGGCGGATGCGGTGGCCGGCGCCGAAGCGGTAGCCGCAGGCATCGAGCACCAGACGTATCTGCGTCTTCTTGCCCTTCTCCATCGGCTTCGGCTCGGCGTAACCGTCCCGGTGGGCAAGGTTGAGGACGCCGAAGGTGACGCGAGTTGCCGTGCCGTCCGGATGGATGTCGACGAGACGAGCGATCAGGTTTGCCCAGTCGCCGTCACAGGCGAGTTCGACGGTGAGGACTGGCTGGCCGAGATAGTCGACCGCGTGGGGCAGCGGCGCCGTCTCGAAGATCAGCGAGCCGGCATCGTCGATCCGCTGGTCGCCCGCCATTTCGGCGTCCGGCTTCAGAGTGAACCATTCGCCGGCAGCGGTGCCGGTATCGAGTGGCGATCTCAGATAGGCGTCGTGGTCGTGGGCGCCGGCGATCGGCATACCCTCCTGCAGGCTTGCGAACTGATCGACATAGAAGCATTGCATTTCCGGCGGCTGCCACTGATCCTTGGCGATCCAGAAACCCGGCTCGACATTGCGGCGGAGCGCCGGCTTCGGGCCGTCAAGAATGAAGGCGCGCATCTGCGGCAGAGCCTCCACGCCGGTGTCTTCGTCGCGCAGCCAGCGATTCCACCAGGCGATCGCTTCGCCGAGGAAATCCGCACGCGGTTTCGGCCAGGCGAAATGCGGATATTTGTGCACCCAGGGGCCGATCAGGGCCTTCACCCGGTCGCCGAGACCTTCAGCGGCCTTCATCGGTGTGTTGCGGTAGCCGTCGGCCCAGCCGGCGATGACCATGGCCGGTACCGGGAAGCCCTCGAAATCTTCGCAGATCGAGCCGTGTTTCCAGAAACCGTCGCGGCGCTGGTGCTCCAGCCACTCCTCGATGAAGAAGGGCTCCAGCGCCAGGCGCTCCAGCCACATCTGCCTCCACATGTCGCCGATCAGCGCCGGGTCGGGCGAGCGGGACTGGTAGGCGAGCATGGTCGCCGCCCAGGAAAGCTGCGCGGAAAGATGGGTGCCGTTCTTGTAGTGGATGTCGTCATTGTAGCGATCGACTGTCGAGGCGATCGAAATCACCGCTTTCAACGCGGGCGGCTTAAGCGCTGCCACCTGCAGGCAGTTGAAGCCGCCCCATGAAATGCCCATCATGCCGACCTTACCGTTCGACCAGGGCTGTGCTGCGATCCAGGCGACCAGTTCGCAACCATCGTCCAGCTCGCGCGGCGTATATTCGCCGTCGATGACGCCATCGGATTCGCCCGAACCGCGGATGTCGACACGAACGCCGGCAATGCCGGCCGCCGCGAACACCGGATAGGTGGATTCGTCGCGCGGGCTGGTGCCGTCACCCTTGCGATAGGGCAGATACTCGAACACCGCCGGCACCGCGTTCCGGTCCGCGCCTTCCGGCATCCAGATGCGCGCGGCCATCCGCGTGCCGTCCTTAAGGACGATCCATTGGTTTTCGATGACGGTGAAATTGCCTGTGGTCATGTCCTGGTCTTTTCTGCATGCTGTCGCGGCCGCATCTCCGGCGGCCTCGCGGGAGGACGAGAATGTTGAAGAGAAATGTTTCGGCCGGCGTTTTGATCCTTGCCTTGGCCGTTCCCGCCGTTGCTGACGACGCGCCGGCGCTTCCGGCGTGCGCGCTGTCGGGTTCCACCAGCGTCATGATCGGCGGACAGCCGGCGCTCAGGTTGTCCGACGTCGCCAATTGTCCGCCCGATCTCTACGAGGTGGTGCCCAGCATCTTCATCGAGGGACAGCCCGTCGTACATTTCCGTTCCGGGACCGGCGCGAAGGGGGACTGCTCTGCGAAGGGCGATCCTTCGGTCATGCTGGACGGCGAGGCGGCGCAGCGCCAGGGCGATGTGAACTGCACCGCCAAGTAAGATTGCAGCCCGAGCTGATCGGCTTCGGGCTGCCTTTGGATCGCAGATGCTCAATTCCCTGCACTCTCCATGCGCCGGGTCGTCAGCACCTTCTCCAGCCAGCCGAGTTCCATTTCCGGGACGGATTTCAGAAGCAGATCGGTGTAGTCGTCGAAGGGCGGCGACAGGACCCTTGACTTCGGGCCGAAGCGGACGAGCTTGCCGCGGTGCATGACGGCGACGCTGTCGGCGATGGCGCGCACGATGGCAATGTCGTGGGTGATAAAGACATAGGAAACAGCGGTTTCCTCCTGAAGCTTAAGAAGCAGATTCAGGATGCCTTCGGCCACCAGCGGATCAAGCGCGGAGGTCGGTTCGTCGCAGAGGATCAGTTCCGGTTTTGCCGCCAGAGCCCGGGCGATGGCGACGCGCTGCTTCTGGCCACCGGACAGTTCGGCCGGGTAGCGGTCGAGGAACCGGTCGCCCATCTCGATCTGGTCGAGTAGTTGCCTGACCCGCTCCGTTTTCTTCGCCCCGTGCAGGCCATAGTAGAAGGAGATCGGCCGGCCGATGATGTCGCGCACCGTCTGGCGCGGGTTCATCGCCGTATCGGCCATCTGGTAAATCATCTGCACGCGGCGAAGCTCATCCTTCGTACGCGAACTCAGAGCCTTCGGAAGCTCCCTGCCGTCGAACGTTATCTTGCCTTCCGATGGTGGCAGGAGGCCGGTGATGACGCGGGCCAGCGTCGATTTTCCGGAGCCGCTCTCGCCGACGATCGCCAGCGTCTGGCCCTTGGGCAGATGCATGGAAACATCGTGGAGCACCTTGAAGCCGTTGGCGTAGCCGGCGCTCACGTGCTCGATCTTCAGAAGCGTATTGCTCTGGTCGAGGGCTTCCTCGCGCTTGGTCTGGCGGACGCTGACCAGCGCCCGGGTATAGTCTTCGCGAGGGGCTTCGATGATCTGCTTGGTGGTTCCGTATTCGATGGTCTTGCCGTGACGCAGCACCATGATGTCGTCGGAGATCTGGGCGACGACGGCAAGGTCATGGGTGATGTAGAGTGCCGCGGTATGCGTCTCCTCGATCGCATGCTTGATGGCGGCCAGGACGTCGATCTGGGTGGTGACGTCGAGCGCCGTCGTCGGTTCGTCGAAGACGATCAACTCCGGGTTCGGGCAGAGCGCCATGGCGGTCATGGCGCGCTGCAGTTGGCCGCCGGAGACTTGATGCGGATAGCGGTCGCCGAAGGTTTCAGGGTTCGGCAGGCCAAGAACCCGGAAGAGATAGAGCGCCCGTTTTTCCGCGTCGGCGCGGGTCATGATCTTGTGGCGCAATGACGCCTCGATCACCTGTTCGCCGAGCTTGTGAGCCGGGTTGAAGGCGGCCGCCGCCGACTGGGCGACATAGCAGACCTTGCAGCCGCGGATGGTGCGAACGCCGTCACGTCCAAGCGTCAGGATATCCTTGCCGTTGAGCAGCACCTGGCCGCCGGTGATCGATGCGCCGCCACGGCCATAGGCGAGGGCGGAGAGACCGATAGTGGACTTGCCGGCGCCGCTTTCGCCGATCAATCCGAGCACCTTGCCCTTCTGCAGGTCGAACGACACATTTTCGACCAGGGTCACGGTCTTCGGTGGCTCGCCCGGCGGGTAGCTGGTGGCCTCGATCTTCAGGTTCTTGACGGAAAGCAACTCTTTCATGGCAGATAAGGATTCAGGCATCGCCGCGCCCTCCCTTGAGGCTCGAGGTTCGCTTCATCAGCCAATCGACGACGAGATTGACGCAGATGGCAAGGCCGGCAATCGCGCCGCCCGGAACAAGGGCTGCCGAGATGCCGAAGATGATGCCGTCCTTGTTGTCCTTGACCATGCCGCCCCAGTCGGCGGCCGGCGGCTGGATACCGAGACCGAGGAAGGAAAGGGTGGAGAGGAACAGGATCGAGAAGGCAAAACGCAGGCCGAATTCGGCCAGAAGCGGCGACAGGGTGTTCGGCAGGATTTCCCGGAAGATGATCCAGCTTGTGCCCTCGCCGCGCAGGCGCGCGGCCTCGACGAATTCCATCACCGCGACATCGAGCGCCACGGCGCGGCCGATGCGGAAGACGCGGGTACTATCGAGGACCGCCATGACGAGGATGAGGATCCAGAGCTGCTGCGGCAGAACGGCAAGGACGACAAGGGCGAAGATCAAGGTCGGGATCGCCATCATCAAGTCGTTGAAACGCGAGAACAGCTGGTCGATGAGACCGCCGGTGACTGCCGCGGTAAAGGACAGGAGCATGCCCAGCGAGAAGGAAATGAAGGTTGCCGCGAGAGCGACAAAGATCGTTGTTCTCGCCCCGTAGATGAGGCGGGAAAGCAGGTCGCGGCCAAGATTGTCGGTGCCGAGCAGGAAGTCGCCGCCCATCGGCAGCCAGATATCGCCGACGACGTCGCGCTCGCCGAACGGGGCAATCCAGGGTGCGAAGATTGCGCAGAACAGGGCCAGCACGATGCCGGCGATGCCGACCCAGGCACTTATGGGAATGGAGCTCAATCTCATCGTGGGTGCCTCAATCTTGGATTGGCTAGGATGGCGAGAATATCCGCGGCCATGTTGAGGAAAATGTAGAAGGCGGCGAAGATCAGACCGCAGGCCTGCACCACCGGCATGTCGCGCACCGTGACGGCATCGACCATGTACTGGCCCATACCCGGATAGACGAATACCACTTCTACCACGACGACGCCGACCACGAGATAGGCGAGATTGAGCGCGATCACATTGATCACCGGCGCAACGGCATTGGGAGCAGCATGCCGGGCAATGATGCGGAAGGCGCTGAGGCCCTTCAGTTCCGCAGTCTCGACATAGGCCGACGACATGACGTTGAGGATCGCAGCGCGAGTCATCCGCATCATATGGGCGAGAACGACAAGCACGAGCGTTGCCACCGGCAGGGCTATAGCCGACAGGCGTTCGCCGAAGCCCATGCTGTCATAGACGGTGGCCGGGAAGGTGGCGACGCCGAGCTGAACCGCAAAGAACAGAATCAAAAGGTAACCGACGAAGAACTCGGGGAGCGAGATCGCCGCCAGCGATATGACGTTGATGATCTTGTCCGGTAGCCGGTTTCGATATTGCACGGCAAGCATGCCGAGCGCGACTGCGAGCGGCACGGATATCAGGGCGGCGAAGAAGGCGAGAAACAGCGAGTTTCCGAGCCGCTTGCCGATCTGTTCGCTGACCGAATTCTTGCTGGCCCAGGACGTGCCGAAATCGCCCTTGACGGCGGCGCCGAGCCAGTTGAGGTAGCGTTCGGTCAATGGCTTGTCGAGGCCGAGATCCTTGCGGATGTTTTCGACCGCCTGGGGGGTCGCCGACTGGCCGAGATAGGTGGTGGCGAAATCGCCGGGCAGGGCTTCCACGCCGCCGAAGATCATCAGCGACACGGCAAAAAGGAGACCAACGCTTAAACCCAGTCGCTGGATGATAAGGGCCGCCAGGGGGCGACGCAGGGTGAAACGGCGCCAGAACGTGCCGGTCGCGCCACCCGTCGGGGGCGTGACCAGGGTTCCGGGGACCGGTGCGGGCTGCGCGAGGCCTTCGCCCCCCGCAGCCGGACCCGTCGATAGCGCCGGACCCGTGATTGGTCCGCCGCTCGCCATCAGGCGTCGAGCCAGACGCGGGTTGCGACGTAGCCGTTCGACATGTCGTTGCCGATGTCGTGGACATAGCCCTTCACCTGCTTGGTCGAGGCGTTCACGAAGTCGTTGAACATCGGCAGGATCAGGCCACCTTCATCGCGCACCATCGTCGCCATGGTGCGGTACATTTCCTTGCGCTTGGCTTCGTCCAGTTCGGAGCGGGCTTCGAGCAGGATCTTGTCGAAATCCGGACGCAGGAAGCGCGTGTCGTTCCAATCGGCAGTCGACAGATAGGCCGTCGAATACATCTGGTCCTGCGTCGGGCGGCCGCCCCAGTAGGAGGTCGAGAAGGGCTGGACGTTCCAGACGTTCGACCAGTAGCCGTCGCCGGGCTCGCGCTTCACTTCGATCTCTATGCCGGCCTTCTTGGCGCTTTCCTGGTAGAGCACTGCCGCGTCGACGGCACCCGGGAAGGCGACATCCGACGTGCGCAGGAGAACCGGGCCGCTATGGCCGGACTTCTTGTAGTGGAAGGCAGCCTTGTCCGGATCATAAACGCGCTGCTCGATACCTTCAGGGAAAAGTGCATAGGTCGAGTTGACCGGGAAGTCGTTGCCGACCTTGCCATAGCCGCCAAGGATGGTCTGCACCATGTTCTCGCGGTCCATCGCATATTTCAACGCCATGCGCAGGTCGTTGTTGTCGAAGGGTGCTGTGTTGCAGTGCATGATGAAGACGTAGTGCCCACGGCCGGCAGTCGAGAGGATTTCGACGGTCGGCGCGCGCTTCAGAAGGGCAACGGTCTTCGGATCGACCCGGTTGATGTAGTGGACCTGACCGGAGGAAAGCGCGGCGATACGCGCGGTCGCGTCGTTCATGTTGATGATTTCAACGCTGTCGACATAGCCGCGGTTCGGGTTCCAGTCGTTCGGATTCTTCTCGAAGGTGGCGCGCACACCCGCTTCGAAGCTGGTCAGCTTGTAGGGACCCGTGCCGATGGCGGCGTTGGGATTGTCGTAACCGCCACCCGGCTGGATGATCAGGTGATAGTCGGACAGAAGCAGCGGCAGGTCTGCATTGCCTTCCGTCAGCGTCAGGACGAGATCGCCGCCCTTGTTCTCGATCGTCTTGATCGACTTCATCACGCCAAGCGCGCCCGATTCCGACTTCTCGTCGGTATGGCGCTGCAGTGTCTTCACGACGTCTTCGATCGTCAGTTCCTTGCCGTCGTGGAACTGCACGCCCTTACGGACCTTGAAGGTCCAGACAGCAGCATCCGGCGAAGGCTGCCAGGATTCGGCCAGCGCGGGAACGGCAGCGCCCGTCAGCGGATCGGATTCGACCAAGAGGTCGCCCCAGTTGCGGCCGACGCAGAAGAGCACTTGCGACAAAGCCTTGGCGGGGTCGAGTGCGTCGGTGGCCGAGCCGCCCTCGAGACCGAGTTTCAGATGACCGCCGCGCTTCGGTTCCTGCGCCGCCGCGCTAGATGCAAACAATGCGCTTGCGCTCGACAGCGCGACGCCGGCTGCGAGTGCCCGGCCCATGAATTCGCGCCGGTTCATCTTGCCCATCTTGACCTGATTGGCGAGGTAATTCTTGTAATCGCTCATTCCCCTGTTCCCTTTGTTTGATGGCTTTTGCCGTTCTGATTATTGTTCGATCTTGGTTGACCGGGTTGCTGCTAGAATGCCTGCCCGAAGGCAGGGAGGCCAGTCATTTTTGCGGATTTATCTCCCGCCACTACACCTTTCGCGAAGTTGGCCTGCCGATGCCGGAAAGCCCTGTTAAAATTGATGGTATCGTTCAAAGGTTGATGCGTATTCACGTAAAAATTCTGCATATTTCATAAATATGGTTTATGGTAAGCGCTTGCGAGATGCACTGCTCGTCTGGTCTGCTGCCATGATTTCGCAGCCCGCTATTTTCCTTTCCAGACCGGATCGCGTTTCTCCGAAAACGCCCGTGCGCCTTCCAGCTGGTCCTCGCTCGAATAGAGGATATCGACCGTCTTGAACTGGCGCTTGGTTATCTTGTTCATCGTCGTCTGGAAGTCCTCGCCCTCTGCTGCGCGCACGACTTCCTTGATCGCGGCATAGACCAGCGGCGGGCCGCTCTCGAGCAGGCGGGCAAGCTCCCAGGCCCGCGCCATCAGGGTGTCTGCGGGCAGGATTTCGTTGACGAAGCCCCAGCGATGCGCCTCGGCGGCATCGAGCCAGCGGCCGGTCAAAAGCATGTCCATGGCGATATGATAGGGGATGCGCTTCGGCAGCTTGATCGAGGCGGCATCGGCCACCGTGCCGGAGCGGATTTCCGGCAGTGCGAAGGTCGCGTGTTCGGCGGCGAGGATCAGATCGGTCGAGAGCGCGATCTCCAGCCCGCCGCCGCAGCAGATGCCGTTGACTGCGGCGATGATCGGCTTGTTGAGGTCACGCAGTTCCTGCATGCCGCCGAAACCGCCGATCCCGTAGTCGCCGTCGACGGCATCACCGGCGGCGGCGGCCTTCAGGTCCCACCCCGGGCAGAAGAATTTTTCGCCCTCACCGGTGATGATCGCGACGCGCAGTTGCGGGTTGTCGCGGAAGTCGCGAAAGATTTCGCCCATGACGCGGCTGGTCACCAGATCGATCGCGTTGGCTTTCGGCCGGTCGATAGTAACTTCGAGAATGCCGCCTTCACGGCGGGTTCTGATTGGTCCGGTCATAGGGTCATTTCCTTCGACGGATCAAGGCGTCGGCGGCAACGGTTCCAAACCCTTGCGGCAGCACCATGATAGGATTGATATCCAGTTCTTCGAGTTGTGCGGCGTTTGAAACGACATAGGATGCCACGGCAGCGACAGCCGCCGCCAGCGCCTCGACGTCGCCTTTCGGACCGCCACGATAGCCATCGAGCAGCTTTTTGATTTTCAGGTCGGAAATGGCTTCGCTTATGGCCTCCGGCGTTGTCGGCAAGGTCAAAATCGCCGAATCTTCAAGCAATTCCACCAGAATCCCGCCTGCGCCGATGGTCAGTATCAGGCCAGCGACGGGATCGCGCAGCGCGCCGACGATGATCTCCGCGACGGGTTTTTCGATCATTTTTTCGACGAGATAGCCGATTGCGACGTTCTTCATGGCATCTGCCGCATCAAGAACGGATTGGCGATCAGGCAGATTGAGCTTGACGGCGCCGGCCTCGGTCTTGTGGGCGACGCCGAGGGCCTTGAGAACAACGGGAAAGCCGAGCGTTTCTGCCGCATCGGCGGCCTCGGCTGCGGTGATCGCAACCTTGCCCGTCGGCACGACGAGGCCGAACTTTGCCAGATCGGCCTTTGCCTCATTTTCGCTGATGGTGACGATCTCCCCCTCGGACGCCGTCGCTGACAGGAGCGGCGCCGGGGCCGCCGTCGCCCAAGCGGTGCCGATGCCGGCCGAGATTTCGGCGGCGGCCAGCGCTTCGTCAATGCCGCAGAATGGGACGACGCCTGCTGACATCAGCGAGAGCGCCGTTTCCTCCGGCATATTCTCGCCGAGACTGGCGACGATGCCGGCAACGGCGCCGGTCGCCTTGGCCGACGCGATGACGGCCTCGCAGGTCGTGTTCCAGTCTTCGGCGTCGCAGCGGTCCTGTCGCGGAAAGTCGAGGACGATGAGGTTCAGCGCATAGTCGCCCTTCATCATCGCGGAAAAGGCCGTCGTCTGCTTCTCCAGATTGCCCCAGACGAAGGTGTGATAGTCGAGCGGATTGGCGATGGTGACCATCTCGCCGAGGCTTTCGCGCAACGGTTGGTGCTGTCCGCTCTTCAGAGCACGAAACACGGTCTTGCGCTTCACGCCGGCATCGGCCATCAGCGATGCTTCGCCGCCCGAACAGCTCATCGATGAAATGTCGAGGTTTTTCAGGGGCGGGCGAAGGTGGAGCAGTTTCAGGGTTTCGAGCAATTCCGGCAAAGTATCGACGCGGCCGATGCCGAGGCGCTTGAGTAGTGCGCCCGAGACGGCATCGTTGCCGGCAAGCGATGCCGTGTGCGAGACGGTGGCACGCTGCGCCTGTTCCGATTTGCCGACCTTCAAAGTGACGACGGGTTTCTTCAGTTCTCGCGCCCGCGCCGCCAACCGCTGCAGTGCCTCGATGTTGTCGAAACCCTCGATGTGCAGACCGACGGCGGTGACGCGTGGGTCTTCCAGGGCGGCGATGGCAAGTTCCGAAAGGCCCGTTTGCGCCTGGTTTCCGGCCGTCATGATATAGGCGAGCGGCAGGCCGCGCATCTGCATCGAGACGTTGCAGGCGATGTTCGAGGACTGGGTTAAGACAGCGACGCCCCGGTCGACGCGCTGCATGCCATGCTGGTCGGGCCAGAGCAGGGCGCCGTCGAGTGCATTGATGAAACCGTAGCAGTTCGGCCCGACGATCGGCATATCGCCAGCGGCTGCGACCAGCGCGTCCTGCAGGTCGTGGCCATCGGCAAGCTCGCTGACCGCCTCGCGGAACCCCGAAGCGTAGCAGATGGCGCCGCCGGCGCCCTTGGCGGAAAGGTCGCGGACGATGTCGATCGTGAGCTGGCGGTTGACGCCAACGAAGCAGGCATCCGGCGCGGATGGAAGGTCTGCCACGGAGCGGTAGCACCGGCGGCCGAAAATTTCGTCCTCCCTAGGGTGAACCGGCCAGATATCGCCGGTGAACCCCATCTTGTCGCATTGCTCGATCACCCGGCGCGCCTCCTTGCCGCCGAAGACGGCGATGGACCTGGGCCGGATCAGGCGGGTGAGGGAACGGGCGGTCATGCGTGCCGTCCTTTTGGAAAAACCCCTCCCCAACCCCT